>NZ_OZ244056.1:608634-912951 GCF_965215465.1 Simkania sp. | reverse complement strand
AACATCCAGCAAGCTCTCCACTTTGCAGACGACCTTAAGCACAAAAACCGACTCCTGGACCACGTTCTCAATCAAGAAGAGACGGGTTACACGATTGTGTTCACCTCAACAAAGCGTCACGCTGACCAACTTGCGCGCGATCTTCGCGACAAACAGCATCCTGTTGCCGCATTGCATGGCGACATGAACCAAAATAAACGCTCACGCACCCTCACCCAATTACGTAAGGGGAAAATCCGCATTTTGGTTGCAACTGATGTGGCTGCTCGAGGAATCGATGTCGAGTCAATCACACATGTGATCAACTACGACCTTCCCACAAATGTCGAAGACTACGTTCACCGAATTGGGCGAACAGGTCGAGCCGGAGCAAAAGGGCAAGCTCTTTCTTTTGTTTCTGATCGTGACTCTGGGATGATGAAAAAGATTCAAGAGTTCACTGGACAGAAAGTGGATGTCGTTGAATTTACCGGTTTAGAAGCAACCGTTAAAAAGCGGTCTCACCTGCGACAACATCGTCAAAAAAAGCGGGCAAAACGGAAAGAAAACCCTTTTCAAAAAGCCAAAAAAGAGAATTTTCGCAAGCGAAAGTTTAGAAACAGAAAATCTAACGGCTAGAGTTTTAGTGTCCGGTAGGTATCTTCGACTTGCTTGAACGAAGCAATCGAGCAGTTGAGGTCTTTCAATAGGCCTGTAGAGATGTCATAGACCCATCCGTGAACACAAACTTTCTTTTTCTTTGCCCAGGCATTTTGCACAATGGTGGTGTGGCAGATATTCATCACCTGATAAGTCACATTCAGTTCGATCAGGCGATTGTATCTTTCTTCCCGGTCTTCGATTTTGTCGAGGGTCTCTTTTTCTCGTGAATAGACATCTCGGATGTTGCGTAGCCAATTATCTACGAGTCCGAACTGGTCTTGCTCCATCGCAGCTGCGACGCCTCCACATTTTGTGTGACCACAAACAATCACTTCCTCGATATTGAGATATTCAATTCCATATTGAAGAACGGATAGGCAGTTAAAGTCGGTATGGGGAAAGACATTTGCTATATTGCGGTGAACAAAGATATCTCCTGGCTCCAGTCCCAAAACTTCACTAGCAGGAACCCGACTGTCGGAGCATCCAAACCAAAGATACTTGGGAGCTTGCCCTTTTGAAAGTTTCTTAAAAAGTTCAGGATCGCTTTGCGTTTTCTTCTCAGCCCAACGACGGTTATTTTCAAATAGTTCTTTCATCGAATTTCACCTTGTTTATAGGCATATTTTATCCCTTCCATAGTATAAAATTCCATGAAAAGGTTACTCTTTAAAGCATGCAAAAGAAACACCTTAGAGAACTTACAAATGTCGGCAAGGCCACGCTCAAAGATTTAGAAGTCCTCGGAATCGAGACGATTGAACGTCTCTCTGAGCAAGATCCGACTTTTCTCTTTCAAGAATTGGAAAGACGCACCCAAACAAAGCACGATCCGTGTGTTTGGGACGTTTTCGCCGCTATCATTCATGAAGCTAAAACCGGCATCTCCACAAAGTGGTGGGAATGGACTGCTAAACGCAAAGCGCTGGAGCTTCCGTTACACGCTGAGGGGTATGGTGATTGAAAGAGCCATCACAGCTACAAGCGAAAAGATGAACATCTGACGCGCCCATTTCTGATCATTTCCAGCTTTAAACCCTTTGATTCCCATCCAAAACCAGTAAAGACCGATCAACGTAGAGACAATGAGATAAAGCAGGGAGACAAATCCAAAAACTGTGAGCAGTGAAGAAACACAAACAAAAAGACCGATGTAAAGCAGCATCTGCACCTTTGTAGCTCCCATCCCTTTTTTTAGAGGTAAGACAGGAATCGCAGCGGCGGCGTAATCCTTTAAACGATAAACAGAGATCGCAAAAAAGTGAGGCATTTGCCACATCATGATGACTCCAAAGATGATGATCGCAGCGAGATCCAAGCGACCCGTCACTGCCGTATAGCCGACAACGGGCGGCACAGCACCTGCTATGCTTCCGATGAGTGTTCCATGAACCGTACGATACTTGAGAAAGCTATAGAGACCAACATACACGACAAATCCAAGAAGAGCGACGCTGAGCGCTAACAGATTCGTGAATTTTGCTAGTAAGAAAACTCCAAAGAGACCTAAAAGGGTCGCATAGACTAAAGCTGTTGTATTGGAAACACTTCCAACTGCTAAAGGGCGGTTGCGAGTACGTGCCATTTTACGATCTGCTTCCCGATCGATATAGTTGTTAAAGACACAAGCCGAAGCCACAATCAAAGAAAGCCCCTCGAGCATGGCAAGGAGAAGCCAAAAGTCAAAATGCCCTTTCGAAGCTAAAGCAAACCCTCCAATCGCAGTGATGGCATTGCCCATGATGATTCCAGGTTTAATCAACGTGAGATACGCCCTCAGCGAGAATGGAACTCTTTGTGATTGTATTTTTTCCATCTATTACCTTCGTGTCTAGTCTACAAATGAGAATTGTGATAGAAAAAAAGAAAGGCAATTTACAAAAGGTAGATTCATGAAAAAGCTCTCTATTCTTCTTATTCTCGTTGGCTCTTTAATTTCTTTTACTTCCTGCGATAAAAAGGAAGATATCGCTGAAAATCCCGTGAGTTGTGGTTGCTCTTCACTAATGGATTGTGAAGCAGGCTGTGCTTGCGGCTGCACAGATTAGGCTGCTTCTCAAGTTGATCAATCAAAAAGCGTCTCAACCTAACCTCACATTTGTTGGAGTTGTTCCATTGATGGCATCGTGTTGTAGCCAAGGTGCCACATAATCCAAATCGATCCGACAATCAGAACGACGATGAAAAACACCATGCTAAGAAACATGAAGGTGTTCCATCGCGGCCTGGATTCTAATCCTAAATGTAAGAAAAAGATCAATTGTAAGACTGCTTGGATGACTGCTAAGGCTATCACTGCCTCGGTCATCATCATCTTAGAGAGATGATAATGAGTCACAATACGGTAAAGGGCAGCGGTAATGATTACCGATAAAACAAATCCGATTGTGATGGGTTTAAAACTGAGATTCCAACCATGATGTGTATCAATCATAGAGCCACTCCTAAGAGGTAAACAATAGAAAAGATAAAAATCCAAATGATGTTTAGAAACTGCCAAAACATCCTTAGACAGGTCAACCTTCTGACACTCACAGAATCAAGACCTCTCCTCATCACAGGAAGAATCAATACGATCGTCCAGAGAAGCGCAAAGATGATATGAACATCAAATGTTCCAACTAAAGTATAATATGAGGATAAAAACCCATTGTTTTTCCAGGTTGCGCCCTGATCAATCAGGCGCGCCATATCACATCCCTGGAACCATAAAAAGACAAACCCTAAAATGAATGTGAAAACAAAATAGGTAATTGTCGCCTTTCTACTATTACGATGAGCAGAAGCTCCTCCTAAACTGACAAAAAACGTCGCCACAAGTAGGATCCATGTTTGATTAAGCACCATAGGAAGATCAAACAATTCCTTTGGTCCTGGGCCGCCAAACGTATTCTTTTGCAAAACTGCATAGGCAGCAAAGATCGTAGCAAACATCATGAAATCGGTTAATAGGTAGACCCAAAACCCAAAAACCGTTCTTGAGTACTCATCCGAAAAAGGATCGGGCAAAGCTTCGTGTTTCATTGCTTTTGAACTTGTCATGCGTTTCGTGTCCTTGTTTCTATTCTTTCAACTTCTTCCGCTTTGACATAGTAATGGGGGTGCTTATTTCCTAAGCGGGCTATCAAGGAGATGATAATCCCCAAAACAGTCAGTCCACCAAGCCAGAACATATGCCAGACAAACGCAAATCCACCAATACAACTTAGGACGCCAATATAAAACCCAATGCCAGAGTTAGTCGGCATATGGATGTCTTCATAGGGCCGATTTTCCATAGGCTTTCTCTTGGAATATTTCATGTCCCAAAACGCATCACGACCATGTACTTCAGGAGTGAATGCGTAGTTGTAGAAAGGTGGAGGAGATGTGGTAGACCACTCCAAGGTGCGTCCATCCCATGGATCTCCTGTTGTATCGCGATTTTCTTTTCGGTGCTTAATACTTTTATAAAGCTGCAACACTTGGAAGAACACCCCAACAGCAATCACAAGAGCACCGATTGCAGCAGTGATGAAAAGTGGTTGCCAGCCTGTTGATGCTTCATAGTGGTTGAGACGTCTGGTCGCACCCATAAACCCAAGAAGGTAGAGAGGCATGAACGCAATCAGGAAGCCAAAGAACCAGCAATAAAATGCCGCCTTTCCATAACTTTCGATCAAGGTAAAACCAAACATTTTAGGGAACCAATAGGTAAACCCACCGAAAAATCCAAACACCACTCCCCCAATAATGACTTGGTGAAAGTGGGCAATCAAAAAGAGACTGTTGTGAACTTGGTAGTCGATTGTGGGAACCGCCATCATCACACCCGTCATCCCTCCAATGGCAAATGTGATCACAAATCCAACAAACCACAGCATAGGAGACGTGAACTTCACCTTGCCTCGATACATCGTAAAGAGCCAGTTGAAGACTTTCACACCTGTCGGCACAGCAATAATCATTGTCATGATCCCAAAGAAGGCGTTGACACTTGGGCCAGCACCCATCGTAAAGAAGTGGTGCAACCAAACGATAAATGATAAGAAGACAATCACGATAATCGCCCAAACCATTGAAGTGTAGCCGAACAGCTTCTTACGAGAAAAGACCGGCACAAATTCTGAAAAGACCCCAAATATCGGCAAGATCAAGATGTAGACCTCAGGGTGACCCCAGGCCCAAAGCAAGTTGATATACATCATGGGATTTCCACCAAAGCCCGCTGTAAAGATCTTAGTATCGAGCAAACGGTCCGTTGATAGCATTGCAAGGTTCCCTGTTAAGATCGGAAACGTTGCGATGATCAAGATCACACAACCAAGTGTTGCCCATGCAAAAACAGGCATTCTCCAAAGAGTCATACCAGGGCAACGCATCTTGAGAATCGTGACAAAGAAATTCACCCCTGAGAGCAAACTTCCTATCCCGGATATCTGAATACTCCATATCCAATAATCGACCCCCACACCCGGATTGTATTTAAGCCCAGCAAGAGGTGGATAAGCCGTCCATCCTGTACCAGCAAATACCCCAATGACTAGGGAAACCAAGATATATAAACCTCCGGCTGTAAAGAGCCAAAAGCTAATCGAGTTTAGGAGGGGAAATGCTACATCCCGCGCTCCAATCTGAAGCGGTAAAATGATATTGATGAGGCCAAAGATCACTCCCATCCCTACAAAAAAGATCATTGTCACGCCATGGGCCGTAAAGATCTGCTGAAAGTGTTCCGCCCCCAAATAGCCGAAACTATCTCCACATGAAAAAGCTTGCTGTGCGCGCATCATCAAAGCGTCAATGAAGCCTTTAACAAGCATGATAAACGAGACAACCAGATACATGATGCCAATCTTTTTATGATCGACAGAGGTGATGTATTCTTTCCAGAGCCATTTCCACTTTTTATGATGTGTGATCAGGGCTAGGATGACGATCCCCGCGAGGATCATGGAAACCCCAGCAGCATACTCAATCCAATCATGCTTTAGGGCCATTTCATTCAGTCTTCCAAACATATTCTTTCCTATCCTTGATTACTTCTGTGGAGGATAATATTTATTCAAGATCTGATTGAACAGATCTGGCTGAGTCAAAACATAAGATGTTGCAGGATTGTACTCACTAGGC
This sequence comes from Simkania sp., assembly GCF_965215465.1. Taxonomy (GTDB): domain Bacteria; phylum Chlamydiota; class Chlamydiia; order Chlamydiales; family Simkaniaceae; genus Simkania. Next base: position 907,197 of record NZ_OZ244056.1, on the reverse strand, counting down.
TGAACAAGCTCATTGTATTCATCCATTCCCAATGTTTGTGACGATTGCTTCACTGAGCTCACCCAACGTTCAAACTCTTCATCTGTACTTGCCTTGACAGTGAAATACATTCCAGCAAATCCCTTTCCACTAATATTGGATGAAGATCCTCGGAAGCTTCCGACTTCATTTGCAATTAAGTTCAACTCCGTTCTCATTGAAGGCATCGCATAAATCTGGCTACCAAGAGCAGGAATCCAAAATGAATTCATGGGTGCATCTGAAGTGATCGCAAACTTAATGGGAGTCTTTTCGGGAATTTGAAAAAAATTAACAGATGCAATTCCATACTCAGGATAAATAAAAAGCCACTTCCAATCCAAAGCAACAACTTGAATTTCAACGGCTTTTTTGTCACTCTGAAGGGGTTTGTAGGGATCCAAGTCGAAGCATGTTCGATAAGTAATCACAGCCAAAATAGCAACAATGATAACCGGAACACCCCACCAACAACACTCTGCAATGTTGTTGTGTTCCCAATCAGGCGCATGTTTTGCCTTCTTATTTTCTTCACGATATTTCCAAGCAAAGACCATAGTGATAATCACAACAGGAATCACAACAAGTAACATTAGAATCGCAGCTGTAAAAATCAGCTCGCGTTCTTTCATTGCAATGAGCCCTTTGGGTTCCATCATCGGAACACTGTGTTTCTGAATATACATGGTGAGCAGTGCCGCAGAAACTCCAATAAGCAGTAACACGACAATTATGAGTTTGAATGGTTTCTTCATCTTCTCACTTTTTTTCTTACGCTATTTTCAACTATCTACAACAACGCAATTGTTTTGTCTAGCCAAAATTCAATAAAAAAAAATTGAAGTGAGAATTATCGACCGCGATGCTTTTCTTTTCGTTTTGTTTGCTTAAGCAAAAACTGCTTTTCTTTACGCGCATCGCGCTGCTGCTTTGAAAAAGTCTTCCGCTGCTTTTTATTGAGCTCGATCAGTTCGCGCATCGCATCTTGCGCATGAGTGGACGGCTGTATCGTTTTTTTGACTCGCTCCATTTCGCTCCGCACTTCACGTTGCTGTCGTTTATAATTCACTCGTTTGATCTTGAGCTCAAATTCTTGAGCGGGTCCAAAACTAAGGGAATCAAAACGTGTCAGCACAAACTCGTAGATTTCAGCATCCGATGGTTCCCCACCAAAAAGATAGCGAGCCACTCCATAGCCGAATTTATCGGTACGCTCAAAGGTGCCGACCCAAAGATTTTTTTCTAAAAATATGGTTGCCTTAATCGTGATCATCCTTCGATGGTATCACTTAGAAGAAGCTTTTTCAAAGACTCTTTAATGTTTTGAGAACCGTCTTTAGGATTTAGGAGAAGCTTAAACACGTATGAAATCCGCCAAGCTCCCTTCTCAGGTAAATGAGAGGCTTCAACTCCATGCATGATATTTCCTTCAAATAGAACAAGGCGCATATCAATGCAATCGGATGAAAAGACCTTTTTACCACTTTGATCATAATAAGCCGTTCCAAGCCCATATTCAGGAAGATATTTTTCAGATGTTGAGTAGAGTATCACTGTTAGGAGAAGAGGTTTTCCTACATCTCCATTGACAAAGTTGGTTTTATGAAATCCCCGCTCGTTTGCATGAAGATTAGGAATCGCAAAACAGACCCCCTTTTCAGGCTCACAATCACAGTGTTTATATCCTCGTTCATCTTCTACAGACATGGCTTCGTGGTAATTGACAACAAACGCTGGTAAGCTCGAAGATTCACTACAAAGCATCCACGGTTGTGTCGAAACATCAACTTGCAGCTTCTCTGCTAAAAACCCGAAAAACCTGTATAGCTCCTGAAACGGTCCAGGAGGATTAGAAAATAGCTTCCACCTTCCCGGGTTATCCATCCAGCGTACCTTGTTCTCTAGCTTCCCCAGAGTTTCTGTCGGTCCAAACACAGGAACTTCTAGATCCAAATTTTCGGAAATTTCTCGCATCTCTCTTTCTTCTGCTTCAGAAAAGAAACCATCAAAAACATAGAGATCCTTCCCTTCGATAAGAAGATGAAGCTTACTCGCCTCTCTTAAACGCGCCTGTGTCAGTTCATGACAACCTGGTTTAAAGTGAAACGTCGTTAAAATGCTTTTATGCGCATCATAACTTGATTGATTTAAGACTGCTTTGCTTGTGTGAAAAAGTGGGTCCATGCCTGTGGTATACTATATTTCTTTTTTTCCTGCTTGAAAAAGGTTTTTTAAACTTTCTATCGTTCGACTTAGGAGTCTTGAGGATCTCAAAGCAATCCCTTTTTTGGAAACCTGCCTCAAAAGCCTCATGCATTCAAATGATCATAAAACTAGAGGCAGGCTATGAAAAGTACCTTCTTTCTTCTACTGAAGAAAAGCGATTGATGACGATACTATGTAGACTTTGTTCCTAAGCCCCTTCATCACTTACAGCGCTATGTCTGAGCACAAACTCTACGACTTTTTCAGTCGCATAATCATCATAACCACCGATAAAGGCATGACCATTTCCAGCTCTGTCAGTTTTGTCCCATTCGACACTCTTGTTTGCATGCCAAAGCACTTTTCCTAAGCTTTGAGTGTGGTCATCTTTATTTTTGTAATTCTCGACATAACTCGCAGAATCTTCTGGGATGCCTTCTACTCCTCCGATTCCATAAACCTCGAGCCTGTTGTCGTTAGTCTTAACCGCACCTTTTTTTTGAAGACTGTCTAGTGCCATAGAGGTTACTTTTGTTCCATGGCTGTGCGCGATAATGCAAAGTTGTCCTATTGAGAGATACGCTTCAATTTTTCCAGCTAAATCATTGACAACATCCGCTTTGGGCTCTCGGTCTGAACGCTGTGTTGCATAGACACGATTCCAAAAGTGCTGGACTGGAACACCCGTTTTATTTTGAAGCTTATCTACATTGAGTAGTACATCTGCCTCCCTATTCAGGATTCCTCCAACGAATAACACATTCCATGTCCGTCCTGGATCATTGGCGGCCTTAGAAACCTGAAACATTTTCTCAGCTCCTTCAATAGCCTCTTGTGAATGTGGATTATAACCAGGTAATTCACCTGGACTCGAACTTGTAGAAGCTTTCACCGCTTCACCCGCTTGTGGATTATATGTTGGTAATTCTACTGGACTTGGAACTGCACTTGAGCCATGCCAACGGTCATGAATACTAGTTGCAATACGATTAACAAAACTTGTCATTCTCCCCACCTTTTCTTGGATATTGATTCTAAGCAGCCAAAAGCCTGCTATAAAGCAATAATTATAACATAATAACTATTATTTTACAATTAATACTACTATTCATTATTCTGTTGATTTTAAGAGACTTAGTGTTTAGAGCTGATTTTTCTTCTAGTAGAGATGACCTGCTCTCCCCCCCCCTGCTCTTAAAAATTAGTTTTTACGTTTATTGTTCATTATGTCACGCTCATGGAAAAATTCTAGGCGACCACTGACCGCCCAATTTGAAAAACAGGATAAACCTATGCGCAGTTTCATGATTTTTCTCCTCTTTTCGATTCCCTGCTTTGCAGGTTCTTCAGACCAAAAAGAGTTATTCGAAGAAAGAGGATTCCTCTGGGTGAAAAACTTCTTTTCTGAAAAACAAGTCGAGATGCTTCGAAACATATCTAATGAGATCAATGAAACAGCAAAAGGGCTTCTATTACTTGATGACCAAAGCAAAGGACTCGCTCAAACCATTCCAGGAGTCCCTATCGTTGTTGCAGAAGCGCAAAATCCTCATCAAGTTTGTCGCACAGAAGACCTTCTATCTTGTTACCCTAACCTCTATTTCCTTATCGAAGGAACTGTCACCACTTTCCTTGGACAACTTTTCAATGAACCCTATGTCCTCTTCAAAGACAAACTCAATTATAAATGGCCAAATGGCGGAGCCTTTCCAGCTCATCAAGATCACCCAGCATTTGAACTCTTTGGCCCAACCGAATTCATCACAGCCATGGTTTGTATTGATGAAGCCACTCTAGAAAATGGCTGCCTTTATGTTGCTGAAAACTGGAAACAAGATCTCGAGGTAGATGATCACACCATATTACCCTATGTTGTTGGCGGAAAGGATCACGGCTCGATTCAAAAAGAATATACTGATAAATTGAACTGGCTTCCCCTCAAAGCCTCACCAGGAGATCTCGTCATCTTCACCTCTTTCGTGCCTCATTACTCCGAAATCAATAACGGCGACGGCCCCAGAAGAGCCCTATTCATCACATTTAATAAATTATTTGAAGGAGACCTCCGCAAATCCTACTACTATATGAAGCGTAATGACCCAGAAAACCCTGTTTTTCATTTCGCAACCCCAACGAAGGCTCGAAATAAATAAACCCGTCCGATATAATTTTCGACGAAATTAAAAGAAAAGTGAGTCAAATATGTCGGAAGTTTCAGGCGTTTCAGAAGGTGTAGACTTTACTCTGGGTGTGACAGCTGTAGACCTCGTTGCAAAAGAGGTTGAAGAAGACGTCTATCCTGCTCCTTATGAAGCCTACCCTCTCCCTATCAACGATAATTACGACAAAATCCCCTCTCTCGATCATCAACTCAAACTTTTTCTTACAAAAGGTGGGCCAAAAAAAAGGTTTACTCACCTTTTAAGTCTTTACTTTGGCGAAACCCTTGTCGATCGTGTCATGAAACTCGATCAACATGAAGGCTTACCCAACCGTCTCGAAAAAGGACATTGCCTCCAACTCCTCGGAGGAATAGGGCACGTCCTTACATTCGATGACCTAGAACACTATTTTACTGAGCTGAAATCAGGAACCATCAAAACTGAAATCTTAAAATACGCGCAAATTCCTTCTCTTCGTATGTGGTGGTCAGGAACTGCTACTCAGCTTCCCAATTTTTGGATCACCCACCTTGTTGAGCTCTTCCGCAACCCCCTCCAATTCATTGATCCTCACCATGAATTTCCTCTAGGATTTGAAATTGAAGAAGCGGGACTTCGTGGACGAAGAAGCCTCTCTTACACCTACTACGATTATGCGATTAAAAAGCTCATGAAAGAAGGAGATCGATCCCGTCCCGAGTTTTATTTGTCCCATCGCGAACTTCTTGCAAAATACATTGCATACGGCGATACTTTTTCAACGCAAACAGGAATGGTTGTTCCTGTCTTTAATGAAAACACAGGTCAAATCGATTACTACAAGTTAGAATCCCAAGTCCACTTGAGCGGTCTTCATGGGTACTTTCTAACCCCTCAAAACAAAGATGCAGACCTTCCTGCCCTGTTTATGTTCCGTGGAACGGATGGAGGGGCAAGTAAACATCGCGATTTAGACCCTAAAGGCGTCGGAAAGCAGGTCTTTGACACTTGCTCTACCCAAATTACACAGATCTTAGAAAATTACGCTAAAAACGCCACAAATCCTCGGCTAGAACTTATCGGACACTCTCTCGGTGCAGCCGACTGCCAACGCACTCTTGTAGAACTCATGAAAGGTGAAAGAGCCTCTCTCTTTGATGAAATCAAACTCTTTGCTTTTTGCTCACCTAAACTCGACACCCCAACCATCGAACTATGGCAAAAACGTCTGAACCAAATAGCTGAAGAGGAAAAGACACCAATCCTTCGTTTTGCATTTTCTTATCATGAAAATGACATCATCACCTGGACAGGTGCCGCAAACCTGAAAGGAACTGAGTCGTATTTCATTCAACGTAGCTATCTCATCGTGAAGTCTGATTCTGGAGTTTCAGATACCATGCTTCATCACACAGCACCTTTCTTTCGGTTTGGAAACTTTGACTTTGAAACAGACAAACGCTCGTTTCAATTCTTGCAAAGCTACTCCCAAGAAGATCTCGATGCTCTCGTGCTCAAACTCACAGAGCTTCAAAACACCTCATCTTGGTACCTATCTCTCAAAAGTTACTTTGTGGAAGTCGAAACGATCGAACAAGTCAAACAGAGAATCGAATTGATTAAACAAGAGCAAGCGAGGTTTGAAGAGTTTAAAGAGAAAGACTCTGAGCAGTCCTGGTTTGTTTGGTCTGCATTAGGCGCACTCAATTACACTCTACAACCCATCGCTTACTACACATACGGTTGGCTCATTGGGGCCGGACCTCAAAAAAACAAGACTGACTAAGCAGCCCGTCTTGTAACTTTTGGACCGTTACACGGTTTATTTTTAGGCCACAATATTTTCCGCGACCAATAGTTTACACTCCAGACATCATTTTTCGTGAGACGTCCATACTTATCGCGAATATTTGCGCTTCGTTTTAAATAGCTTTCTTTTGCTTGTTTGCTGTAGTTATGACCATAGCCACTCGTTCCAAAATGGATGATCTTTCCATAGCGAACACCACGCACCATTTTCGTTGCCATCACCATCATTTTTTTGTCTTTGCGCGACGACTTCACAGGCTCATTAGGAGTCCACAACCGTCCATTGTACATGAACTTGCTTCCCCGCTTTTCCAATTGATCTAATCGAAATTTTTTTCCAATCATAGACACCCCCTTCAAGATAGTCTTATCAAAAGATCGTCCGTTTCCCACGTCCTCGACAAAAAACAAAGGATCTTTTGATGACACTACCTAACTACTATATTATTATATCTTCCAAAAATTTGTATAATAAAATCGATGTTGGAATTATTTTTCTTTTCTTTCTAAATCCTAAGGATTTATAATGCACCAAAACTAACACATGGTTCACGATGGTTCATGCTCTGATACAGTTTGCAGCTTTAGCAGCTTCACTCCTAGGGGGACTCCTCTTTACCCTCTTCACACGTCAACAATTCAAGCTTCAAAACCGCACCCTCTTTTATCTATCCGCTGGTGCAGTAGAGCTGTTTTCTTACTTTATCTTTACTGTGTATTTAGATCTTCCTACCCACATTTTGCAAATTGGACTCGTCGCCACTGGAGCCCTGATTGTCAGCTGCTTATTTAAAAACCTCGCAACGAAAATACTTGCCATCTCAACCATTGGGATACTCTCACTCTTCCATGTGCTAGGCCTCCTCCAACCAGGAGTAGACGTTCTCCGAAATATCGTCATCAAAATTGGTCCCAATTCCCTCTCCCTTTTAGCCTTAACAAAAGCTCTGATCGTCACAAGTTTCTTTATCTGGATAGCTGTCACCCTTTCGAACACCCTAGAAGCCCGCCTTAAAAAGCAAAAGCACCTCCACCCCTCCCTGCGCATCATCTTTTCTAAACTTTTTAAAACGATGCTCATCACGATATCAGTCTACATAGGGTTCTCTCTCCTGGGAATTGATCTCTCAGCTTTGACCTTTCTAGCCGGTGCCATCGGTGTGGGAATTGCATTTGGATTGCAAAATATCCTCTCGAACTTTTTCTGCGGCTTCATTCTCCTAATGGACCGCTCGATCACCCCAGGAGATGTGATCAGTATTCAAGATGGCAAGATCTATGGGATTGTCAATAAGCTTCATGCGCGTTACGTCTCGATCCGTACACGAGAAGGAAAGGAGCACCTCATCCCGAACCAAGAAATCGTCTCGAACAAACTCGAAAACTGGTCCTATTCTGACTCGAATATTCGCATAGAAATTCCCTTTAAAGTTTCGTATCACTCTGATTTAGAGCTTGTAGAAAAACTTCTGATCACAATCGCTGAGGAAGCGCCTCGCGTCCTGCCAAATCACAAACCAACCGTGCGCTTTCGAGCCATTTCAGAAAACGCCGTAGACTTGCTCTTACGCTTTTGGATTGCCGACCCAGAAAACGGGATGAGCGATATCCGCAGCCACATCATTGTCGCTGCATGCCACGCCTTTAAAGCTCACCATATTAAGATTCCTTATCCCCCAAGAGAAATTCACAGTCTTCTCGACGAACTACGCGCCGCTAGCGAGACTTATTCGGAGCCTTCCGCCCCTGATAAATAAGAACGCCCCCTGCAATAATGCAGACGACTCCTCCAACGTAGAGAAGAGCCACAGGTAGGCGATACTCATCAACCCGCTGATTGAGATTTCCTTTGACCATGTCCTTAAGGGGATTATCAGGAACAAAGCTTGTCTTCGAATCGATGTCTTGCCTGGCTTCTGCCATCTTATAAGATCCATAAGCTCCATAGATTATGAGCCCAAAACCCACAAGCAAAGCCACAAGACCACTGACTAATAATATCTGCTGCTTCTTCATACCCTTCTCTTAACACCAAATCTTAAAGAGGGCAAGGAAAGCTCCTCGCTCTCATTTCAGTTAAAGTTCATTTTCTGCAAAAATTTTCATCCCTTTTGCGAGAAAAGCGCCCAAATCAGGATGCCATTTCTCATAGGCCTCTCTTGCAAATTGCTGCTCGAGCATCACCTCTGCTGAGCCCACATAAATCTCTTTCGTAGGCGTATAGAAGCGGAGGGTCGACTCGTAATGTTTCCGAACGATCTCTTGGACCTCTCGTGAAGTAGGAGAAAGCTTCACAAGGGCCTTATTGATCTCATTCGTTTCTTTGAAATATTCAAGCCAGTCATCTTGAGACAATTGCTCAGACCTCTTTTTACTTTCCAGGACAACTTGCTTGTAGGGCTCTCCTAAGCGTTTGATCATGTACGCTTCGAACCGACTGAGCTTTTCTTTATCGAGGAAGCCGTCAAATATTTCTTCATGTTCCATTTGTATTTCTCCTTTATGGTGTTTAAGTGTTTTGTCTATGGTGCACACCAGTTCTTGGAGACGCGTCATTTCTTTTAGTAAGATCTTGCGATGAGAAAGCAAGGCAGCTTTTTGGTTGAAGTCGCTTTGGATTAAGACCTTTTGAATGTCTTTAAGCGGCATCTTAAGCTTTCGATAGAATAAAATCTGCTGAAGCAAAAGCAATTGCTCTTCTTCATAGTAACGGTATCCATTTGCCCCAAAATAAGCCGGCTTGAGCAAATCAATTTCGTCATAATGATGAAGAGTCCGGACACTCACCCCAGAAAGTTCTGAAAGCTTTTTAACTGTATAAGCCACTTGATTTCTCCATTCCTTAAATTCAAGTGGCTCTAGTGTAAACTATCACGTTGGGTGAGGGTCAAGGGCCTTTTTATAAAACTTTTGCGGCAAGAGCAGCAAGCTCTGAGCGCTCTGTCTTTTCAAAAAAGACCTGTCCATAGATCCCGTGCGGTTTGAACTTTCCAACCACATACGTCAGAGCGTTTGAGTCCTTATCCAGATAAGGGTTATCAATCTGAGTCGGATCTCCCGTTAAAATGACCTTTGTCCCTTTGCCTGCACGGGATATGATCGTCTTCACTTCGTGCGGCGTGAGGTTTTGTGCCTCGTCAATAATGATGTAGGTATGCGCAAGCGAGCGTCCACGGATGAAGGTCACCGCCTCCATCTCAATCTTCTCACTCTCCATGATCCATTGCTTCGTCTCTGTCGTGTTCTCCGTTCCCGAAATCGACTCACACACATATTCAAGGTTATCGTAAATCGGTTGCATCCAATGGTAGATCTTTTCCTCTTTTGTCCCCGGCAAGTATCCGATATCCTTCCCGAGAGGCATGATCGGGCGACTCACGAGGATCCGGGAGTAAACTCCCTCGTCAAACACCTTACGCAGTCCTGCGGTTAACGCCATAAGCGTTTTTCCCGTTCCTGCCTGACCTATCAAAGTGACCAATTTGATCTCATCATTGAGAAGAAGGTCCATCGCACAGTGCTGCTCATCATTGAGGGGACGAATCCCCCAAATATCCTCTTCTTGTGGCGGCAGTAGCTCAACCCAGCTTTTCTTTTCATTATACTTTCCCATTGCATTTGCCTGATCTCCTGCTGTAAACCGGCAAAATTCATTAGGAAAAAATTCTTCTCCAGGAAGCTCGAGATACCCACGCGTCATGAGCTCATCAACTTGTCTCTTTTCCACTTCCATTTTTCGAAAGCCGCGGTAGAGATTATCATACGACTCTTTGAGGCTTTCATAATCTTGCGCTTCGATTCCAATTGATTCTGCTTTGATCCTCAATACAAAATCCTTTGAAATCATCACTACGACCTCTCGCCCTTCAGCTTTAAGGCGGTAGGCAGCAAAGAGAATCTTGTGTTTGTTTGAGTCGAGGTGCAAGGGGAAACCATGGCGGTCTTGGGCTTTGTTTTCGATGAAAATGGAAAAGTGGCTCCCATTTTCTAAAGGAACCCCTTTAAAGATATCCCCCTTAAGGGAACCAATAAAGCGGATGATATTTCTGGCATTTTTACCGAGCTCATCTGTAAACTTCTTCAGTTTATCGAGCTCTTCTAAAACGACAAGCGGCATCACAATGTCACTGTCTTGGAACTTTAAAATCGCTTCCGGGTCATGAAGAAAAACGTTGGTGTCTAAAACAAACGTTTTGCGTGCCATGAGCGCTCTCCTTTTTAATCATTATCGAGTTTTTAGATTTCAGATTTAAGTGTTAAGCGATTCACTCCTTTGTTGGTTTTAAGTTGTTGAATGTAAAGAGAAAGTTTACATAGGCAAGGCTCCGAACGGGCATGTTAATCTTTCTTTCCTTTATATTCGATAAATTATTTGGTTCAACCAAAACGGCTGTTTTGCATTAAAAATTTTTTTTTGCTCAAAAAAGCTTGCCCTCAGAACTCAGACCTGTTAAAAAAGATAAAAGCGCATAAAATATAAATTGCTACAAACCAGCAACTTATAACCTATCTCAGCAATCTTAAGTCGCGAGTGCTAACTCAAACTTGACTTTCAGGATAAGAGGCGCTATAATGAAGCTAAGAAAGCTCATCCTTATGAGGCAGTTATGAAAAAAATCAATCATAAAATCTTGAGTCTCCCTCCTTACATTTCCACTTCATGGAAAAACATTAACACGTTGCACATGAAGGAGATAGAAGGCGTTCCTACCCTGGTTGTCGTCCTACACAATGGATCGACCATCGAGATTCCCAATCTCGAGCCAGCTCTAGTCGAGCAGGTCTTTTCCGCTCATGGAAGCTACCTCGAGCAAGAGACACAGGAGACACAATCTGAATCGCTCAAACAGTATGAGCCTTCGCAGCAAACAGGCGACATGCCATTTTCGATTGGTATCCCCTTTCAGTTGGGTGGAGAAGGAAATGCCTTAGACAATTTTGGAGCCCTGCTGCACCACAATTCAGAACAGGCAAATGCGCCTGATCTTCCTCCGGAAATTTTACAAAAAATTGCTGGAATTTCCAAAGCCTTGGGAATGGATCTCGAACAAATGAGCATCCCAAAAGCGGAACCTCATTGCAATTGTACGTATTGCCAAATTGCTCGAGCTATCCAAGCAGGAAGTTTGGATCTTGAAGAAGATGAAGGCGAAGAAGTTTCGGAAGAAGACTTAAAATTCCGTGATTGGGATATCGAACAAAAAAGCGAAGAGCTTTACGAAGTCACCAATCCGATTGATGATAGCGAACACTATCAGGTGTTCCTCGGCAATCCTGTTGGATGCACTTGCGGCAAGAAAAACTGCGAACACATCCGAACAGTTTTGAACAGTTAGAGCCAAAACAACTGAGTTGTTTTTCAGTATTAAAGACTTCGCCATGTGCGAAGTCTTTTTTTTCCTCTGGTTTTTTAAATTCCAACCTCCTAGAATGAGCATTTAGGTTTTCTATAGGAGGATTAACGAACATGTTCAAACCTTTTGCATATGCACTAGCACTGCTTGCATTTGTCGGCGTTTCTAGCTTGCAAGCAGAGCAAGCCGAAGCGAAAGCACCATCAGCGCGCTCCGGCTCATCTTTTAAATCGTTTACTGGAAAAGTACTTGGCAACAACGTTCGCATGCGCACATCTCCCGATCTCGATAGCCATATCGTTTCGGAACTTTTGAAAGATGACTATGTCGTTGTCACCGCAGAAAAAGGAGAGTTTTACGCAGTTGAACCTCCTTCTGAAATGAAAGCTTACATCTTCCGTGGTTTTGTGATTGATGATGTTGTCGAAGGAGACCGTGTCAACGTACGACTCGCTCCAGACAGAGAAGCTCCTATTGTTGGGCATCACAGCACTGGCCACAAAGTCGCTGGAAAAATTTGTGATGATCACTCCAAATGGCTTGAGATCAATGTTCCCTCTGAAACCCGTTTCTACATTTCAAAAGAATACATCGAGTATGCGGGTAAGCCTGAAATGAAAGTGGTACACGACAAAAGAAAAGATGCTGTGAAGCAACTTTTCGAAGCGACAGAACTCCTTACACAAAAAGAGATGCTCAAGCCCTTTCATGAAATCGATGCAGATCGGATCGTTCACAACCTCCAAACGATCATCAACGACTATGCCGATTTCTCAGCTTACGTTGATCAATCGACAAAGGCACTCTCCCAATTTCAAGAAGACTACCTTCACCGCAAGATCGCTTACCTTGAAGCTAAAGCTTCAAAACTCGATCACGGAAGTGTGAAGCAAGAAATCTACGAAATTGCAAACAAATCAACACACGAATATGTCTCCCCAACAGACCGGATGAAAATCTGGGAGCCTGTAGAAGAAGCTCTTTATCTTTCTTGGTCAGCAATGCACCATGCCAAAACCATGGATGACTTTTACCAAGATCAAAAGCTCAAAGGACAAACCATTTCTGGAATCCTTGAGTCCTACAAAGAGCCTGTGAAATCACGTCCTGGTGATTACATCCTAAAAGAACGTGATGTTCCTGTCGGTTATGTCTACAGCACACACGTCAACTTGGAAGACCTAGTTGGGAAGCGTGTCACTTTGATTGTTTCCCCTCGTGAAAATAACAACTTTGCTTTCCCTGCATATTACGTTTTAGATGCAGAGTAAGTGACGTTAATGAATCCTCCTAAGGTGGCCCAGTCTTCTGAAACTATCGAGTTAAGAGACTGGGCCATTCGCATTTTAAGCGCCGACACCCTTGAAGAAAAACTCTTCACTCCACAGCAACTCACTGATCATGACCCTGGACTTCCGATGATTTGGAACGAACCTGTTCGTCCCGTTGGGATGAGATTTCGTAGACGTTCCAAAGAAGAAAAGCTCCCTCCTTTCCACGAGCATGAAAATAGTGATAAGCGCGCCGTTTGTTTGCACCGCTTTGCCGGTCACGAGCTGCTTGCCGTCGAAATCATGGCCTATGCTCTCCTTCGCTTTCCGCAAGCACCTAGTTCCTTTCGACGCGGCGTTGCCAATACTTTGAAAGAAGAACAAGAGCACGTTCGCCTCTATATTAAAGAACTGAGCCGTCTCGGAGTCTGTTTTGGTGATCTTCCCCTCTACCGTCATTTTTGGTGTCACACCCCCTATCTTACAACTCCGATCTCCTATGTATCCGTGATGAGCTTGACCTTTGAAATGGCCAACCTCGACTTTGCCCCAATGTATGGTCATTCCTTTGAACGAAGTGGTGACTCAGATGCAGCAAAGCTCATGGCCCGCATCTTAAAAGATGAAATTGCACATGTCGCTTTTGGTTGGGGATGGCTCAAGCGGATGAAAGAACACGGCGTTACAGAATGGAACGCCTGGCAAGAAGCGCTCAGTCCACTTCTCACACCCAAAAGAGCTCGTGGTTTTATGCTGCATGAAAACCATCGTTTGCAAGCAGGTGTCTCACAAGCTTGGGTGAATAACCTTAAAAACTTGTAATAATTTTTTTAATTAAAAAAACTTTTTTGCATTATCACTTCGCTGTTCATAAATTTTTTCACTTTTTCTTGCGCTTTTTTTTAAGAAATCTTAATGTTCTTCATTTATTTTAAACTGCACTTTATACAAAGGAGAGCGAGTTATGGCAACGAAATTAGAGCTAGGAAAGCAAGAGTTTACGCTTGATACTGCAACGCCATATATGAATGGTTTTGTCAATTTGATGCATAAGCGTGAATATGACTCTGCAGTAGACAAAGGCAAATACGACGGACTACATGCAGCTTTTGAAACTCTTTTCCGATCAGTTGTAAAATATAACGACTCAGATCATGAACCCACACTTAAAAAAGCTGTCACTGAAATCTCAACAGGCATGGCCGAGCAAGTTGCAGTTTCATCCTACCTTGCGAAAAAGGACATTGTTCCTGTCGCAACAGTTAACGAAGAGATCGAAGATGCAAACTATGGCTTCTTGGACTCAGAAACTGGACATGGAGTTGAAGGTACGCTAGTTGGTATTCAAGTTGGAGATCACTTCCGTGTAATCAGATTAGGAGCCGAACTTCACGCAAGTACAATAAAAAAAGCTGGTGCAGAAGACCTCGCAGGTAAATTCCACGTCCATATTAACTTCCAAGCTCCAGCATCTAAAACTGTTAACACAACAAGTAGACTTGCGTTTCTCACTCTCCCCTTTACTTTTGCAAAAGCGGTGATTAAATGGCCTTTTGCAACAACAGCACGCAGTGTCCTAACAGTTTCTATCATTGTTGGAGTAGCTTCTATGTGGTTTGCTGGAGGAGTACCAAGCACGGATACTCTCTGGTCTTGGGGCGACACAGTTAAAACTCACACTTGGGACCACCTGCCAGACTGGAATGCAACAACTGCAATGGCAAGCAAACTCAAGCTTTGGTAAGATAAAGAGCTTTTCCTTTATTGAGAAATTCTCTATGATAAGCGCCAGTTTTAACTGGCGCTTTTATTATTTAGAACAATGCTACAAATTTCTGCAATTGTCCTTTATTTCTGTCTGGCTCTGGGGGTTGGAATCATTTCGACAAGAAAGCACACCTCTTCAGAGGGCTTCCTCATGGGCAATCGCTCGTTAAATTACTGGCTAACAGCGCTTGCGGCACATGCTAGCGACATGAGCAATTGGCTTTTCATGGGTTACCCAGCTGTGATCTTCCTCGGTGGAGTCTTTGGAAGTTGGGTGGCGATTGGCCTCACACTCTGCATGTTCCTCAACTGGCAGTACATTGCGCCTAAGATCCGCACCGTCACAGAAAAAACTCAGTCTCTCACCCTCTCCTCCTACTTTGAAAAACGCCTCCAAGATCGCTCAGGCGCGCTGCGGATGGTTTCAGGAGGGATTTGTTTCTTTTTCTACACCGTCTACATTGCTGCAGGACTGACAGGACTGGGCATCTTAGGAGAAAGTCTCTTTGGAATTTCCTATAAAGTGGGGATCTTCTCAGGCATTGCTCTGGTCGTCGGCTATGTCCTTTTTGGAGGATTTGTAACACTCGCCTGGCTCGACCTCTTCCAAAGTCTCTTTTTGATGCTCGTCATCATCTTTGTTCCCCTCTACATCATGCAGGGACTTGGAGGCTTTTCCGAAGTGATCCAAACTTTGGAGACAAGCTCGGTTTCCCTCACCCTCTTTCCCAACTTTTCAGGGGCGACGTTGCTGACCATTGTTTCAATTTCTCTAGGATGGGGGCTCGGTTACTTTGGGCAGCCTCATATCATTACAAAATTTATGGGAATTCGCTCTGTGGAAGAGATCTCCAAATCTAAAAGAGTCGGAATGGCTTGGATGATTTGCTCGCTCGCCGCTGCAACACTTGTGGGACTTGTAGGCTTTTGTTACTTCCCCTTTGGATTGACAAACCCAGAGACGGTTTTCATTGAAATGGTCAGACGGACCTTTTCCCCCTTTCTCATTGGGCTGATTTTATGCGCCATTATTGCAGCCATCATCAATGTGATGAGTTCGCAAATGCTCGTCCTCACCTCTATTTTATCAGAAGACTTTTACCGCAAACTCTTTCCTAAAAACGCTTCTGATAAAAAACTCCTTCTCGTCTCGCGGTTAGGTATTATCGGAACATCGCTTGTTGCTCTTGCTCTCGCACATGGAGGCTTTTCTTCGATCTTTACACTTGTCGAATACGCATGGGCAGGACTTGGCGCCTCGTTTGGACCACTACTGCTCTACCTTCTCTACTCTAAAAAGGCAACAAAAGCTGGTGCTTGGACAGGGATGATTTCAGGTGGGTGCTTAGCCGCAACATGGCCACTCATTGATCCTCTTCTTCCTATTTCACTTCACCCGCTCTTTCCCGCCTTTATTGTGAGCCTTTTCCTCAACTGGGCTGTCACACAGTTGACCTTCAAGAAAGAATCACTCCTCGTCGACACACTCAGCACAGGCGTGGATGTGCGGTCCTGACCACATGTACTTGCCACAGTCCGTGCAAGTAATAGGCTTATCGTGAATGTGAAATCCGCTCGGTTGATACAGCTCTACTTCAGCAAGCTTGAGCGCCGTGAACGTCACCACGATAATGCAGGCGAAGAAAACGAAAAGACCCATCACTGCTTTACTCATAAACTCGAGCTTAGATCTGGAATGGACTTCTGTCAAGATTCTTTCATTTCGGCAGCTTGAATTTCGCGTGGAACGCGGTCGATGGATGGAAGTTCATCGAGTTCGATTGCATTTGCAGCAGCCCCCATCTCCTTAAACTTACGCGCAGAAACGAGCACGCGTGATTCGAGAGATCCCACAGCTTTGTTGTAAGATTCAACGGCACTTGAAAGCCCTCGTCCTACTTTTGTCCAGTGGCCGCTCATGTCGACAATCCGTTTATACAGCTCATGGCCCAGTCGGCTCACTTCTTCGGCATGCTGTGAAAGCTTTTCTTGCTTCCAACCGTAAGCAATGGCGCGCAAAAGACCAATCAATGTTGTCGGTGTCGCAATGATCACCCCTTGTTCCACTCCTATTTCTATTAAGGTGGGATCGTATTCCAAAGCCGAGCTAAAGAAATGATCCGAAGGAATGAACAAGACGACAAATTCAGGTGTGGGTTGAAAGCTTTGCCAATAGGATTTTTTGCCAAGTGCTTGAACGTGTTGTCGCACATGGCGGGCGTGTACTTTGAGCTTTTCTTCTTTGACACCCGGGTCTTCAGCTTGCATAGCATCTAAAAATGCTTCGCATGGGGTTTTCGCATCGACAATGACTTGCTTATGACCTGGCAGCCTCACAATAAGATCAGGGCGGACCGCACCTCCTTCAACAGACTCTTGCTCATAAAAGTCGCAGTGATTCACCATCCCGGCAAGCTCGACAACCCGTTTGAGCTGCATCTCGCCCCAACGCCCACGGACAATGGGGGTGCGCAAAGCGCGCACAAGGGTCGAGGTTTCAGAGCGAAGCTCTTTTTCAGCTTGGAGCATCGCATTCATTTGAGTTTTTAAACTCTCTTGATCCCCTTTGCGCTCTTTTTCTATAGTGCGCATTCCTTGATCTAGCCGAGTGAGAGACTCTTTCACAGGCTTGACGAGCTCCTCAAAGGTCTGCTGCTTCTTTTCGAGATCCCCTTTTGCTTTTTCTTGAAACTTCGATAGGGTTTCTTTGGCCAAGTCGAGAAACGATTTGTTGCTCTTTTCGAGAGCTTCAGCCGATAGTGCACGAAAAGCTTGGGTTAACTTTTCTTGGCTTTCTTTGACCATCGCGAGCTTTTCTTCTGTGAGCAGCTTTTGCTGCTCCAGGGCCATTCGCTGCTCACCCCGTTCTACCTTGAGCTGAACAATTTCTTCTTGAAGCATCTTATTTTCCTCTTTTAATAAGACACTCATTGCTGCAACTTTTTTCGCTTCTCCATGGTACACTTTGCCACGCAAAAAGAAAAAAACTGCCAGTATGGCAGCCAAAATGGATGTAAGAATCAATGCAATTTCCATAAGATCACCTAATCTTTGTCTTCTGACTCGGGCTCGTAGTCTGCAAGCGTCTTGGATTTTTTGCCAGCAATGAGACGCGCAATGCGCAAGATACATCCTGTCAAAATATAACCAACCGAGCCGATCACTAGGACAATGGGGAGGTAGTAGAAAATTCCATATAAAATAAAGATGGCTAAGATGACAGAAAAGAGGATGAGGTGAAAAGAGGGTACTCGCACCCGCAAGGTTTTTAAGCTGGGAAACTTCCACTTGCAAATCATGAGATAGCCAATGAGGATCATGATGCAAGTTAAGACAATGGTCTTTGTCATGTGAGGCATTTCAGTAAACCATTCCTTGAAGAAGATCGAATTGATGAAAAGGTTCACCGAAACAGCTCCTGCCGCTGCTGCGGGAATGGGAAGTCCCGTGAAATTTTTCTTGTAAGCAAGCATCGCGATCTTATCACTTTTGGCTTCTTGCGCCCGCACGTTGAAGCGGACGAGCCGTAGTACCCCGCATATTGTATAGAGCATCGCTCCGACAACAGCAAAAAAGGAAAGCCCTGATGCATGTTCTAAATTGAGACTTTTTAGAAAGAGGACGGATGGTGCCACCCCAAAAGAAATGGTGTCGGCAAGTGAATCAAACATCACCCCAAATTCACTTTCTGCATGTATGATCCGTGCAACAGCTCCATCTAAAAGATCGGCAAATGCTGCAAGTAAAAGAAGTAACGCAGACGAATAAAGTAGTTCATACGCCCCTGCTCCTGGCATGGAAAGATTCACCTTAAACACAACGAAAAGTCCACACGAAAGTCCAAAGGCAGTAATAATATTTGGGATCAGGTAAATCTGTCTCATTTCATTTCAATTGTACAAAAAAAATCAGGATAACAGATTTGAAATATGTTTGAAATTGCAAAAATTTTTCGCGTAAACGACAAATGTCTTTATGTTATTTTTATAACATCAAACGCTAATCGCCTCTTTTCCTTCGAGTTGAAATTTTCCGAATTTTTTTTTTGAGTTTTGTGAGATTTTTCTGTAGACTTTTGGAATGCGACTACAATATATAGTGGGTTAACAGTCATCACCAGTACAAGATGTAGTAGAAGGGCGGAATTAACAAAATTTCAGAATTAATCTGTTTTTTGTTTTGAAAATGAAGTTTTTATGTTCAAAAAATTCTAAAGCGAGTTTGTAATATGGTAAAATCTAACACGTCTGATTCCGACACAAAAGGGTCCGTAAATCTGCTCGAATCGGTTTCCAAAGGTGTACTTCAAGACAATGTCAAAGCAGCAGAAAGCATGTGCACCGTTGTGAAACGAAACGGAACCATTGTGCCTTTTAGACAAGAACGGATCACGCGAGCCATTGAAGCTGCGTTCCGCGACACGAAAAAAATTGGAAAAGAGACTCCTCTCGCTCCTGACATTCAAGAAATGATCGAAGAGGTGTCGAATCAGGTTGTGAAGCAAACTCTCGAGCTTGCGACAAAAAACGTTTCTCTCACAGTTGAAGGAATTCAAGATCTTGTCGAAGTCACTCTTATGAAAAACGGACAACACGATGTTGCCCGCGACTATATCATTTACCGTGACCACCATAAAGCTGTGCGCGAAGGCGATCCACGGCACCTAAAAATTCATCGTAAAGATAGCGAAGCGCCTGTCCGTTTCAATCCGATCAAGATTGCTGCATCGATTGAAAGAATTTTCCGCCGCGTCAATAAAATTGAAGCAAGCACTCCTGACGACATCATCGAAACCGTCAACGTTTTGACGCAGCAAGTCGTCTCGGGCGCAGTTGCTCTCGCAAACGAAGGAGTTGAGCTCCACATTCACCACATTCAAAATCTTGTCGAAGAGCAGCTCATGGCCGCAGGCTACTTCCAAGCTGCAAAAGAATACATCCTTTATCGCGCTGAGAAGGGACAACAAACACCTGCGACTGCTGAATCTCCACTTAAGAAAAAGAAGCGACGCCAAGCGAAAAAAGACGAGCGCTCTTTCCATGTCATGAATGCGAAAGGAGAAACCTACACTGTTACTGAAACAGAGCTGCTTGAAAAAATCGACCATGCTTGCCGCGACTATGAAGACATCGCCCCCCCAGAAGAACTGCTTGAAAGCACCATTTTAAATTTCTACGAAGGGATCAAAGAAAAAGAAGTCGATCAAGCATTGATCATGGCTGCTAAAGCAAAAATTGAAAAAGATCCTGCTTACTCAACTATCGCCTCACGCCTACTCCTTGATGTGATTTATCGCGAAACCATCGGCACTGAAGCAACAGATCCCAAACTCGAACAAAAACACCACAAGTATTTTAAAGAATACATTGCGCACGGCATCAAAATTGAGCGACTCGATCCTAAACTGAAAGAGTTTGATCTCGATGTACTTGCCAAAGCGATGAAACTCGAGCGCGATGACAAATTCAAATACCTAGGCATGCAAACCTTGTACGACCGCTATTTTATCCATGACGATTGGCGCCGCATTGAAACGCCGCAAATCTTTTGGATGCGTGTCGCAATGGGGCTTGCTCTAAATGAAAAAGAAAAAACCAAATACACCATTGAGTTCTACAACGTTCTCTCTCAGTTCCACTATCTCTCTGCGACACCAACACTGTTCAATTCGGGAACCACTCACTCGCAACTCAGCTCTTGCTACATCTCAACTGTCATGGATGATTTAGAGCACATCTTTAAAACCATCTCTGATGACGCTCAACTTTCAAAATGGGCTGGTGGACTCGGGAATGATTGGACAAATGTCCGTGGCACAGGCGCCCTTATCAAAGGAACAAATGGCCAAAGCCAAGGGATCATCCCCTTTCTCAAAGTTGCGAACGACACAGCGGTTGCCGTCAACCAAGGTGGAAAGCGAAAAGGAGCCCTTTGCTCTTATTTAGAAACGTGGCACATCGACATCGAAGACTTTCTTGAGCTTCGTAAAAACACGGGAGATGAGAGACGTCGTACACACGATACGAACACAGCCAACTGGATTCCCGATCTTTTCATGAAGCGGGTCAAAGAAAACGGCCACTGGACTCTTTTTAGCCCCGACGAAGTGCCAGACTTGCATGACCTTTACGGCGCTGCATTTGAAAAACGCTACACCGAATACGAAAAAATGGCAGAAGACGGCACCATTCGACTTCACAAAAAAGTCGAAGCGTTGCAACTGTGGCGCAAAATGCTCAGTATGCTCTTTGAAACGGGGCATCCATGGATCACCTTTAAAGATCCTTGCAACATTCGCTCACCTCAAGACCATGCCGGGGTCGTGCATAGCTCTAATCTCTGCACAGAGATCACACTCAATAACTCACGAGAAGAAACAGCGGTTTGTAACCTAGGCTCTGTCAACCTCGTCGAACACGTCACAGATAAAGGACTCGATGAGAAAAAAGTCTCTCGCACAGTCCAAACAGCGATGCGCATGCTCGATAACGTGATCGACATCAACTTTTACCCCATTCCAGAAACCAAAAGAGCCAACACCACGCATCGCGCTGTCGGACTTGGTTTCATGGGCTTTCAAGACGCCCTAAACATTCTAGGGCTTAGCTATGCAAGCCACGAAGCCGTCGAGTTCGCCGACAAGAGTATGGAGATGATTTCGCACTACTCCATTCTTGCTTCAAGTGAGCTTGCAAAAGAACGGAACCCTTACCCTAGTTATAAAGGTTCAAAGTGGGAACGTGGTCTCTTGCCAATTGACACCATCGATCTTCTCGAGAAAGAGCGGGGTGAAAAGGTTGAAATGGACCGCTCCACTTCACTTGATTGGAACAAAGTCCGAGAGTCGATTCAAAAGCACGGCATGCGTAACAGCAACTGTATGGCCATTGCTCCAACAGCAACCATTGCCAACATCACTGGCGTGAATCCGTCTAACGAACCCATTTATAAAAACCTCTACGCTAAGTCGAACCTTTCAGGTGAATTCACCATCTCAAATCCTTACCTTGTGGCTAAACTCAAAGAGCTCAAGATGTGGGATGATGAGATGATCGATGACCTTAAATACTTCGATGGATCGGTGCAAGAAATCGAGCGCCTTCCAGAAGATGTGAAAAAACAGTTCTTAACAGCGTTTGAAATCGATCCTGAATGGATCATTGAGTGTGGTAGCCGCCGCCAAAAGTGGATCGACCAAGCGCAATCACTTAACCTCTACCTAGCAGAGCCCAGTGGAAAAAAACTCCATAACATGTACATGCTCTCTTGGACAAAAGGACTCAAAACCAATTACTACTTGCGCACAACTGGCGCAACCCAAATTGAAAAGTCCACACTCGATATCAATAAACGAGGACTTCAACCTCGTTGGATGAAAAATGAATCGCCTTCTGCACGTATTCAAGTGCAGAGAGACGAAGCTGCTACAAAAGAGGTGCCCGTGTGCAACCTCGAAGAAGGCTGTGAAAGTTGTCAATAATAGGAGGCTCCGATGGATAATACAACAACCCTTCCCGAATCAGAAATTAAAGATGGCGAAGCAAAACGCGCGGATGCCAATGAGAAACGACTGATCAACTGCACCACAGTTGACGTCAACCAGCTCATGCCCCTCAAATACAAGTGGGCATGGGAACACTACCTCAATGGCTGCGCCAACCACTGGATGCCGACAGAAGTTCCGATGGCAAAAGACATCGAGCTGTGGAAATCTAATCACCTCAGTGAAGCAGAACGGCTCGTGATCATGCGCAACCTCGGGTTCTTCAGTACTGCTGAAAGCCTCGTTGCCAACAACATCGTCCTTTCCATTTACAAGTTTGTGACAAACCCCGAGTGTCGCCAGTACCTTCTTCGACAAGCCTTTGAAGAAGCGATCCACACGCACACCTTCCACTACATCGTTGAATCTCTTAACCTCGATGAAGGACGGATCTTTAACATGTACAACGAGATCAACTCGATCCATGCGAAAGACGACTTTGAGATGAAACTAACCGAAGACCTTCTCGATGAATCCTACACCACTTCGACACAAGCCGGAGCCCAAAAATTCCTCGAGAACTTGATCGGTTACTACATCATCATGGAAGGAATCTTCTTCTATAGTGGCTTTGCGATGATCCTCTCTCTTCAACGCCAAAATAAAATGGTTGGAATTGGAGAACAGTTCCAATACATTCTCCGTGATGAAACCATCCACCTGAATTTTGGAATTGATCTGATCAACGGAATCAAAGAGGAAAACCCCGAACTTTGGACACCTCAGTTCCAAAAGTACATCACAGACAAAATCAAAGAAGCTGTCGAGCTTGAAGTGCAATATGCACAAGACTGTCTGCCTCAAGGAATTCTCGGCCTCACGGCGCCCATGTTCCGTGAATATGCCCAATACATTGCAGACCGCCGCTTAGAACGCATCGGTCTCCAAACGCAGTACAAATCGCGCAATCCTTTCCCCTGGATGAGCGAAACCATTGACCTTGGAAAAGAGAAGAACTTCTTCGAAACCCGGGTCACAGAGTACCAATCTTCATCCTCACTCAGTTGGTAAAAAAATAGCGGCAGCTTTCGCTGCCGCTTAATTCTTCTAAATAGAGTGATTTCTTTGAGCCATCATGAGCTTTTGGGTGAATGCTTCATGACCAAGTTGCCGAGATAAGTTAATCGCAGTTTCCATGAAACGTTGATGCTGCTTATTACTCAAAACATCTTTAAGTCCAAAATCATGATGAATGGGTGTCAAAGGTTTCCCATTCATCACTTCACTAAGAGCCTCAAAATCTTGCTCACTCACAGCTACGAGAGCGCTGTGAATTTGCATGTCCACCTCAGAAGCATTCCTAGGGTCAAAAGCTATTCCTCTAAGAGTTTCAAAGCTCTCTGCTACTGCTTGCTTTGCCGTTGCGGGCTGCTCTGGAAAAACAGGTACAGATAGAGCTGAACTTTTGAAGATGTCATCAACAGCATGAGCCACATTTTGATCTAGCCACCAATCCGTTACATGAGTTCCCCCTGTGATGGTTAAGTAATGCCCTCGCGGGTTTTGAGTGACTTGAGAGATGATTTGCTCTTTGTCATGATCTGGAACTAACTCATCTCCTCCATAGCCTGCTTCGTCAGGAACTCCGAGCGTGTAAATTTGAATCCCTTCGTTTTGACTGAGGTTTTCTGCCACATTGTAGCTCGGAAGAGTCAGGGAAGAAACTGCTTGAACAACGGGTTTTGCGCTAAGGAGAAGTCCGCTGAAGGTTTTAAGCCAACTACCTTCTTCTTCTGCAGCTGCTTTTTCTGCTTTTTTCTCGACAATGTCTGCTGTAGCACTGGCAAATGTATTAGGTGACTGATCCACCCAGACATGGGCCCTGGGAAACATCTTTCCTGCTTCTGATGAAGGAAGGCCTCCAGCACACTGCCCTTTAAACATGATCTGGGTCTCATCCAATCCCTTCTCTTCGATAAGATACTGTCCTGTTGATCGAATGGCTTCCGTCATTCCTTCTTGGCTGTTTTGCCCTTCACTCAGCCCTTTCCCTGCGTAGTCATAGACAAGAACATTTGTTCCTGATAGCAAGAAAGTGAGAATTTCGCGAGAATATGCACTAAAATTTGCGGTTTGGTGCATAGATAGAACTACGGTTCCTCGATCTACGCCAAGGCGAGGATGTCGTACATCTTTCGGGCGAATGTCAGATAAAGCAAGCTGATTGAGATTAAATCTTTCAAAAGAGTTCAGCGTGTCTAATGCTTCACTTTTTTGAATCAAGTAAAGCTTTCCCTCGTGACGCATCATATTCCAAGAAGAAGCCTCAATACTTAATCCCTTCCCCTTTGGAGATTGGTATGTAAAAAGTTGTTCGACCTCCTCAATATTATCTTCAAAGACAATGGCAGGTGTGCGCATAGATGAACTTCTAAAGAGATTAAAAGTCAGAGAAAAGTCCTCAGCAGGGCTCACTTTCACTTCAGAAGGAGTTGACTGAATCTTAAGCTCTTTTGCCGCATAGCTTGAGACGACAATTAAGTTTTGTTTCCTAGAATTAAAGTGCCACCAAGACGCTGGCTCAAATGGCTGCATCGAGTCTTCCCAAAAAACTTCGAGTTTTCTAGCATTTGCAAAATGCTAAGAAGTCTTTCGGGTTTTTAAATTCCGATTCGAGATCGGAGGTATAGGGAATGCGGACACCGCTTTGAGATGACATTTTCTGTTGCAATGATAACTCGACGGGCTGAGCATTTTCAAAAAATGGGTGGTTCATGTTCAGTTCTAAATCCACGAACTTTCCTCCCATTTTATCAACCTCTCGATAGAAGCTGTCGACTTCAAAATGAAAAGCTGAAATTTGATCACCCGTTTGAGTTGTAAGAGTTAGAGGATCTCCTCCAATTCTTTGAAACTGCTTATATTTACCTTCAATAAGGCGGTTCCTATCCCATGCTCTATCCGCGCCTTTGACAATCGTGCGCGAATTAATATAGCTAGTGAGCTGAGTTCCATAACCTACTTGTCTTTCTTGCTTCCCACTTCGTTTTGGCATAAAGACTTTTGTTTTCGTCCCTACTCCAATTTCAACTTCGCACGCTTTTTCTTTTACTACTTGCTCTTCGTTTTCTTCTAGAAACATCATGCAAAAGTCTTCTTCCCTCAAAGGTGCAACAACTGCACCGCCTATAGCGTTAGCCATACCTTATTTCCCCATCTTTCTTTTTTTTATCTTCGTTAGAGCCCTTCTTGACTCATCTTAGAATCTTTTGAGAAGAAGAACTCTTTCAACTACTGAAGACGGGGACAAATGATCATTGTTCATTGAGAAATCGCTGATTTCGAAAAAAGCAGCATTAAAGACAACCCTATTTCTTCCCACATCTTTCAAAAAATTATAACACAATTAAACTTAAAATTACACATATAATTACAAAACACAAATTATTTTATATTAACAACTTAAAAATCAAAATCGACAAAATCGCTTCCTATATTTTAAGCAACTGAAAACCAGATAGTTATACAACTATCAATTCTTAAATAACTAAACACAAAACGATTGTGATATTAAAATAATTGTTTGATTTAAATTTAAACTTATATTATAATTTTTAATTAAAAGGGGAGAGTTATGAGCGGTTTAGAAATAATCGATTCTTGTATCTATAGTTTATTCAATACAACAAGTACTCTTGATCCACTCAGCGCCGATGGAAATGGCCTGGCAACTGTCGCTTATAGTGTCGCACTCGCGTTTTTTGCAGCAAAAGCTGTCTACGACAATTTTAGCTGGTCTAGTGCCGAGGTAAGTGAGCCTTCCATCAAAGAAATGCAAGTGGAAGAAAAACATTATGCTCTTGTTGCAGAAACTGCAGAGCCAAAACCCCTTTCAGAAAAATTTTCTGACCCTCTCAACATCGCAGTCATCGAAAGAATCAATCAAGCAAGAGAAGAAGGCAAAAAAGTGATCCTTGTGATTGGAAGACATGATGCAGAGCCACTTCCAAAAGAAGAGGACGATGCGGTTTATGTTTCACTTGATGAACAACCGCGCTCCATTGTCCCTCCTGCAGAAGATCGACTCCACCTCCAAATGGAATTCAATTCTAAGTTCGATTTTTATCCGATGCATAGTTTATTTGACACCGTCATTGTTGATTTCAGTACGATGAAATCCGTTGACAACTGGGACATTTTAAAACCTCTTCTTCATCCAAGCCCTGATTCAACTCTGATCACCGAAGTGCCGATTGTTTCATTCCTTACAAGTGATAAGGAGACAGAAGCCACCCGTCTAGAAAACTTGAGACGTCCTCATTTTTACATTCCACCCAATGCATTCGCTCGACCAAGTCTCGAAAAACCAATAAAAAAAATTCAGCTCAGTGAAAAAACAAACTATCTAAAAACGCTTTTCAAAAGCGTTGAAGTTCATGAAAATGCCTCTTACCCAACTAGAACTCCTGAAGCGTATGGACATAGACACCCGTTAGGACAAGGGTTAAAGGCTAACCTCTTCGTCATGAAAAACCCTCTTTAAGATTCCAGATTACGTAAGTGATAAACAGTTCCAGACCTACGCCCCAGACTTTGGCCCCGTCAAGACAAAGTAAAACGAGTTTGCCCCATCAAAGTCTTTCCTTTGCGAGCCCGATTTGGGTTTCCTGCAACAGCCGCTTCTTTATGACACTATTTAGCTCCAATTTGTAGATTTCCTCATATTCAAAAAACAAGTTTTGCAATAGGATGAGATGCCATTTTTAAACTCAGATAGGATTACGAAATATGAAAAAACTACTCATTGCACTCTGCTTAGGGCTTTTTTCACTCACTCAAATGGTACAGGGATCGGAAAAGACATACACCTATGATGAAAGTAAAGACCTGGTCGAAATACGCTACCTCAAAGGTTACAGAGCCCCTGGAGAGATTTTGGTCAACCTCATGTGCGTTGAGGGGCTTTGTTTTGAAGAAGAGTTCAGCTTTGGCAAGGTAAAAGATGGCTGGCAATGCAAACTTTCCTGCCACCTTCTAGAAAGCCAAATGGTCTATCAAGACGAAAAGTTGCTCGAGCATATGGAAGTGTTAATCACAGCAACAAATCTAGAAGAACCTGGAAAAATTGAAGTTCTCGTCAACTTGTCCTCGCGCTTTGTTGACAAGGTCGATGAGGAGGGAATCGTCAGTCAAGTGAATCAAAGACGCACCATCACTTCAACAGTGACTTGTCCCGATCTTTCACTAAGCGAAAAACCAATGTACTATTGTCATGATGAAATTGGAAGCGATGTTTCAATTGGCTTTGTGCATCAATAACCATTTGAAGGGGGATGCTTTTTAATCATCTTTTTTTTATTCTTAGGGACTTCAATCAATAACCCGGAGTATGGTCTATTATAACCTGCTTGAATTTTTCTTTTCTTCCATCTTCCACATGACAAATCGGACCCTACTTTCATCAAGTATGCGGCCAATTTGTCATGTGGAATCTGTAGAAGAAAATCGAAAATCCCCTCAGATTCGACTAGGTCGTATTCAGGGGTAATAGGAATTGAGAATGAATTTAATGCCAGTCTATCAAGTGGAAGACACCTACGGGGAATTCACTGTTACAAAAGTTTTACCCATTGAAGAATTGCAAGTTGTGCTTTATGAACTTAGGCATAATTTGACAGGAGCACAAGTGATACATTTGGCTTCTGACGACCACGAAAACCTCTTTTGTATTTCATTTCAGACACTCCCAACAGATTCGACTGGAGTCGCGCACATTCTCGAACACACGGTCCTTTGCGGCTCGAAAAAATATCCGGTGAAAGATCCTTTTTTCTCCATGTCTAGACGCAGTTTAAATACGTTCATGAACGCGATGACGGGAGCTGACTTTACATGTTATCCAGCAGCATCACAGGTAGAAAAGGACTTTTACAATTTGCTTTCTGTCTACTTGGATGCAGTCTTTTTTCCACAGCTCAAGGAATTGAGCTTCATGCAAGAAGGGCATAGATTAGAGTATGAAAAAGCAGATGATCCAACAAGTCCCCTTTTATTCAAAGGCGTCGTGTTTAATGAAATGAAAGGAAGTCTCTCCTCACCAGAAACGCGTCTGTGGCAGGATGTGATGCAACGCCTCACTCCCGATTTGACCTATGCATTCAATTCCGGAGGAGATCCTGTTGAAATTCCCTCTTTGACCTACGAAGAGTTAAAAAACTTCCACGGAAAGTTTTATCATCCCTCACATGCCCTTTTCTTTTTTTATGGCAATCTACCTCTCGAAAAGCATCTCGACACCATCGAAAAACATGCGCTGAAGGGCATCCCAAAAAGCCCAGACCTTCAACCTATTCCTCACCAAAAACGGTTCGCGAGTCCGCGGAAAGACCAAGTTTTCTATCCTTTGAAAGAAGAAGACCTGAAGAAAAAGACTTATATTGCTTTTGCTTGGCTCACAGCTGAGCTTAAGAATCAACAAGATGCTTTAGCACTTGCTGTCATCGATTCGATCTTGATGGAAACCGATGCTTCTCCTTTAAAACACGCTTTACTCAAGTCAGAACTTTGTACTCAAGTTGATGGGTATCTCGATACCGATATGAGTGAAATCCCCTACGCGATCATTTGCCGCGGTGCAGATCCAGAAAACGCCGATGGGCTAGAAAAAGTGCTATTTGAAACGTTGAAAGATTTGGTTGCTAAAGGAATTGACCAAACGCATTTGGAAGCAGCCATCCATCAATTGGAATTTAGTCGACTCGAAATTACAGGAGATTATGGTCCTTTTGGTCTCACACTCTTCATGCGCTCAGCTCTAGCGAAACAGCATGGCTGCCCTCCTGAAAACGCGCTCATGGTTTACAATCAGTTTCATGAGCTGCAGGAAAAAGTCAAAGACCCAAGTTATTTGACAGGACTCATTCAGAAATACTTGATCGACAACACCCATCTTCTTCGTCTTGTTATGGAGCCAAGCGCGACACTTGATGAAGAAGAAGCAGAAGAGGAAAAAGAGCGGCTCAAACGGATCCAAGATGCTCTTTCAGACAAAGCAAAAGAGCGGATCGTCAAACAAGCAGCTGAATTGCAAAA
Organism: Simkania sp.; assembly: GCF_965215465.1. Taxonomy (GTDB): domain Bacteria; phylum Chlamydiota; class Chlamydiia; order Chlamydiales; family Simkaniaceae; genus Simkania. Next base: position 878,057 of record NZ_OZ244056.1, on the reverse strand, counting down.
ATTCCAGGAAAAAACCGAAAAGCAATCGGTCGATTGTCTACCGAAAATCGAACTTGTCGACGTACCAAAGGACGTCCCTGATTTTCCTCTAAGGCACGAACAACAAGATCAACTCTCTGTCTTTTTCCATGAGTGCTTTACCAATCACATCGTTTATGCCGACCTCATATTCGACTTACCCAACGTGACGATTGAGCAGCTCCCCTATCTTCAACTGTTAATGACCTTGCTGCCAGAACTTGGAGTTGGTGATCGGGATTACAAGGCAAACTTGGAGTACATCAACAGTTACCTCGGCGGTTTTAATGCAACTTTTCAATTGCACCCACAAATTGATGATCCAGCCATCCTCAAACCCTCTTTTGGGTTTAGAGGCAAAGCACTAGAGCGCAACACAGATAAGCTCTTTTCACTCTTTTTGGAGATATGTCGCTCTCCTCGCTTTGATGAAACAGAGCGGATCAAAGAGCTGATTCTTCAGTTGCACACCGCTCAACAAAATCGCTTAAACCGTCAAGCCATTACGTATGCCATTCAACAATCGCTTGCACCCTTATCTTCTGCTGCAACCATTAGTCAAAAAATGCACGGGATCGACTATTTCAATTTCATCCGAGACCTGGTCAAAGACCTCGATCAAAAACTTCCTCAAATTCAAGAAAAACTGCGCGAACTTTGTGGCCACTTGTTCCACTTTAATGTCCCCCACCTCGTTTTAAGCATCGATGATAAGCAGCACCATTACCTAGCTGATCACCGTTATTTCGGGCTAGGTGATCTTCCTTCAAAATCTCTCGATCCGTGGCAAAAGATCGCTCCTATTGGAGAGAAAAAACCTGAAGGACGCATCATTTCATCTCCTGTTGCTTTTTCAGCTTGGGGTTTTAAAACATGCACCGCGCTCCATACTCATGCTCCAGCTTTGAGCCTTGCGACAAACTTGATGGAAAACACCTATTTGCATCAAAAAATTCGAGAGCAAGGAGGGGCTTATGGTGCAGGAGTCAATTACAGCCCCTTAACAGGACACTTTTATTTCTATTCGTACCGCGATCCCCACATTGCATCAACTTATACAGCCTTTAAGGATGGACTCGAACATATTGCAAAGGGCGGCTTTTCAAACCGAGATCTTGAAGAAGCTAAACTGGGCCTCATTCAAGATTCTGACACCCCAGTCTCTCCTGGAAGTCGCGCGATGATTGCCTACTCTCAATTTCGCGAAGGACGGACAAAAAAAGTGCGGCAAGACTTTCGCGATCACGTCCTCTCAATCGATAAGAAAGAAGTGAAGGAAGCTGTGAAACAGGAATTGCAAGCCATCGCAGACCAAGGCCTCTCTGTGACTTTCGCAAATGAAAAACTCTTGGCTAAGGAAAATGAAAAGCTTTCTCCTCGCCTCTCTATTCTTCCTATTTAATTCAGGACTCTTTGCCTCTTCCCCTTTTGTTGAAGTCGCAACATTGGCCAGCTCTTCAACTGTCTTAGTCCATGCTGACGAGCAGAAAGAATGTGGGTTTATTGTCCGTGAGGACGGCCTCGTGATGACACTCTATCACAACGTCAAAGATGCAGCTTCGATTCAAGTACGCTTGCCCAACCACACTTGGGTTCAAGCTCATCTTTTTTTTGGAGACTTAGAATCGGATGTTGCCCTCCTTCAACTTGAGGCAAGTGATTTGGACTACTTGCCGCTCACAATAGCTTTTCAAATTGGAGAATGGGCGCTAAGTGCAGGAATCCCTTTTCGCAAAAACGTGACAGTCAAAAAAGGGATGGTCGCTGCCATCGAAGAAAAAAATGGCAAAAACTTTTTACTCGTCGATTTTCCTTTCAATCCCGGAGACTATGGCGGTCCTCTTTTAAACTTAGAGGGAAAGGTGATAGGGATGCAATTTGCCAATACAACGACACATGACGTTTTTGGTGTGATCATTCCAAGTGAAACTTTGTTAGACGTTGCTCTCAAATTGGGAGTATTTCTATAATGAAATCTTAAGGTAAAAGGAGAAAAGAACAATGATGCGATGGATTAGTGGACTACTTTTAACACTCATATTTATCACCCCCCTTGATGCAAAAACGAGAAAAATTCCAGCTGGCTATCAGACTGATCGCTACCCTTCGCAAGATATGGGAACTGGAAAACAATTTTCCCGCCCATTTATCGAAGCCGCAAAAAAATCCACACCGAGTGTGGTCTACATCCAAGCAGAAGGAGTCTCAGACGGACAGCAAGATCCCTTCGAATTTTTCAATGACGACTTTTTCAATAAGTTTTTCGGAGCTCCTCCAAGTAGACGTCGCGCTCCCCAACCTCAAGTCAGCCAAGGATCAGGCTTTATCGTTTCTCCCGATGGATACATTTTGACGAACTACCACGTGGTCCGTGGAGCACAAAAAATTACAGTTCTCTTGCATAACGGCGTGAAAAGAGAAGTTTCTGCAACATTTATTGGTGGAGATGACCGGACGGATGTCGCAATGATTAAACTCGATGACGAGATTGATGGAGGATTTCCTTATTTAGAACTTGGAAACTCAGATGATGTCGAAGTTGGCGAATGGGTCCTTGCTGTTGGAAACCCCTTCCAACTCGAAGCCACAGTTACAGCTGGTATCATCAGTGCAAAAGGACGCCAAAACCTCCAAATCACCGACCTCGAAGACTTCCTCCAAACTGATGCGCCGATCAACCCAGGTAACTCAGGTGGTCCTTTAATTGACTTAGATGGGAACGTCATTGGAATGAACACAGCGATCGTTTCCCGCTCTGGTGGTTACATGGGAATCGGGTTCGCCATTCCAAGTAACATGCTAAAAAATATCAAGGAACAGCTCATTGAAAAAGGATCTGTTTCACGGGGATTTTTAGGAGTTTCACTTCAACCCATTGACCGTGACTTAGCCGAAGCCTTCAATTTGAAAAAAGCTGAAGGGGCTTTGGTCGTTGATGTTGTCGACGGATCAGCCGCTGATAAGGCTGGGCTTAGACAAGGAGACATCATCACGCATGTGAATGGTAACGAGGTGAAAAATCCTGCAAACCTGCGTAACGATTTGATGCTGCTTAAACCGAATACTAAGGTGATGCTGACTGTGAATCGAAACGGTCAAATTCTTTCTATTCCGGTCATCCTTGGAACTTATGGTGAAAGCACATACTCGTCGAGTACAACTTCTTCTAAAACTCTTGGGCTCACAGTTGACAACCTTACTAAAGAGCACATCCAATCCTATGGACTGCAGGCTTCAGAAAAAGGTGTTCTCATAATGGATGTTCACCACAATTCTCCTGCAGCTCGCATCGGACTGAAGCCAGGAATGATTGTGATGGCGGTCAACCATAAAGAAGTGAACAACGTGAAAGACTTTAACGAAGCTGTTGAAGGGATCGGTCCGAACCAACGTATTCTCTTGCTTGTGAAGCAAGGATCGATGGTCCGCTTCTACTCGTTAAAAACTGCGAAATAACGATGGCAAAAATCTCACTTTTATTGCCCACTCGAGAAAGGCTTGCAAAGGCGCAAGCCTTTTTGCAAACAGTTGTGGCTACAGCTGATGACGTTTCTCAAATCGAAGTCATCGTAACTTTAGACGACGATGACACCCCAAGCCATACGCTTACATCTCCTCATGAAGCCTTGTCACTACGCAAAGTGATCGGCCCCCAAACAACCATGGGCGCATTGAATACGCGCTGCTTGAAAAAAGCTACAGGCGAAATCTTAATGCTCGTCAATGATGACATTTTGATTCGCACTAAGGGTTGGGACACCTATTTGATTGAGGCCGTAAAAAAATTTCCTGATGGGATTTGCATGATGCACACTCGGGATGGATACAAAGATGCCTCGTTTCCCCTTTTTCCTATCTTAACGCAAAAAGCAGTCCAGCTGATTCAAGATCCCTACCCCAGTGAGTATTGTGGAGACTGCATTGACTCCCACCTCTTTGATATTTTTCTCCGTTTGAAAGATTTGGGTGAAGATCGAATTGTTTTTATTCCCGAAGTGCTTTTTGAGCACATGCACTTTAGCGTAGGCAAAGCTCCAGTTGATGCGCTCTACCAAAGACGCTCACGAACGGCTGGCAATCAAACGTTTTACTCCTATTGGAAACAGCGAGAACAAATCGCTCAGGTTCTTCTTGCAGCAATCCGCAGAAAACAAGCTTCACTTATCTCTCTGCCCTTCAAACGGCAAAACAGTTACTTTCTTCTTTTGAAATCTTTTTGGCAAAGTCAGCAAACACTTAATTTTAGATTGAAATATTTCGCGTATCATTTGCTTAGAGAAACTTACATTCGTTTTCGTTTAGATAAAGTTAAAGCTCATTTCAAAAAACCTTGACTTTCTCACCATAGACTTAGAAAATAGCCGGTTTTGAGAAAGGCTTGAGAGAAGAAATGAAAGTACTTGTTCCAGGTGGAGCCGGCTACATCGGTTCAGTTTTAATTCCGATGCTACTCAGTGAAGGACATGAAGTGGTTGCTCTCGATAACTTCATGTACAGTCAAAGCAGCTTGAACCATGTTTGCTACCACCCCCAGTTCTCCATCGTAAAAGGAGACCTGCGCGATAAAGAAGTCGTGCAGCCCCTTGCCGATTGGGCAGATGTTGTGATTCCACTCGCAGCCCTTGTCGGAGCTCCCCTTTGCAAGCAAGATCCCTTCACCGCAACGGCTGTCAACCACGATGCAACCATTGAGCTCATTCGGTCCCTTTCCTCATCGCAAAGAGTGATCATGCCCACCACAAATAGTGCCTATGGTACAGGCGATGAAGAAAACTTTTGCACAGAAGAGTCTCCTCTCAGTCCTATTTCACAATATGCACAGGAAAAAGTGAAGGTTGAAGAAGTGCTCATGGAGCATCCAAATGCCATTAGCTTTCGTCTCGCAACTGTGTTTGGTATGTCTCCAAGGATGCGCATCGATCTTCTCGTCAATGACTTTGTTTACCGCGCTGTCCATGATCGAGCTGTTCTCCTTTTTGAAAGTCATTTCAAACGCAATTACATCCACATCCGAGACGTATGCCGCGCTTTCCTCTATGGGATGCAACATTTTGATGAAATGAGTGGAGAGGTTTATAACGTTGGACTCTCCGATGCCAATTTGTCTAAGCAAGAACTTTGCGAAAAGATCAAAGAACACATCCCTTCATTTACCTTTGTTGATGCTCCGATAGGACAAGATCCAGATCAACGCAACTACATTGTTTCCAATGAAAAAATTCATCAGGCAGGCTTTTATCCACAGTTCTCTTTAGATGATGGGATTGAGGAACTAATGAAAGGTTACAACATGATTCGTAATGCGGTTTACTCGAATGTTTAAACTTCTAAAAAAGTCTCAACTGTCAAAACCAAAAGTTAGTCTTATCCTCCTCGACTGGAACGTCCGTGAAAGTTTTCATATTTGTCATTATCTTCGGTCGCAGACAGTCTATCGAGACTCATTTGAAATCCTTGTCCTTGAATACTACTCTCAATTGACCGACGCCGTCAAAAAGTTTGAAGAAGATATCGATACGTTAGCCGTCTTAGGGATGCCCAACGGATGTTACTACCACAAGCATCTGATGTATAATATTGGTGCTTTACTTGCCCAAGGGGAAATCATTGTGATTTGTGATTCAGATGCGATGGTAAAGCCTACCTTTATCGAATCCATCCTTCAGTTTTTTGAGACACATCCTAATCATTTTCTGCACATGGATCAATTCCGCAATCATCGGCAAGATCTCTACCCTTTTTCTTACCCCTCATTTGAAGAAGTGATTGGTGCAGGATGTATCAACTACTCAGATGGAAAAACCACTGGTGTTGTCGAAACCTCTGACCGTTTGCACCGGCGCAACTATGGCGCTTGTCTTTGTATGAAACGAGACGACTATTTTGCCATTGGGGGCAGCGACGAACATGTCGATTTTGTCGGTCACATTTGTGGCCCCTACGATCTTACCTTTCGTTTGTGCAATGCAGGGAAAGAAGAGGTTTGGCATGAAGATGAGTTTCTCTATCACACTTGGCATCCAGGTTCAGATGGGATCGGCGAATATCTCGGTCCTCATGATGGATACAATGTGTCGTCAACGTCTCTTGAAGCCATTTGGACAGGAAGGACACTGCCTCACGTACCTCACCCACTTGTGACCAAAATTCAACAAGGGGAAAGCGTGACAGAAGATAAAATATTGAAAGAAGGGATTAATGCCACACATCTGAAAATGACGGATCTTTCCTTTTTAAAGTCTGCTAAAAGCTATGCGCAAGAAACTTACCGTTTCCCTCTCCCTCAAAAGCCCTCTCTTTCAACACTCACGCAATTGCAATTCACCTTCATCTCTCTTTTTCAAAAGGTCTATGGAGTTTTGAAGAAAAAAGTTTCTCAACCATCAAGTACTTCATCCAGCTCCTCGCAGATTCGATTGACCCTCCCCATCTTGAGGAAAAAGGTTTCCAAGCTATTTACCCAAGCTAAACAAGAGTGGTTAACCGTCAACCAAGCAACTTCAGGACGGAAAGATCTATGGAATGCCATTTCTCGCTTGTACCGTCAAAAAACACCTCATACCATTGTCGTGAATTCAAAGCGCCATTTGATGATTCTCTCTGAATTTATCTTGTGGCAGGGTAAAATGGTACTGCGTCCTCACAATCAGCTCAAACTTCTTTATCTAAGTGAACTCAGCAATGACAAGATGAAAGAGCTGGTCAAGGAAGGACAAAGCTGTCCCCTTTTCCTATCTCAGGTCGCGGCAAATGAGTGGAAGAAAAGGGATCAACTCAAAGATTTGGAGTACGAAACATTATGACCGATATTCTCTTCATCAATCCCGGCGCCATGCAAACCGTTTACCAAGAGCTCGGAACTTCTCTTTCTGCAATTGAGCCTCCTTCCCTGGCAGCACTTTTTGCAACATATGTTCGAAAAAAAGGAGCTACTGCTGCAATCCTCGATGCTCCTGCCCTCAATCTCAATCCAGCAGAAGTCGCCGATCTAGTAGAAAAAGAGTACAATCCCACATTAGTTGTCATGGTGGTTTATGGGTTTCAACCTTCAGCCTCCACACAAAACATGATGGCTGCAGGAGAAACTTGCCGCGAAATCAAAAATAGAACCCCCTCTCTTAAGATTCTAATGACGGGAACACACATCGCTGCCCTTCCCAAACGGACCATGGAAGAAGAAGCAGTTGACTTTGTTTGCAGTCAAGAAGGCCCTCAAACAATTTGGGGAGTTTTTGAATGTCTGAAAAGCGACTCAGAGCAATTTGACACCGTTCCCAGTTTGCTTTACCGCAAAGACAGCGCAATCGTCGCAACCCCGAAAGGGCCTCTTTTAGAAAATTTAAGCGAAGTCATGCCTGGAGCTGCTTGGGACCTACTCCCTATGGAAAAGTACCGCGCGCACAACTGGCACTGTTTTGAGAACATTGACGCGCGGCAACCTTACGCCTCATTGCACACTACCCTTGGCTGTCCTTATCGTTGCACCTTTTGCTGTATCAACGCTCCCTTCGGAGGCTCATCTTACCGATTATGGTCTCCTGAAGCTGTGATAAGCGAGATCGACCTCCTTGTAAACCGTTATGGAGTGAAAAACATCAAGTTTGTCGATGAGATGTTTGTGCTCAACCCGCGGCATGTCAATTCGATTTGTGATCTCTTGATTGAGCGCAACTATGGCCTCAACATCTGGGCATATGCCCGTGTAGATACTGTGCGAGATGCTTTCTTAGACCGGCTTAAACGGGCTGGTATTCGTTGGCTTGCACTTGGAATTGAATCGGGCAGTAAGCACGTACGCGACGGAGTCGAGAAAGGAAGGTTTGGAGCAGAAGACATCTTGCGTGTCGTGAAAAACATCCAAAACGCTGGAATCAATGTGATTGGAAACTACATTTTTGGTCTCCCAGATGATACCCACGAAACAATGCAAGAAACACTGGATTTAGCCCTCGAAGCCAACTGTGAATTCGCTAATTTCTACTGTGCTATGGCCTACCCAGGATCCAAGCTCTATACTCTCGCAACTGAAAAAGGGTGGGACCTGCCAACAGAGTGGATTGGATACTCACAGCATGCTTACGAAACACTACCCCTAAGAACAGACGCTCTGACCGCTGCCGAAGTTCTCGAATTCCGGGATAAAGCCTTTCACACTTACTACTCTGATCCTCATTATCTCTCCTTTGTCTCTAAAAAATTTGGAGAAAAAGTGCTCATGCACATTAAAGAGATGAACAAAATTAAGCTTCGCCGTAAGATTGTTGAAAATGCCTTAGTAGTGGAGACGTCCTTCTGATTATCTCAAAGACTCCGTTCCGCATTTCATTTTTTGGCGGAGGAACAGACTATCCCGCATGGGTCCATGAGCACGGTGGTGCAGTGATTGGCACTACTATAAATCAGTATTGTTACATCAGTTGTCGCTTTCTTCCCCCTATTTTCGACCATAACTACAGGGTTGTCTACTCTCAAACAGAGTCGATTCAAACCATCGAAGACATCAAACACCCCGTCGTTAAAGCCGTTCTTGCTTATCTCAACTTCCATCAAGACCGCCTTGAAATTCATCATGACGCAGACCTCCCAGCTCGAGCCGGGCTCGGATCCAGCTCAGCTTTTACAGTTGGGCTATTAAACGCTCTCTTTAACCTCCGAAAACAGACAATTGAACCACTTGAACTTGCGCGACTCGCCATTCATATCGAGCAAGAAAAACTCCAAGAAATTGTTGGCTATCAAGATCAAACACTCACAGCCCACGGAGGGTTCAATCGAATCGATTTTCTCCCTGATGGAACCATCCATGTTGCCCCAGTTTTCTCATCTCTTCTGCCCAAGCTTCAAAATCACTTGATGCTCTTTTATACGGGTCATTCACGTTTTGCCTCTGATGTAGCAAAGTCAAAAGTGGTGAATTTCAAAAAGAACTCCAATAGCCTTCACCGACTGCGTGAAATGGTGGATGAGGTCACAGCTAGACTCGAAAGAGGAGAAAAAAAGGTCCTTTGGTTCGGAGAGCTGCTTGATGAAGCATGGCAACTCAAGAAAGGGCTTTCCGACAAGATTTCAAATAGTGAAATTGATGAAATCTATGCGAAGGCAAAACAAGCGGGAGCCACAGGCGGAAAAATTCTTGGTGCTGGAGGAGGCGGCTTCATGCTTCTCTTTGTTTCTCCAGACTTGCAAGATCAGGTGAAAAGCGCTCTTTCAGGCATTCCAAAACTCTGCCACATTCCCTTTGAATTCGAAAATCACGGAAGTCATCTTCTTATCGACCGTGAGCATGAGTTCACTCTCACCTAATGATCCTACTTGGGTTTAAAAATCGCTTCATATAAGATCATCCCCTATGAAATACACGTACCAAGGAAAAGGAATCTCAGGTCTGCGCGACCTTCTCCCAAACTTTGCAGCTCATGACCTCAAGGTCATGTTTCGCAAGATGCTGCGTATTCGGATGATTGAAGAGGCAATTGCAGACCGGTACCACGAAGACCAGATGAAATCCCCCATCCACCTTTGTATCGGGCAAGAGGCGATTTCAGTTGGCTGCTGCGAACTCTTGCGAGTTCAAGACAAAGTATTTTGTGGCCATCGTACACATGGTCCTTACTTGGCAAAAGGTGGCAATTTGAATGCGATGCTCAGTGAACTCCATTGCCGTAAAAATGGGTGCGCGGCTTCTCGAGGAGGTTCAATGCACCTCATCGATAAGGAGGTGGGAATGGAAGGTTCTTCTGCAATTGTTGCAGGTATTCTTCCGATTGCAACAGGCGCTGCCCTTGCTACAAAGCAGCAAGGATTAGATGAAGTGATTGCCGTCTTTTTTGGAGATGCCGCTGTCGAAGAAGGGGCTGCATGGGAAAGCTTTAACTTTGCTAAACTCAAAAACCTCCCTATTTTGTACATCTGCGAAAACAATTACTACTCTGTCTGCTCTCCTATAGCTTACCGACAACCTCCTGAAACCTCGATTGCTAAAAAAGCTGAAGCCTTTGGACTCAGTTCTCAATCGGTTGATGGCACGAATGTCTTAGCAGTCCATCAAGCAACAGACGAAGCCCTTACATCAATCAAACAAGGAAATGGCCCCGCATTCATTGAAGCTCACGCTTACCGCTGGCGTGGCCATCATGGATCAAGTGAAGACTCGCAACTTGGTTACCGTACTGCTGAAGAATTAGACTCATGGAAAAAAGTAGACCCTCTTCACCTACTGCTAGAATTAGATCTTTTATCTGAACATGAAATCTCAGTGATACAAGCTGAAATTAATGAAGAAATCGAAGCTGGATTTACGCATGCACTTCAAAGTCCTCTTCCGGATGAAACCGACCTTCTCACTCACGTTTACGCAGGAGAGTGTTGATGCTTTGGGATGAAAAACTCGTTCAGCAAAATGCAGCTGTCATGGATGCACCTCCTGAAACACGCACTGTCAGTTATGTCACAGCCCTCCATGAAGCACTTTCTTACAAAATGGAAACAGACCCTTCAGTCTTCCTTCTTGGGCAAGGAGTGGATGATCCGGGTGCCATGTTTGGAGTGACCAAAGGTTTCAAAGAAATTTATGGAGACCTCCGCGTTTTTGACACCCCTGTTTCTGAAGAAGGGATGACAGGAATTTGCAATGGCGCTGCCATGTCGGGCATGCGACCTGTTTACTTTCACAACCGTCCCGACTTTCTTTTGCTCGCCTTCAATCAAATTGTAAATCACGGCAGTAAAATCCATTGGATGGATCATGGGAAAAACAGTGTTCCTCTTGTGATATGGTCGGCTATTGGGCGTGGATGGGGCTCTGGCCCACAACACTCTCAAGCCATCCAAGGACTCCTCTTAGGAGTCCCAGGTATCAAAATTATCATGCCAAGTACCCCTTATGACGCTAAGGGTCTCATGATTGCTGCAATTGAAGATGACAATCCGGTGCTCATTTTTGAACACCGCTGGCTCATGTGTCGTGAAGGGTTTGTTCCGGAAAAGCCCTACAAAATTCCCTTAGGGAAAGGAATCGTCCGCCAAAGTGGACACGACTGCACCGTCGTTGGCACTTCGCACGCGATTGATCTTGCTCTCGCTGCAGCAAAAGATCTCAAAGAATCAAAAGATATCCACGCCGAAGTGATCGATCTGCGCACCATTAAACCTCTGGATGAAGCGCTTATTTTGGAATCGGTTGCGAAAACTGGCAAACTGCTCATCGTCGATACCGGTTGGGCCCTCGGAGGTGTTGCAGCAGAAATCGGATGCCTCACCGCTGAAAAAGCTTTGCACCACTTAAAAAAGCCTGTAAAACGGATTGCCCTTCCCGATTGTCCCTCTCCTGCTGGAGATGTTTTAGAAAACCTCTACTATCCCAATATCGAAACCATGAAGCAAGCCATAGAGGAACTCACCTGATGACCTATGAACTTTCACACAATTCTTGGGGAGAAGAAGAACTTAAAGCCATACAAAAGGTGATCGACTCGGATCGACTCACTATGGGGCCCGAAGTGGAAAAGTTTGAAGAGGCCTTTGCACGCAAAATGGGCAGTCGCTACGCCGTCATGACAAACTCTGGATCATCTGCCAACCTCATTGCCGTTGCCGCTTTTTGCTTCAAAAAAGACCGTCCCTTAAAAGCCGGCGATGAAGTGATTGTTCCGGCTATTTCTTGGTCGACAACTTACTATCCTCTCATGCAATACGGACTCAAACTTCGCTTTGTCGATGTGGAACTTAAGTCGCTCAATATAGATGTGTCGCAGCTTGAAGAGGCTCTGACTCCTGACACACGAGCCGTTGTGGGTGTCAGTATTTTGGGAAACCCTTGTGCTCTCGATGTCCTCCGCGCCTTTTGTGACAAGCACAACCTCCTCTTTTTCGAAGATAACTGCGAATCAATGGGCGCCACCCTACATGGAAAACAATGTGGCACCTTTGGAGACATTGGAACCTTTAGCTGCTTTTTCTCCCATCACATCTCAACGATCGAAGGAGGCGTCGCTATCACTGATGACCTCGAATTGTACCACCTTATGCTTGCCCTCCGTTCACACGGTTGGACACGTCACTTGCCCGACTCATCCCCCATCTATGAAAAAAAAGCAGACGACTTTTTCGAAGCTTACCGCTTCATTGTTCCTGGTTACAACGTACGACCGATCGAATTTTTTGGAGCAATAGGATGCGAGCAACTCAAAAAGCTCGATGAGTTTGTTACCATGCGTCGCAAAAATGCCGAGCTTTGGAATGCCCTTTTTGCTGAGGACGAGCGCTTCATCATTCAAAAAGAAAACGGGAATAGCGCCTACTTCTCCTTCACATTGATTCTCCACCCCGATCTGCCTCTACCCCGCCAAGAAGTCTTAGATGCATTAAAAAAGCATGACATCCAGTTTCGGATCATCACCGGAGGCAATTTCCTTCGCCATGATGTGATCAAGTACTGCAACTATAGCTGCGCACATGAGATTGTGAATGCCAACATTGTGCACGACCGAGGTTTTTTTGTCGGCAACCACCCACGCGACATCCGCAGAGAAATCGAGCAGTTCCACGCAATCCTATCTGAAATCACAACCACCTGCGTCTAAAATCATGGAAGCGATCATCTTAGCAGGAGGACTTGGCACACGCCTCCGATCCGTTTGTCCCGACCTTCCCAAACCCCTTGCGCCCATCCGAGACAAACCCTTTCTCTCTCACCTTATGCACTACTGGAAAAGTCAGGGTGTGGACCACTTCATTCTCTCTGTTGGTTACCTTCATGAAAAAATCATCGAGACCTATGGCGACTCTTTTGAAGGAGTCCCCATTGATTATGCCATTGAAAAATCTCCCCTCGGAACAGGAGGTGCGCTGCTCCACTCCCTATCGCAACTTCAGAGTCCAGATCAGCCCTTTATCACCTTAAACGGCGACACCTTTTTTCCCATTCCACTCGCAGATTTTCACCTTTCAGGCGGTTGCACACTCGCACTGCATCAAACAAAAAAAAACACCCGCTATGATGGCGTTCACCTTTCTGCTGATGGCCAAATTACAACACTTGGGGATGCCTCTTCCAAACTCATTAATGGAGGCTGTTATCTTTTTCACAGAAGCTCCTTCAAGAATTTCGAAAAAGGCACCTTCTCTCTTGAACAAGACTTACTTCCCTTGCTTATCGAAAAGCAAACATGTTTTGGACAACCTTTCGACTCTCCCTTTATCGACATTGGAATCCCTGAAGACTACAAACGATTTGATTTATCATTCCCAAAAAATTGATGTATCATTAGACTCGAAAAAATTCTTGTATAAGACGAGGTTTCAGTGCTTTATCTCTTCACCCTTATCATTAGCTTTTTAGTTTCCATAGCGAGTTTGCACAGTCAATCGATTGACTTAGCTCAGTATGAAAAATCTGTCTTTTCTCAATGCGGCGAAGACGGTGTCATCGAGAAAATTTTCCAGTTAATTGGTACGTCATCTAAATACTATGTTGAATTTGGAGCAATGGATGGACACGCCTATAGTAATACAAAATATCTAAGGGAATTCAAGGGGTGGGCAGGCCTTCTAATGGACTGTGAATACGAAGACTTTTCCATCAACCTCCATAAGCATCTTATCACGGCAGAGAACATCAATGAGCTTTTTGAAATGCACAATGTTCCGAACGATTTAGACTTGCTTTCTATTGATGTCGACGGGAATGATTTTTACATTTGGCTTGCTCTTAATGAAAAATACCGTCCTAGACTTGTTGTAATTGAATACAACCCCAACTACATCCCACCTATTGACTGTGTGATTCCTTATAATCCGACGCATAGATGGGATCGCACAAGATATTTTGGAGCAAGCATTACAGCATTTTATAAGATCGGTCTCCAAAAAAAATACACTCTTGTTTACGCAGGTGGAGGCAACTTATACTTTATCCCAGATGAACTCGTCTCAGTTTCATTTAAAGATGCAAATAATGTTTTCAGGCTTTTTCAATTAGGAAAACATAACCCAGATCCCAAAAATAGACCTTTTATTTCTTCAGACGAAGCTATTAGGAGTTGGGAGGAAGGTAACTTCCTTGTGGAAAAGAATTAAAATCGAGACCTATGGCGATTTTTTCGAAAATCCACCCATTGATTCTGCTATTGAAAAAACTCTCCTCGGAACAGAAGGTGCGTTGCTGCATTCTCTATCGCAACTTCAGAGTCCAGATCACCCCTTTTCCACGTTGAACACCGACACCTTATTACTCATTCCAATTGTAGATTTTCACCTTTCTGCTGATGGCCAAGTTACAACACTTGGGGATACGTCTTCCAAACTCATTATTGGAATCCCTGAAGACTATCTTCTCTTTATACAAAATTTCGTTGAAAATTAAATATATCCTTCATAAAATTAGGACTTTAAAAACATATATCTGCTAATAATGAAGTTGAAAAATTTTGTTCTTTTCTCTCTCTTTTTTTGTCTTTCTCTAAATGCCTCTCCCCCACATGAAATTCCCACCAATCTTCTGAATGAATTCACAAATGGTGGTCAAATTCCAGTCGTCCACTACTATATCGATGAAACTTCACAAAGCCATATGCCCTTCTACTCAAAAGATCTTATCAACCGCCTGATCATTCAAGCAAAATTGAAGCAGCCACAATATTACAGAAACACAGACATTTGGTTATTTGAGATGCTCGATGAGCACCCCAACCTTTTTAAAGAAAAAACCGTTGCCGTCTTAGGTTCGGGTTATCCATGGTATGAAGCTGTTGTCTTAGCATATGGTGGACAACCTGTTTCAATTGATTATCGAAAAATTGAAACCAATGATTCCCGCCTAAATGTGATGACAGTTGAAGCCTACAAAAATAAACCTCGTAAGTTCGATGTTCTCCTGTCAATTTCAAGTTTTGAGCATGACGGATTAGGCAGATACGGTAACCCTCTGGACCCAAATGGCGACCTTAGGGCAATGCGCGATTGTTTTGACATGATCTATTCAACTGGAAAATTAATCTTAGCGGTTCCGGTTGGTCAGGACTGTCTTGTTTGGAACGCCCACCGCATTTACGGACCAAAACGTCTTTCAAAACTCCTTCAAGGTTGGGAAGTTCTCGACTACAAAGGAGACTATCCCTCAATGTTCCAATTACCTTCTGGAAATTATTACGAACAACCCGTTTTTCTTCTACAACCTGGAGCTTAAAGAATTGATGTTGTCAATATTTCGTCAGATAATAATGGCTATTTGCTTGCTACTGTTTCCAGCTAATCTCAAAGCAAACCCTTTAATCTTACAACTTCATGAAAAACGTGTCTTTTCTCAATGTGGCGAAGATGGAATCATCGAATACATTTTTAGTCAAATTGGAACTTCTTCAAAGTACTATGTCGAGTTTGGTGCATTAGATGGACATATTGCAAGTAACACCAAGTATTTGCGAGAATTCAAGGGGTGGACAGGGCTGCTGATCGATTGCAGCTATGAAAATCATCAAATCAACTTACACAAACACTTTATTACTGCTGAAAATATTAATACCCTCTTTGAGCTACACCATGTTCCATACGATTTAGACCTTCTATCCATTGATATCGATGGAAATGATTTTTACGTCTGGCATGCACTCGATGAACAATATCGCCCCCGACTTGTTGTGATTGAATACAACGGCAACTTTCCACCAAATCAAAGTGTCGTAATTTCCTATAACTCCCAGCATCGCTGGGATGGCTCTCGGTATTTTGGTGCGAATATCACTGCGATGCAGCAATTAGGACGTCTTAAAGGCTACACCCTCGTGTATGCCGATTCGAGTGGATGTAACTTATTTTTTATTCCTGACGAGCTCGTCCCCGATTCTTTTACCGATACCAACGATGTCCATGTCTTATATCGGGCTCATTGCCACCCAAAGTCCTCTGAAAAAAAATGATTTCTTTTGAAGAAGCTTTAAATTCCGTAAAAAAATAATCGTTTAGTCCTTTTAGGACCTTTTTTGTATAGTATATGGAGTTTAATGAGAGGCTGCTATGACAAAAGAAATTTTTAATTCATCAAACACAGCAAATTTAATGCTCTATCCTCTAGCTGGGACTGCAGTTGGGGTACTGATTGCGAAGAATGTCATTCCTTTGAATGCCCTGCAAAGTGCTTTGTGGGTCGGAGGCCTAACATCAACAACTGCAATGGCTGAATATGGCCTTCAATCCATATTCAATCTCGATGAAACTCGATTTGCTAAAGTTGCACTCGGAATCGGAGCAACCGCCGCTATTTACTTTGCTGCTCTTTCTTCCTATGGAGTTTCTCTTTTCGGTCGCCTTAGCTATGAAGTGACAAAAGAGTGCATGCAAACCCTTTTAATCAGTAGCTTTATCTCTTATGCCACAATTGCTCTTCAACAGCCACAACCAGTACACACCAAAAAAACTCGACTTCCCATCCCAACTCCTATCAAAGAAACTCCCAAACCAACTAAAGAAAAAGCACCTACTTCTACTACAAAAGCTCTTCCAGAAAAAGCAACCGTTCAAAAGACAACCGTACAAGCACTCTATGGAGACATCATGTTGTTACCTGTAGAAGCCATCGTCAATGCTGCCAATGAAGTCCTACTTGGTGGTGGTGGAATTGATGGGGCCATTCATAGCAAAGCAGGCGTTGAGCTCTATAATGAGTGCAAAAAAATCCCACTCTTAAAAGGAAGTGCAACAGATCGCATCAAAACAGGTGATGCTGTCATCACATCCTCTTACAAAATCCAAGAAGATCAACCCATGATTAAGTATGTTGTGCATACTGCCGGCCCACGTGGGAGCACTCCCAATCGCCAAAAAATTTTGGCAAATGCCTACCGCAATTCCATGGAAGTTGCAAGGTTGAAAGGGATTCGCTCGATTGCTTTTCCAGCGATCTCTGTAGGAATTTTTGGTTATCCCTTTGCAGAAGCTCAAGAACTCGCCTATCAAACGGTGCGTGACTTCATTAAAAAGCATCCGACTGCGTTTGATACGGTGCTTTTCTCTTATTTGACAAGGGTCATCGATCAAGAAAAAGCCACAGCCATCCATGATGCCTGGAAAAAGACGTTCTAGAGCGATGTTAGGAAATCACGAAATTCAGGAATATCTCTGACTGAAGCAAAGGTCTCTTTTTCAATGATGGTCTTGAGATTATTGATTCCACATTTGCGAGCGGCTTTGAGCCAGCCAATCGTAGGCTCCACTTGCTTCATCACGGCACTTGCCTCTGCATTGTAAAGAGCTACATCAGGATCAGGAAAGTATTGAAAAGTCGCCCCTGAAAGCTCCATCACGAGTGGAAAGTCTTTCATTTCATAAGCTGCACGATGCAAATGGATGGTCGACTCGGGACTAAGATGCTTTTTAATGGGGTTTAAAAGTTGATAGACCTCTTGAAAGTTGCCTTCTTCTGCTCGGAAAGCTGCAAGATATTGAGTCGTTAAGTTGAAAATCAAACCCTTCTTCGCTCTTTGGCGAATATCTTCAAGTCGGGGCAGAGCGGCAGCTTTATGATCTTTCGCTAGGAGATCTTCAATCTCCTTCAGTTCAAGAGTCAGATCATCGTTTTGATCCTCGTCAGTCATCACCCGAACCCTTCTCCAAGAGGCGAAATTCTGAAAAGTAAAGAGAAAGAAAATCGCTCCAATAAGAAAGTATCCAATAAAAAAGAAAAAGCAGGCAAGAAGCGCTGAAAAAAGCATGCTGAAAAAGAGAGAATACTTCAGTCCGTTTCCTCTTGAAATGGACTCGCAAATCACCCGCAAAAGTTGACCTCCATCAAGGGGCATCACTGGCAAGAGATTCACAATGGTCCAAAAGAGATTAACCCAAACAAAAATTTGAAGGGTGGCTAGCGTCACAGGACTTTTAAACCAGCCAGTGTTGAGCAACATCAACATGAATAAAAAGAGGACAAACCCAAAGAGCGGTCCGTTGAGAATGACAATAAATTCTCGCCACCCTCTAAGTCGACGTCCTTCTTGATAAGTAACTCCCCCAAAAGCGACAAGTTCAACCCTCGGTGTCTGACCAAAAAAACGGGAAGTGATCGCATGCCCAAACTCATGGACAAGAATTGAAATAAAAATGACAAAGATCCAAATGAGCATCAGTAAAAAAGGACTACCGGAACCCATGCTATTGATCCAGCCGATCAGCGCGGCCGTAACCCAAAAAAATGGAGAAATTGCAACTGGTATTTTCCCGGGAATCCGGAGCATGTTTACCCTTTCATTGCTTTTGCCATCGTCTCGCCAATCTCCGCTGGAGATGCAGCGACAAGTGCACCCGCCTTCTTAAGTGCTTCCATTTTACTTTGCGCCGTTCCTTTTCCACCAGAAACAATTGCGCCTGCATGGCCCATGCGTCGCCCCGGAGGAGCTGTGACTCCCGCAATAAAAGCACCGACAGGTTTTGTACAATTTTGCTTAATCCACTCTGCAGCTTCTTCTTCAGCATTTCCGCCAATTTCCCCAATCATGAAGATCCCTTTCGTCTCAGGATCTTTTTCAAACTCACGGAGAACATCGATAAAGTTGGTTCCATTTAAAGGATCTCCCCCAATCCCCACACAACTTGTTTGTCCCAGTCCATTTTGAGTCGTTTGCCACACCGCTTCATAAGTTAAGGTTCCCGAACGGGAAACAATCCCGATTTTCCCTTTTTTATGAATGTATCCTGGCATGATCCCAATTTTACACTCTCCTGGAGTGATCACTCCAGGACAATTGGGGCCAACGAGCCGAGATGTTTTTGATGCCTTCATCACACGAGACACTTCAATCATATCACGAATGGGAATCCCCTCTGTAATACAGATAATCAATGGAATCCCCGCTTCCTCAGCTTCCAAAATCGAACTAGCAGCAAAAGGCGGTGGTACAAAAATCATCGAAGCATCGGGATTCACTTTTTCTTTGGCTTCATAGACAGTATCAAAGATCGGAAGGTTAAAAATCTCTTCTCCCCCTTTCCCTGGAGTCACACCGCCAACAAAGTTGGACCCATAGGCAATGCACTGCTCTGTGTGGAATTGCCCAGCTTTTCCTGTAATTCCCTGGGTGATGACTTTCGTTTTTTTGCCTATGAATATTGCCATCTGACTTTCCTATTTAATTGATTGTACAGCTTTTTCTGCCGCATCTGCCATTCCCGTCGCAGAAATGATCTTAAGACTCGACTCTTCTAGTATCTTTCTTCCTTGTTCCACATTTGTCCCCTCAAGTCGGACAATAAGCGGCACTTTGATCCCGAGCTCTTTGGCAGCAGCAATCACTCCTTCTGCGATCGTTGCACAGTTCATGATTCCACCAAAGATATTCACGAGAATCGCCTTCACATTAGGATCTGCCAAAATGATTTTGCATCCTTCAGCAACCTTTTCTTTGTCTGCACTTCCTCCGACGTCGAGAAAGTTTGCTGGCGTCCCCCCATAATGATTGATAATATCCATCGTCGCCATCGCAAGTCCCGCTCCATTGACCATACAGCCAATATCCCCTTCAAGCGAAATGTAAGCCAGATCATATTCCTTTGCTGTCACTTCATTGGGAGAAATTTGCGATGGATCGAAAAAGCTCGCGATCTCTTGCTGGCGAAATAAGGCGTTGTCATCGACACTGAGCTTGGCATCGACTGCCCAAATATCACCATCAGGTGTTTCGACAAGAGGGTTAATCTCGAGTAAGTCGGCATCTGTTTCAATAAAGGCTTTTGCTAAAGCCTTAGCCGTCTTCATCCCCTGCTTTGCAGTGTCGCCTTTCCACCCCATGAAACTTGCCAATCGAACTAAATGATAAGGGCGAACCGTACCATCAAGTTGGATAGGCAATTTCAAGATTTTTTCAGGGGTTTTCTCTGCTACTTCTTCGATTTCCATCCCCCCTTCGGGAGAAGCAATCAGAATGGGCAGAGCATTTTCACGATCGATAATGGCTCCAAGATAGTATTCCTTTGCAATATCAACGGGATCGGTAATTAAGACCTTATGAGCCACAACACCTTGAGGACCCGTTTGATTATTGACCATCTTCATGCCAATGAGGTCTTTACAAATTTTTGCAATCTCTTCTTTAGATTTTGCAAATTTGACTCCTCCTGCCTTTCCCCGGCCGCCCGCATGAACTTGTATTTTAACAACAGCTTGCTTCAGCCCTAGTAACTGAACCACTTGCTCCGCTTCACCCACTGATGCAGCCACCCCAAAACCAGGGATGGGCATCCCATATTTTTTCAGAACCTCTTTAGCCTGATATTCATGCGTATTCATTCTTCCTCTCGGATTATGGGTAGATGCAGTCTCTACCCCCTAATTTCTATATGTGGTACACTCCTATTATCAAGCAACGAAAAAAGGGACATTAAAATGGTCTTTGGCCTCCTGAAAACCGGTCTTAGTAAAATCCGCCGTGCTTTCTCTCGAACTCGCTCAATCTTAGGTGAAAAGGTACGCGATCTTTTTGGAAAACCTCTTGATGAAGACACATTAGATGAACTCGAACAGATTCTGTATGAAGCAGATCTGGGAAGTGCACTTGCGACAGAATTTGTCGATCACATCCGCCGCTTTGCCCGAAAAAATCCTCACTCGACTTCAACTCAACTGATCGATGCGATGAAGCACCATGCCCAAGACATCCTCCACCGTCCCCCATCCATCTCTGGAAAAACTCCTGAAGCAGGCTCACCTAAAATGATTCTCATCGTTGGCGTGAATGGAAGTGGAAAAACGACCTCATGCGCGAAACTCGCTCGCCTCTTTCAACAAGAAAAGAAAAAGATTCTCCTTGCCGCTGCCGATACTTTCCGCGCTGCCGCGATTGAGCAGCTTGACATCTGGTCACAACGTCTGAAAATTGATTGTGTGAAAGGAAAACCTGGTGGAGATCCTTCTGCTGTGATCTTCGATGCCCTCTCCGCCGCCAAAGCCAGAGAAATCAATGTTGTCATTGCCGACACAGCTGGTCGCCTTCAATCGAAAACCGAACTGATGGAAGAGCTCGCTAAAATCACCCGCGTCACCCAGAAGGTCTTACCTGAAGCTCCGCATGAAATTTACCTCGTCCTCGATGCAACAACAGGACAAAATGCCCTAGACCAAGCCAAAATCTTTAATGAATTCACTCCCCTTACAGGACTCATCCTCACCAAACTCGATGGTTCGGCTAAAGGAGGGATCATCCTTTCCATCTACCACCAAATGGGAATTCCTATCAGGTACATTGGAATTGGGGAAAAAGAAGACGACTTCATCCCCTTTGATCCTGAAAGTTATGTCGATGCTTTATTTTCTGTTTAGTTTGTAGATTTAATCTAATGAAACATCACAAAACTTGTAGTCCTCTAAGGCTTGCACCACTTCTTCCGGGGTAATATAAAAATTCATATTATATAGGGGGTATAGATCCATACCTGTTATGCTTTCGAAATTGGCAAAACAAGGCTTTAATCTCAAAATGTTATCAGAAAGATCAAAAAGCTTCGAACCAATTACAGCATTCCTTAAAGGATAATCATCCCGCGTATCATATTTTGGTTTCTCATATTCGAGCAATTGAACACCATTCGATAGAAGGGCTGCAGAGATTGTATCCCAATTCCTAAACATGATACGTGAATGCTTTGGATAGATAAATACAACTGTAGAATTTTTTGGGAGAAACATTGCATTGACCAAGTTACTCCCTGTTGCACCCATGAAATACTGACACTGATAGACTTCTTTAATTTGATCCGCAATCGACATGCCAGCACAATCCACAAAGCGAACTGTCCAACCTTTTTCCTCTAAAGTGCTTTTCAACGCATCAATGTTTTTTATTACTCGACAGCCTCCCTCTGCCCGTTTACTAATAAGTATCAGCTTTTCATTCTTAGGGTAATTTATTTCGTTAACTTGATAATAATCCAAAATGTGTGAGGTAAATTTAGTCACAATATTTTCTGAGTGACTACTGTCATAGAACAAGAAATTCCCATCCAGTCCTGCCCTTTTCATTTGCTTCATGTATCCAAATGCCTTTGGATATGCTCGGAAAAAATGCTGACCTGGAATTTGTATTATATGACTGCAAATGAGTTTACAATTACCAGTTTCAATTGTTGAAAAAGTTCTCTTTTTTATTTCATCTTTATTAATCACTTTGATTTCTTTGGCATGAAATATGTCTTTGGTTAATACCACTAAGTTGGCTTCACTGCTATTCGACTGACTCATGCCCAAGTTCACATAGATTACATTGAAAGAACTATCCAGCATCTGATTATTGAACAAATACACATACAGAGGAAAAACACCGTCTAGCAATCCATGCCCATAAACAGACATGCTCGGCTGCTCAACTAAAAATGTTGTCCCTTCCAAATAATGTTCTTCAACTTTCCCATGACTAACCTCATGAGAAAATACATTCGAGCACAATAAAAACAGTATTAAAACAAAACCGCTAAATTTACCTCTAACAAAACTCATAAATACCTTTCTAAGGTTGAATATAATCTTCTACTTTTTTGACATTGAGAAGTGAATCACGGTTTTCCACATAGAAGTTCCAATCTAAGTCGTTAAATGGAACGTAAGGGTAGGTTTCTTGACCAAAACTTGGATTCACAATTCCGCATCCCCAATCCATGTCTAGAACACAAAAATAGACATCTGGCATATGCATTCGAATATGTGCTGCCGCTTTCCAAACATCACCATTCCACGCACCTTGGATAACATAAGGAACTTGGTTTTCAAAAGTTACAGGTAAGCAATCATGCATGACAATCATTCCACCTTCATTTAAGCTGGCTAGTGAGTTTACAACATCTCTAATCACCTGATCGCAAAGATGCAGACCATCAATAAATACGATATCGTATTTATTGGAGTATCTCGCAAAAAACTCATCTGAAGTCATATGATAGTTGGCTGGTTTGCCGTGAGGGTCTACCCCATCTTTTCTAGCAATTTGGATATGGTTAAAATTATCTCCACTAGCAACCCCAATTTCTAAGTAACTTTGATAATTGTTTTTTACAATTAGGTAGTTAATCAAATCTGTTCGGGTTCGGTTCTTTAAAAGATTTTGTTTTGCTTGTTGTAGAGAGAGTTGATTTGTTTGAGCCCCAACAAGAGAAGAAGCTCCTCCGCCTAGCCCAAAAGAAAAAAGCGTCATAAAAAAGAACGCCAATAATTTCAGTGAAAACGACTTCATAAAAGCACCTCGTTATAAATCAATTGCAAATTTCTATGTGTTTCCCTCTTCTGTCTATCAATCTCTATTCTAATTTTCAGGAACACTTTCTCCTTTCATACATTTTTTGAAGCACCCGATGAATGGATGTTTTAGCATCGGGAATATCAGGGTATTCTTGAAGAAGTTTGCTTGCATCTAGTTCATTATTGGAACGTCTAGCCTTCAAAATCTGATCCTGCTGCTCAACTGTGAAGTTTTCATAGGTGAATGTCGGATCGACATAGACTTGATACAGATCGAGGATTTCATTATGGGAGAGTGTACCTGGATTGACAAAGTTATAGTTCCCTTTAAGCCCCCTGAGAGTCATGTCACAGGCAACAGGGAGTAAATCATCAAGAATCGTCATTGAATTGGGAATGTTGATGACTTTGGCATACTTCGAAATTTTGACCACAAAGTTTTTCCAATGCCAATTTGATGAAATCGGCATACGAACGCGTAAGTTGAGCAAATTGGGATAATAGGGAATCAACTTTTCTAAGATGCCTTTAGATTTAGAATAAAAAGACCCGTCAAAATTTGGCTCATCTTCCTCGCTAAATCCAATCCCACTTCCCATTGGATGCTCTTCATCGTATTCATAGATGCATCCTGTATTAAAGTTAGTCACATGAATGCCATACTGATACGCTACATCAATGAGATTAAGTGTTCCAATGACGTTAGTGCGCAACGTTTCAACTTTATGATCCTCACACCAATCAACATTAGGTCTTCCTGTTAAGCCGGCACAATTGATGATATAGTCAGGTTGAACGCGGGCAATTTCAGCTTCAACATCTCCTCGACGCTCTAACCGCGATTCTGCAGGGTAAACTTCATATCCTTGCTCTTCAAGATAGTTCACGACCATTTGGCCGATCCAACCTGTTTTCCCACCGAAGACTAAAAACGTCTCTCCAGCAAAACTTAAAGTATGGAAAAACAAGCTCAATAGTAAAATGCATCCGAGCTTCTTCATGACGCCCTCCTTAATTTTCAATACGTTCAACAACTAAGTCTTCGTTCTTTTTCCGCAGCTGCGGATCAAAAATGAAGTGCTCCCAATAACTTGGATTATTTCGGTACCATTGGATTATTTCGGTACCAATTGAGTGTTGTTTCAATTCCTTGTTCAAAAGACGTTAAAGGCTCCCAACCAAGCAACTTTTTTGCCTTTGCGGTCGAAGAGAGATGTTTTTGGACTTGTCCAGGTCGATCGGCTGTAAATACAACCCGCTCTAAAGGAACTCCTTCAGATCGGCAAATCGTTTTAGCAATTGTTGCAATAGAAATGTCTCGCCCCGTTCCACAATTGATGATTTGGTTGCGAATGGTTTCAAAATCACTCACATGAAGAGCGGCATCAATTGCTCGTGCTGTATCTTTGACATAAACCCAATCTCTCGATTGTTCACCTGTTCCATGAACTGGGATCGGCAGATCTTTCAATGCATAGATAATGAATTTGGCCACAACTTTTTCAGGATGCTGCCGCGGCCCATAATTGTTAAAAAAGCGAAGAATTGCAACTGGCAAATCATATGTGCATCCATAAGCAAAAACCGAAGCCTCTGCACCAACTTTAGATGCCGCATAAGGTGAGCGGGGGCTCAACACACTTTCTTCAGTAAGTTCTTCATCTTCACACGTGCCATAGACTTCCGAAGAAGAAATGTGAATAAACCGCTTCACACTGTCTCGATATTTAACTAGATGGTGCAGCAAGTTCCGCGTTCCCATCACATTGGTCTCATAAAAGATTCGATCGTCAACAATACTACGGGTCACATCTGATTCAGCTGCAAAGTGCACCACAAAGTCCGAATTGGCCATTAATTGATTGATAAGCTCTTCATCACAAATCGATCCCTGAATTAGGGAGAATCTAGGAGAATTGCGAATATGCTTGGGAATGTTCTCGACATTTGCTGAATAAGTTAGGACATCCAAAACAATGATGTGATAGTCAGAGTGTGTTTCAAACATGTGCTCAACAAAGTTTGAGCCGATAAAACCCGCTCCACCTGTGACAAGCAAAGTTGTTTTTTCCTTTGCATGCAAGGTGAAGGGACTTAATCCCCAAACTTGAATTAGTAGAAAACAAATAAGTGCGAATTTCAGTTGCATTTTGTCTTTCATGACTCTGACCCGTTTGCAAGTTTCAATTTTAAAGTTGGCCACTTTACATCTTTATAAGATTTTTACGAAAGGCAAAATTGTGCTTCCATTACTCCCTCTATATCTGGTTTAATAAGGAGGTATGATACACAACTCTTACCTTCAGCTGATTGATCAAACTCTTGCTTATATCCAAGAGCGTTTGCCAAAAAAAGAAACGCTTCCGCTACCTCCAACTCCAGTGATGCCCCCACCAAAACCAAAAGTCGCAGAAGCTCCGCCACCTCCTGTTGCTCCAAAAGTTGAAAAGAAAAAAGAAAAAGTCCTCGATTTGCATCCTCCAGCCAAACCAGCTCCCACCCAATCGAACCGGATGGGAACACTACTCAAGTCGATTACTCCCGAGCTATTTTTACACGACACTCCCCTTCCCGATGAAAAAGCCAAGCGCGTCAAAAATGCATGGAATGAAAAGTCCCTTGTGCCGGAAATTCCCATTTTGTTTCAGGGCACACACTACCGCTTCTTTCTTGAAAACCTTGCCAAAGCGATTTCACTCACCTTTGCTCCTTCCCGCGTGATTGAAATGACCTCTTTCGAGCAAGAAAAGAAGTGGGATCTTTTTTTAGAGTCTCCCAAACTCAAGTTCATTTTATGTCCTGACCATCTCATTTTTAGTTCGAAAGAGCTCCTTCCGTTCTACAAAGAAAATCCCGGACAAAAAACCCGGTTCTTAGGCAATATTCCTTTGCTTCTCCTGCCCGATCTTGCCCTCTATTACAAAGACCCTTATCTTAAGCGCTCCCTATGGAACGTCCTATGCCAAACACTCAACTAAAAACCCACTACGTCTCCGTCCTCTTAGACCAAGGGTTAAACAAGCCTCTCGATTACTCCTTCTCCGGTGAAATTGAAGTTGGCATGCGCGTTCTTGTACCTGTGCAAAAGTCCTTACGCAAAGCCACAGTTGTCGCCCTCAAAGACACACCTAGTGTTCCAAATGTTCAAGAAGTGCGTGAAGTGCTTTCTGAAGAGTCACTCATTTCGGAAGACCTCTTTCAGCTCGCAAATTGGGTGAGTGAGTATTATTGCACCCCGTTGCGCAAAGTCCTCCATGTCATTCTCCCCGCAACCATTCGGAAAGAGACAAAGGCAAAAGAGCAACTCTTTGTCAAACGGGCAATCTCGCCAAGTCAACTCGCAGAGCATTGCCGTACCCTGCAACAAAAAAATCCCGCTCAAGCAAAAATTCTCGAAGTTTTACTCAAGTCTACCAAAGGCATCCTTCTAACCGAACTCCTTGAGCAAAGTGGTTGCTCCAAAAGCCCTGTTGAAACGCTTGCAAAAAAGAAGCTACTCACATTAGAAACAGTTCAAATCAACCGAAGTCCCTTAGAAGATCTCGAATTTTTTCAAACCAAGCCAAAGACTCTCAAAGAAGAGCAACGTCAAGCGCTCGATAAAATCCAAACTTCACTCAAGGCTGACAACTTCAAAACTCACCTAATTCACGGGATCACCGGCAGTGGAAAAACAGAAATCTACTTGCAAGCCATCCATGAAGCACGGAAGCAAGGCAAAGGAGTGATTCTCCTTGTTCCAGAAATCGCTCTCACTTCGCAAACGATTGAACGGCTCAAGTCTCGCTTTACAGAAAAGCTCGGCATTTTGCACCACCGCCTGAGTGATGGAGAGCGGTTTGACATTTGGCACGCCATCCGAAAAGGGGATATTTCGATTGTTGTTGGAGCCCGGTCGGCGATCTTTTGCCCTGTGAAACACTTAGGCCTGATCATCGTCGACGAAGAACACGAAAGCTCCTATAAACAAATGGAAGAGCAACCTTGCTACCACGCACGTGATGTGGCGATCATGCGGGGGAAATTCTCCAACGCCACTGTCGTTTTAGGAAGTGCCACCCCCTCACTTGAAACCTATGCCAATGCAAAAAGTGGAAAGTACGAACTCAGCGCTTTAACAAAACGAGCCACTGATGCACTTCTGCCCAAAGTCCAGTTTGTGAACATGAAAGAAGAGTTTAGCCGCGCTGGCGGGTTTACTCTCTTTTCAGAAGCTCTCCTTGATGCCATCAAAAAGCGGGTCCAAAAAGGAGAACAATCTCTTCTCTTTCTTAACAGGCGAGGCTATCATACCTTTCAACTGTGCGAGAGCTGCGACCAAAGTGTCAAGTGCCCCCATTGCGACGTAAGCCTCACCTTTCATAAGAAAAACAATTACCTCGCTTGCCATCTTTGCGGATTTGTCTTAGCCCCACCACCCGTTCAATGCCCCTACTGTCAAGCAACAGCGTCTCTTCGCTACAAAGGAGTCGGAACAGAGCAAGTCGAACGGACCTTGCACGCACTTTTCCCTGAGATACGAACCCTCCGCATGGATGCCGACACCACACGCCATAAAGGCAGTCACGACCTCTTGCTTAAATCGTTTCGATCTGGAAAAGCTGATGTCCTCATCGGAACCCAAATGATTGCAAAAGGACTCCACTTTCCCGCCGTGACTTTCGTTGGAGTACTGAACTCAGATAGCGCGCTCAACCTTCCCGACTTTCGCTCAAGCGAATGGGTTTTTCAACTTCTCACTCAAGTTTCAGGTCGCGCTGGTAGAGGTGAGTTGGCAGGAGAAGTGATCATTCAAACGTGCATGCCCGACACTCCTGTTCTAGGCTTAGCGGCAAAAGAAGATTATCCCACCTTTTTTCAAAGAGAAATCGAGTCACGTGAGCTTTTTGGCTACCCTCCCTTTGCACGACTCGCAAAAATCACCTTTAGTGGAACAGATGAGAAAAAGGTCCTCACTTTTGCCGAGCAAATTCAAAACGCCCTCATTGATAAACTGCCCCCTTCTTACACCATTTTCCCTGTCATCCCCTCAGGATATGCAAAGATCAAAGATCAATTCCGGTTCAAACTTCTGATCAAAGGCGCACGCAGCCAAGTGCTTTCCCACGCCATTGACCAAGTGCTTAAAAGTCGCCATCAAAGAATCATTCGAACCCTTGTCGACATCGACCCAATTTCAACGTTTTCCTAAGTGCTCATTGGTCCAAGCGATCGTTTCATGCCATCCTGTCAAGTCATTCCCAATAAATTCACGTGTATACTTGAGCAAATGATCAATCGATTTGTAATCATCTAGTCCAATGGCCTTTGGCAAAGCAAAATTCAACTTGCGGTACCGATCACCTAAGAGTTTCGACGCCACTTGCTCGGGAATTTGTGCCTCGACATCCATCAGCAAATTGACCAAAGCTGGAGAACCACTATGAGGAGATCCATGAGTGATCCAATCATACGTCCCCCAATCTTCTCCGCCTTTGACATAGCGGGGATCATATCCTGTTCCCACAGATAAGATGACAAAGTCGCGCAAATCATCCGTTGGCTCATAAGCAAACATCAGAGCTGCGAGAGTCGGATCATTCATCCCCATTCCTCCATCTACATGGTCATGCTCTGCAGGAAAGTAAGTCGGTGCCGCAGTCGATTCTAAGATTGCATCGACAACCTTGATGTTTCCCCCATCTGGGGTAATATTTTCGATAAAGTCCATGCGCCATCGATGGACCTCTTTGTCATCGAGATTGACAGTTGTAATGATGATCTTTTGAGGCAGATCGCGCACCAAAACATCATCGCTCAAGCCACATGCTTGCAAAATCTTTTTGATATTATGCTTGAGCTTATCCTGGCTGTATTCTGGCTTAAAGACCGACAAATAACTTCCATCTGAAAAGACTTCCGCACTCAATGTCTTATAAGCTTTTAAGATCTCATTGACATCCATACCGCACGCCAAAGCCACTGCAATGATAGCCCCGGTCGATGTTCCAGCATAAATATCAAAATCGTCCCGATAATTGATCCCAGTCCCCTCTTGCAAATGGCTAAGCAGAGAAAGAGAAACCACTCCTCTTACACCTCCTCCATCTAAACTCAAAATACGCGTTTCCTGTGCACCGAGAGAAAAACTCAAGACCAAACATATGACAAAAATGAAGCGTGACATAGCATCCTCCTAAAATAAAAGGTATGATGCTAGTCGGTTTTTGAATAAAAAAAAAGTGTGCTCTAAAAGAGCACACAAAAAGAAGTTTCAATCTTCTTTGGGAGTTCTAATTTTTTTTCATATCTTCGAGTTGCTGTCGCATTGTATTGAAAACATTGATGTTCCCATGAATCCAAGTTTCGAGATATTCCCTCATCATTTTCTTGTCATTAGATTCGAGTGATTGGACTGGTCCTGTATCAATCGCTGAAGGCAATACTTCAGTTTCATGTATTTCTCCAAGAGCTTTTAAATGATGTGTAATCTGGTCCAAAAACGCTACGACTTGAAAGACCTTTCCTACTTTGATCACACGATGTGTTTTGTAATCATTAGAGCGAAGATCTTGCTCTAGATGCATTGGATCATTTACCCAAGAATGATTGATCGTGTTATCCATTTTTTACCCCTCTAAAACTTTTGAAACTTACCTTTTTAAAAGGTGCGCTTTAGTGCGCACCTTCAGAAATCTTAAGCCCAACCCCCATTAGGCATCGATCAATGAGCTTCGCATTGCAGTTGCATCAATCATTGGTCCCGCATCAATTTCTGTTGCACTCGCTCCTGCATCAATCAATGCGATGAGCTTTGCTCCAGCATCGATTTCAGAACCTGGCTTTGCTGCCGCGTCAATTTCAGATGCATCGATTTCAGTAGGTGAAGAAGAGCTACTGTGGCCTAAAAGGCTTTCCATTTGATTCGTAAGGCCATTTAAGTTGTCTATAACACTGGTTATTTCTCCTGGCTGAGTGATAACAGCTTCCAAAAATTCACTCATTGCATCCGGCCCTTGCCCTGCAGCATCAATGATGTTAGTAGGATTCGCTCCTGGAGGATAACTTGGTGTATAGTTAAAGCTATCTAGAACGAATTTAATTAACTGGGTCATTCCTAAAAGCTCAGCTGTCTCAAGATTATCTGGAAGTTGTGGTTGTCCATCTCCTGGGTCGAGGCCTAATGTAATATCTTGATAGTAAATGTTGTTTAACGAATTCACCTCGTTTGCTAAAAGAGTTGGGTAGTAGTTCCCCGAAGCACGATCATAAGCAATTTGCTGCGCTATTTTCTGTGCTTCATCTGACATTGTCTTTAGTTGTTCAGGAGTTAACTTAATCCCTTCTTTAGCTGCTACTTCAGTCATTTCTTTCATGAGTTTTGTTGCAATTATCTGCGGATCGAGCTTTCCCAAGGTATTTTCAATAGCTTTTAAATCTACAAGCATTTCACTAGCAATGACTGTTGGATCATTTGAGATTGGTGGTGTCTTCGGCTGTTGATAATTGAATGCTGCAACATTGTTGATCGTGTTACCCATTTTTTCCCCTTTATGGTTATGTATTTATCTAGTCTTGTTGAGCAAATAGGATCTCGACCATGGATATAGCCCACAGCTCACCTATTTTACCAACAGGAGTAGATGTTTAAATCTCTGTACTTCAAGCAATTTTATAAAAAAAGAATCTCTTCGCTTTTCCAAATAATAACGCTAGAAGTTCCTTATCAAACTTCAAGCTATCCCTTAGTTTCCGCAAAGAGAAATGAGAATACTTATTGTATATTAGAAAATTAGAAAACGATAAGAATGCCCTTCCTCTACACTCAATTTTAACAATATCTTAATTTAATTTTTTTAGTCTGTTAATAATGAGCAATTTAAGTTTAAAAAATAACGCAAATAATTGTATTTAAATCACTTAATAAAGGCCCGACTCATAGTTTGCAGTTTATTGCTTATCTATAGATAATTTATGATGGAGTAATTATCTCAGGAAACAACATGAAAGCCTTTTCGCAGTTGTTATGTGGTCTATGCCTATGCTGTGGACTCCTAGTCGGGATCCCTCGGCGTTTGAGCTACAAATCATTGAAAAACTGAAACCTAAGCTCAACACCCAACGGATTGAGTACTTCTTTGGTTCTGTAGGAGTTGAGGTTCTTGATATCGAATCTTCGGGGCGCATCATCAGGAAATAGATCACATCTCGGATTGAAAACGCATCAGTAAAAAGCATAGCGAGACGGTTGATCCCAATTCCCAGTCCGCCTATTGCTGGCATCCCCTGGCAAATGGCCCCGATAAACTTTTCATCCAAGGGGTTGAAGCAGCAATGTGTGCTCCAGAATGGAGCACACAACGTAGAGTGCGACGGGATGCGCACGAAAACAGGGATTAGGATTTGTCTATGGCTTGGTGTAACTGTTTTTCAACAGGGTCAAGATCATCGACCACATAATCTATGTCTCGCGGTTCTTTGTACAAAACATCTTGAAAAAAGTACTTCATTTGATCAGGATCACCTGCACAGTCTAAAATACTCTTATCGGTATTCACTGGATCGACAAAGTTATTCAATACAGAATCAATTTGAGTTTCAAAGCCCTTCAACGTTTCTTTATCTTTGGGGCTCATGGTGTTTTGAGGAGAGAGGTCTTCAACAAACGTCCCTTTTAGAGATTGAAGCTCATTCGTTAGTCTAGAAATATAATAGCTACTACTGGAACGCTGTTTGGCTTCTTCTAAGGCTTCTTCTTCTGCCTGATTTTTGGGAACCCCCTTTTTTTCGAGCTCAGCTGCGATTTGCTTCGGATCTAGCTGCTCCAAGGTTTGAGAAAGGAGCTGTAGTTCTGATAAGATATCCTTTTCGGCTTGAGTCAGATCAGTTGTGGCTGGGGGAATATAGGGTTCACTGTTGGCAACGTTTGTTGTTTGATTAACATTACTCATAAAACTTCCTCTTCTATTGAGTTACGGAATAATCATATCTTATTGACTAAATAGATTGAGATACGAGGGAGTATCTACCTATTTCGTTTATAGGATTTGACTAAACCATTAAAAATTGAGGGTTTGTATTTTTTAACACAACTTAGACAAAAGCATACAGCTCTTGCAAACTTATCTAAGAAGCTTTTTCAGATACAAAATGACTCTCTTTGTTTCTTATAAACACCACCTAGAAGAAATTGACTTTCTTCTAATTTGTAATCATATTCACAAAGAGAAAGGAGAGTTGCTTATGAGAAAGTTATATTAATGACAATAAGAACACTCTTTCTCTACCTTTAATTTTAACAATTTCTGAATATTTTTCAAATAGATTATTAAATATATTTTTTAATGACCTGTGAGGAATATATATATGACTTCTACGCTTTAATTGACTGGTATTAAATGAGATAAAGATTTCTACTCTTCGGGGCGCATCATCGGGAAGTAGATCACGTCTCGGATTGAGAACGCATCTGTAAAAAGCATGGTGAGACGGTCGATCCCAATTCCCAGCCCACCTGTTGGTGGCATCCCCTGGCAAATGGCCTCGATAAACTCTTCGTCCATGGGATTGGCTTCGACATCGCCACCCTCTCGTTTCACATTCTGATCGACAAGGAGCTGCCTTTGCAACTCAGGATCGTTGAGCTCAGAGTAGGCATTACAGAACTCATATCCAAGAATAAATGTCTCAAACCGTTCGACGAACTGCTCTTCACGCAACTTGGGGTCGCGGTGGAGTTTACAGAGTGGGGTCGTCTCAATGGGGTGATCGATAATATGGTGAGGTTGGATGAGGTGTTCTTCTGCAAACTCCTCAAAAAGATAAGCGATGAGCTTTCCTCGTGGAGCATCTTGAAGATCTTCCTCTTCGATCTTCCCTTTGAGTTTGATGCGCATTTCGGCATCTGACATCTTATCAGGATCGCATTTCGCATAGAGCTGAATCGCTTCTTTCATAGAAAGGCGCTTCCAAGGAGTTTTGAGATCGATTTCGTGTTGATTCCCCTGCTTATCTTGGCGCATTCCAATATTGGTTGAACCGTAGAGTTTTATGGCGAGGGAAGCAAAGAGATTTTCAGTAAAAACCATGACGTCGTTGTAATCCCAGTAGGCAGCATAGGCTTCAAGCATGGTGAACTCAGGATTGTGTGTACGGTCAAGTCCTTCGTTACGGTAAACCTTTCCAATTTCAAAGACGCGAGAAAGTCCTCCCACAATGAGCTTTTTAAGCGAAATTTCAATGGCAATACGAAGGTACATCGTTTGGTGCAAAGCATTGAGCTCCGAAATGAACGGGCGTGCTTCGGCTCCACCATAGATGTTTTGCAAGACGGGAGTTTCGACTTCCATAAAGCCAGCTTCTTCGCAGTACCTGCGAATGTTGGAAACGAGAAAGCTGCGCATCTTAAGTCGCTCCATCACATCTTGGTGCGTAATGAGGTCAAGCCATCGTTTACGATAACGGGTTCCTTTGTCTGTGAGACC
The DNA here is from genome assembly GCF_965215465.1 of Simkania sp. Taxonomy (GTDB): domain Bacteria; phylum Chlamydiota; class Chlamydiia; order Chlamydiales; family Simkaniaceae; genus Simkania. The sequence goes on along the minus strand of NZ_OZ244056.1, from coordinate 844,367 downwards.
GCTATGTTTGTCAGGTAAGGGAAGGAGCGTTTTACAAAGGAGCGTGGCTTCCGTTACAAAAATGGTCAGCTCCCCTTTTTGAGTGCGGAAAAGATGGCCTTCGACACCGAGGATGTCTCCTAGGTCGACTTTCTTTTCGATGAATTTGAGTGGAGTCAGTTCGGTTCCTTCAGGAAGTCCTCTCACTTTTGTGAGATCACGATTGAACATCACTTGGATCCGTCCTGATTCATCTTGAAGATGAGCAAAGGCATTTTTACCCATCGCACGGAAAAGCATCATCCGTCCAGCAACGCGAACTTGATCTGTTTTTCCTTCCATTGCTTCATCAGCTGTTCCTATCGCTTGTCCTTCGAACTTGTCTTCAAGGTGTTTCATTTGATGAGTCGGATCGTATTTGTGAGGATAGGGATCCATGCCCATGTCGCGGATTTCTTGAAGCTTTTGTTTGCGCGTTTGGAAGGCTTCATGCTTGTGGTAATCGGGTTCGGGCAATTCGACAGGAATGGGGCGAGTAGAAATTTCTGCTTCAGGTGAAACCTGAGGAAACTCTTGGTCGAGGAGGTAAAGTTCAGCTTGACCTCCACAATACTTTCCAATGAGTTCTTTGAGCTCTTTCAACGCAGTAGCAATTTCAGCTAAGGAGGTGTTTTCTAGCCCTTCAATGACTAGGGAAATGTTTTGACTTGCATCGGTGATTTTACTTTTGTCACTTTCGCGCCAGTTCCACGCTTTACAAAGGACTTCGGCATCATCGCGGTAAATGATTTCATTTGGTTTGGCGGTTTCTTCTTCACGTGAGCCGAGCGTCACAAACGATTCATCTCCTTTGGCAACAGCTAGTCGAATATCCCCTTGTACCTTGTCTAAATCATCAGCACCAGCAGGTAATGCGTACTTGACAGAGATGTAGTTGTAAAGGTTCACAACAGGGTTGATGTTGGGAAGCTCTTTGCCTTGGATGAGACGACGCAAAAGGGCTTCCGCACTGCAACGATAGGAAGAGGGTTTATAACCAAAAGCTTTGTAGGCAGAGCGCCAATCGGCAATCTTCGGCACCTGGTTGAGATCTTGGTTTTCGTATTTCTTCTGGAGCGCCTGGGCCTGTTCCGCAACAATCTCTTGGATCTCTTGATGCATCCCTTGATTGTTGACATCTTTTACGATTAAGACTCCCACTTTCAGGTGGGGAAATTTTTCTAAAACTGCTGGTTCAATGTAGAAGTTCATCTGTCAAATTTTTTTGGGGCTTTTGAAGCGATTATACTTGAAAAAGCTATTTTTGACTTGTACTTTTCGTCTAAAGATCTTAAAATCATTGCTATCATGAGCCTAATGGGGGCAACAATGAAACAATTTTGCAGTTTTATTGCCTTACTTTTCTCTTCTGTGTTAGTCGCTCAAGCACCCTCCATCCCAATTATCCATCTCGAAGATTACGTAAATCCGGCCAAAAAGCAGCAATTTCTCCTTTCATTTGAAGAAGCTGTTCAAGAAGTGGGTTACTTCTATGTAGATGGGTTTCCTGTTGAGTCGAAATCAATCAATCGCGCATACGAACAAGCAAAAATCTTTTTTGCAAGCGATGAAAAGCTTAATTACCTCTCTCCAAATGGTCATCGGGGGTATTTACCAGGTGAGTCGGCAAAAGGTGAAACACGTGTCGATTTTAAGGAGTTTTACCACATTGGCCGAGAGCTTCCAAGCGAGGATCTAGAAAGACTACAGTATGAGAAAAATGTTTGGCCTGAAAATAGCAAAGAATTTCGTTTTGCGATGGAACCACTTTTTGCTCGCATCGATTTATTTAAAAATAAGTTGGGTGAGGCTTTTTCAGAACTACTCGACCAAAAAAAGGGCTTACTTCTCGATATGATTCAAGAAGGGGATAGCTTAATGCGGATTTCGCACTATCCGGCAAATCCACCTGAAAATGCCATTTGGGCTGGCACTCACACTGACATCAATCTTTTTACCCTTTACCCTAGTGCGAGTGCGCAAGGGTTACAAGTCCAAGCCAAAGATGGCTCTTGGATCGACATCAACATTCCACAAGGCATGATGTTTGTTCATTGTGGTGACATGCTAGAAAACTTATCGAATGGTCTGTGCAAAGCAGCAGTTCATCGGGTGGTGGATAACGGGCTTAGCGAAGACAGGTATGCAATCGTTTTTTTTGTGCACCCTCGAACAGATGACCGATTAGATCCCCTCCCCTCTTGTGTTGAAAAAACGGGAGGGATGCGCCATTACGCAAATCTTTCTCGTGCTGAACTTTTAACAGAACGGCTGATCGATTTAGGTGTGGCAAACGAGCAGATGATGGAACTCTTTGTACGCTCAGGAGCCATTCAAAAACTCAAAGAAGTGAATCGCTTCAGCCCCAAAGCTGAAACTGCTCTCAAGAAAGCAGGGTTCATTACACCTCAGCTTGAATTGCAGTGATTGCAATTGTAAAAACAATGTCCGCAACCGTGGCACCACGAGAAAGATCATTTACAGGCTTCTTGAGTCCTTGAAGCATTGGACCTATTGACAGAACGTTCGCACTCCGTTGGACAGCTTTATAGGTCGTATTTGCTGTGTTGAGGTCGGGAAATACATAGACTGTTGCTTTTCCTGCAACAGGACTATCAGGTGCTTTCTTTTTTGCAACATCGGGTGTGAATGCCGCATCATATTGAAGGGGACCATCTATGAGAAGATCTGGACGTTTTTCTCTTGCGAGTCTCGTTGCCTCTTCAACCTTTTCAACGTCTGCACCGGTTCCAGATTTCCCCGTGCTGTAGCTGATCATGGCAACGCGGGCTGGAATGCCAAACCGCTCTGCCGAGTCCGCACTTTGAACTGCAATGTCAGCAAGCTCTTGCGCTGTGGGGTTTTGATTGACAGCGCAATCTCCATAGACGAGAACTTGAGAAGGCAAGCACATGAAAAAAACTGAAGAAACGAGTTTCGTATCTGGCTTGGTTTTGATCACTTTTAATGCAGGCAAAATGGTATGAGCTGTTGTGTGAGTCGCTCCTGCTACAAGTCCATCGACATCTCCAGTGGCAAGCATCATCGTTCCCAGCATCACTTCATCACTGAGGTACTCATAAGCATCTTTTTCAGTTACCCCTTTGTGTTTGCGTAATTCAACGAGCGCAGGAACATATTTTTCACGGACGGAGCAAGGGTCAATGACTTCCACCCACTCACCTAGCGGGACATTATGCTCTTCTGCTAGCCTCTCCACTTTTTCACGATTCCCAAGCAGAACAATTTTTGCAATTTTTCGTCTTGCACAAATCCCTGCTGCACGAAGAATGCGCGACTCTTCTCCTTCAGGCAGGACAATTTTGCGGTGAGCTTTTTGCGCCTTTTCAATGAGCATATACCGAAACGCAGGAGGAGATAGGTATCTTTGTGGATGCGTAGCTCCGAGCTCTTCAATCCATTTTTTGTCGATATTTCTAGCGACAAACTCTTTGATCATTTCTTGTCTTTCCACATCGTCTTCAGGAACTTCGATGTTGAGGTTTTCAAGTGAAATGGCTGTACGTAAACTGTCAGTTTGAACAGACAAGATGGGCAGTCCCATTTTTCTCGCTTCTTGACATAGTTTTTGGGTATTTTCTCCAGGTAGATATCCCCCACTCAGCACTAACGCCGCGAGGTTTGTTCCATTTAAATAGGACAAACACGCTGCCACAATAGCATCAGATCTATCGCCAGAAGTGACAACCATTGTCTCAGGTTTCAAAATTTTAGCCATATTTTCAACTGTCGCCGCAGCAAATGCCAAATGCATGACCCGATTTTCATTCATCTTTCCTTCTGAGATGACCATGGCACCCAAATGCTTTTGAATGTCTTTTACTCGAAGAGCCATCAACCTTCTTTCCCAAGGAAAACAACCGAGTAAGCGGAAATTTTTCTTTTTGAAAACAGCGCACTTTGTCATCGCTTCGCTTGCATCTTGAGCACTTTCAATGGGATCAAACAAATCGATGCGAGCGTTGCCATATTTATCAACTGGGGCACCCACTTTATTGATCATGCATCCCAATGTCTTTGCGTGTCCCACACCGCCATAAGGTTGAGCGGCAATTTCAATTTGTTCACTAAGCGTCTCTGGAGTGTTCTTTCCCTGAGCTATGACAAAAATCACTTCAGCATCTAAAGCTTGTGCGATGTCAAAGTTGAGCTGAGGGGCATATCCTCTGAGCTGCGTCGAAATGATCCCCTGAATCACCACGATATCAGCGTCTTTCGCATGATGTGCATAGTGAGCCACGAGAAACTCGAGAACCTGTGCCTCTTCTCCTTGGCTGAGCAAAGACTCTACGCATTGAATGGGTAAAGGTTTGTCGACTTGTGACAGTGCTGTCTCTTTACAGACTTTTTCTCCTGCTCGTCGATCATGTGTCACTGGATCAAGAAAAGAGACCTTAAGTCCTTGGTTTTCTAAAGCACGCACAAGACCTGAAGAAACCGTCGCCAGACCAACACCTAATCCAATGGGAGCCATGAGTAGAGTGTGCGTCATTTACGCCTCAAAAGGTTGATGGCATCACGTGCTATTAGTAGCTCTTCATTTGTCGGAAGCACGAGAATGAGTGGCTGCTCACCTTCATGTGAAATGACTTGTGCAGATTTTTTCCCATGGTCTTTGTTGCGAGCGGGATCGATAGCAAACCCCATTGGCTCGAGCCATTCTATCACACGCTCTCGAATGAACGTTGCATTTTCCCCTATCCCTCCGGTAAAGACAAGTGCCTCTGGCAAACCAAGTGGCACAAAGTATGAGGCAATGTACTTGGCAAGTCGGTAACAAAACATCTCAATAGCAAGGACAGCAAGTCCGTCTCCCTCTTCAGCTGCTTTTTTCACCATCCGAAGGTCGGCACTCACTCCAGAAACTCCCAGTAAACCACTCATCTTGTTCAGCATCGTGACCACATCTTGCGCTTCAACTTGAAGTTTTTCAGAGAGATACCCGATGACTCCAGGATCGACATCGCCACTTCTTTGTCCCATCATGAGCCCTTCGAGAGGTGTCAGTCCCATGCTCGTATCGACACTTTTGCCATCTTGAATCGCACAAACACTGCAACCATTGCCCAAATGAGCACTGATGATTGAAAGTTCTTCTTCGTTTTTCCCAAGTGTTTCAGCTGCAAGTTGTGTGATATAGCGATGACTTGTTCCATGAAAACCATAGCGACGCACTTCATAGTCTTCATAGTACTGATAGGGAATCGCATAGAGGTAAGCGTATTTGGGAAGGGTTTGGTGAAAAGCCGTGTCAAAAACTGCCACCTGAGGAAGCTTGGGGAAAAGCTCTTGCATCACCACAACGCCGAGGGCATTGGCAGGATTGTGCAGGGGTGCCAAGTGACTGCAATCGTGAATTTTGGTCAGGACCTCTTCATCGACAATTACCGACTCGATGAATTCTTCTGCCCCATGGACAACCCTGTGTCCCACAGCGACAATTTTCTTTTCAATATCTTCGTGTTCTCGGAGAAGTTTCACAACCACTTCGATCACATCATGATAACCCGATTTGAGGAGACTTTTCTTATCCTTCTTTTTGCCAACTTGCCAGCTCAAAGTACACCGATCGGTTTGCACATTCTCTGCAATCCCGTGAAAGAAAACCTTTGCCGTTTTAGGATCAACGACTTGGAATTTGATAGATGAACTGCCACAATTCAGGACAAAAACAGTCGACATGAAAAATCCCCGCGCCTTTCATAAGCACCCTCTATCATTCATATAAAACTTGCCGCTTTTTTTTAGGAGACGTTTTTCTCCTCCTTTGCTAACGCACTGATAATAAAGCGACCTAGGAAATGCAACTGCTCCTTTTCTTCTAGTGGAGTCACACCGCTCTTATCAAACTTATTATTGAAAGAAATGAAATATGCAGTAAATATCAGGCTAAACCATTTAGAAACAATCTAACGGAAAATACCAGATGCAAAAGTGGGTTCTTATTAGTCTCCTAAGTCTAAACCTAAGTCTATATGCAGCTAATGGGACGTGGGCAACAACCAGCACAGGAGATTGGACTAACACAAATAATTGGGTCGGTGCAGTCGTTCCAAATAATATTGCTGACGGAGCAACGTTTGATAGCGCTTTCGACACAACCGTAAATATCAACTTAGATGAAACGATTACACTTGGAACTCTTAACGTTGACCTCACCCCGAATCCACCTACTACACTAACATTTGGGACTAACGACCAAACCCTCATTTTAGATAACGGTGGTAGCGACCCAATTGTAAATGTTCAGAATGCAAATGGAAGCCAAACTGTTATTGCTTGTGAAATTGACTATTTTAACATGCAACCTGATTTTACTGTCATAGGGAGCGAACCAGTAGACCTACTGATAACTGGATTCATGCATTCTAACAAAGCCTTTACTAAGAGTGGAGGTGGAACCATGGAGATTCAAGCACCTGGCAGAAACCCTAATCGAGGCGCCATCGTAACAGACGGAATACTTCGACTCAACACGACAGGATCAACATCGCTCGATGGAAATATAATTGTGAATGGCGGAACTTTAATATATGTTCAAGATGCCCAAAAGACTTCTGGAAATACGATACAAATAGAGTCTGGTACGTTTGATTTGGGTCCCTTTACACAGGAAACCGCTATTTTCAACTATCTTGGTGGAACCCTCTCGCAATCAGGAGCAAGTGTCCTCACATGCGATCACCCCGAAAATCCTTTGACAATGCGTGACACCATTATAGATGGAGGCTTGAAAATCGGCACCCCAGGTTCCACAGTTAAATTTGATGCAACTAACAATGGAACTGCTCAAATGAGTGGAACTCTCACCCTTCCTGGTTCTGGCACAGTCAATTTTGATATCGACAATGGGACAGCTACAACTGATATGCGGATTAACAGTACGATTGAATCAGCAGGTGCAGGACTCACAAAAACTGGCCTTGGAACCTTAGAATTAACAGGAACCAACACTTATCCAGGAGCAACCATCATCAGTCAAGGAACTCTCGCTCTTAGCGGTACAGGTTCGCTCTCAGCATCACAAGCTGTTCAATTATCAGCTGGAACGACTTTTGATTTAACAGGTAGCACGAATCCTACTATTCAGGATTTATCAGGTGACACAGGCAGTCAAATTCCATTGGGCAGTAATACGTTAACGTTTGGAACGGATAATACAGATCCACAAAACTTTGCTGGTGTGATCAGTGACTTAGGAAACATTGTCAAACAAGGAACTGGAACTGCGATTTTATCGGGAGCCAATACCTATGGGGGAACAACAACAGTCAATGGTGGAACCCTCAGCATTAGCATTGCTGGCAGTATTGGTGGCACCACAACGACTGTAAATCCAGGAACCATCCTTGCTGTGTCAGGAACAGTCTCGAGTCCAACAATCTTGACTGGTGGAGCCCTTCTTAAAGGCACAGGAAGCGTAGGGCCAACTACTAGCTCTGGAATAGTGAGTCCAGGAAACTCTATTGGAACCCTCACAGTCAATGGAAATTATATGCAAAATCCCGGGGCCAACTTAGAGATTGAACTCAGCGCTGACGGAAGTTCTGATCTCTTGAATGTGCTTGGGACTGCAAACCTTGGTGGAGCTGTCACCGTCACCGCAGGACCTGGAGTCTATTCAAATGATGCTCGATTTAGATTTATGAATTATTTTGGAAGAATTGGAAGCCTTACTTTAGATAACAACTCATCTTTAGACTTGGCTATCAACTATGAAGCGACCTTTGCAGAATTAATCAATCTTAACAGTAACGCGATTCTTCCCTTCCCTAAAAGACTACTGAAAGGAAATCCGAGAGCTGTCGCTGACTACTTATTCTGCAGAGGCTTTTTCCCCTCTAATCCCGATTTATTAGCTGTCATGAATACTCTTGTAAATGTTGGACCCAATGCATTTGCGGAAGACCTTGTGAAGCTAAGCCCAGTTCAGTTTGGAGCTCTCCCCTTAGCCAACCTTCAAAGCCATCGACTTGTCGGTGATGTCATAGTAGGAAATACAGAAAAGTTTTTTTGGTGTGATCCTTGCTTTAATGAAACAACAGATCAAAAGGATTGCTCTCTAACAAGAAAGAAAACCTCTATCTGGATTGCACCCATAGGAAATTACTACCAACAAGATAGCCTTCATAAACAAAGTAGCTGGGCAAATCGTCAAATTGGTTTTAGTACGTATTCTACTGGTGTTGGACTTGGAGCAAGTCATCTTTTCCTTGACCAACTTCATGTAGGTGGCGGAGTTGGCTACACCTATTCTCACATCGATTGGAATAGAAATAGAGGAGGCGGACATTGGAACTCCATTTACTTTGGCCCCTCTATCGGCTGGAGTAAAAGTAATGGCTATTTAAACCTCCTTTTATTGGGTTCTTATAACCTCTACAACATCAGTCGAAAAATCCATTTTCAGAACTTGAGAAGAACAGCCTATAACAAACATCATAGTTATGACATTCTGACAAGACTTGATGGAGGGTACAAGTTTCGTGTTCCAACTGGTGGAAATTTCGAGTATTTCTTTTTCTTGCCAGAAGCAAGCATCTCCTACTTGAACATCTTTGAAAATAGCTATACAGAGTCAGGTGCCAATAGTATCAATCTTGCTGTAGACAGCAAATACTCTGCTTTTTTACAACCAACCGTGATTTTTAAGTTTCTAAGAGATTTTTACATGCAAGGATTGTGTGTGACTCCGACATTTCAAATTGGTTGGATTGCAAACATCCCCCTTTCTTCTGGAAGCTACCGTTCAAAATTTTACAAACAAGTCACTTGTGAATCTGATTTTAGCGTTAAGAGCTTTCATGACACAACGAATCAAATGACATTAGGTGGCGAACTTGTGTTTAGAACAGATGATCATTGGATCATAGAACTTGGTTACAAAGCTGATATTTTTGATAACTTGTTTGTCCAAAATGGAAAAGTCAAAGTCGAAAAACGCTTTTAATCTAGATAGTAACGAAATTTTTTCCAGGAGTCGTTTAAGGATGGACCAACTTGTGACGACACTATCTAAAGCCTCTCTTTTCTAAACCAGAAAATATGACAGGAGACGCTTTATGCAGAGATTAAAATGTCTAAGGAAGCTTAACAAACTGCACTGGGATTGTCGGAGGTGGAATCTCGAGTTTTAGTGTGAGTGCGATCAATGTTGGTGGTTTCGTCATTTTCACAGATACGACAATCGACACAGAGCTGTAATGTGATCATGCTTTCTTGACTCTTGAACCTGTTGGGCTATCTTCGATAAGGTAGCCTTTTGACAGAATGTAATCCCGCTCTTTGTCTGCATCTGCCCAGTTTTTTTCCGCTCGTGCTTCTTGTCGTCTGGCAAAAGCTTCTTGGATGTCTGTCGGGATTTCTTCTTTTTTTTCTTCAAAGGGAATCACTCCAAGAACATGGTCGATTTCTTTCAAAAAGGCCAAAACTTGGTTTGCTCCTTCTTGGCTGAGCTCACTGCGATCAATTTCCCCATTGACATGACGGACAAAGTCAAAGAGCGCTGCGAGGGCCACTGAAATATTGAGATCATCGGCCAATGCCGCTTTGAAACGGGTCTGCGTTTCCTCAGTTTGAGTTGATGTCCCCTTTCCTTGTTGCACTTGTTTGAGTCGATGGACAAAGTCTTCTAACCGCTGCAATGATTGACGGGCTGCGTTGAGTCCCTCAAGAGTAAAATTGAGCTGCGTTCGATAGTGGGTGCTGAGAAGAAGGTAGCGGACTTCTGTTCCGCTATAGCCTTTGTCGATTAGATCGCGCAAAGTGAAAAAATTTCCTAAACTCTTCGACATCTTCTTTCCATTGACAATCAGGTGCTCTGCATGGACCCAGTAGCGTGAAAATGTTTTGCCACTGCACCCTTCTGATTGGGCAATTTCGTTTTCATGATGCGGGAAGATGTTATCCACTCCACCCATGTGAATGTCAATCGTTTTCCCCAGAAGCTCTGTTGCCATGGCTGAACATTCGATATGCCAACCTGGGCGCCCTTTTCCAAAGGGACTTTCCCAATAGATGTCACCATCGCGCTCGGGATCGTACCCTTTCCACAGGACAAAATCGGCAACTGATTCTTTTTCATACTCATCAGTTGTCACCCGCTCTGACGCTCCAGCTTTTAAGTCTTCCATGCAAAGGTGAGAAAGTTTCCCATACGCAGGAAAGTGATGAATGCTAAAGTAAACGCTCCCTTCTTTCCCGTGGTAAGCCAGTCCTTTTTCTATGAGATGCCCAATCATCGCAATCATTTGAGGAATGTAATCGACTGCTGAAGGGTAGAGGTGCGCTTTTTGAATACTCAGTGTTTTCAGATCGTCGAAAAACGCCTTTTTGTAAAACTGCGTAAACTCATCTAGGGAAACACCTCTTTCAAGCGCTCCTTTGATCGTCTTATCGTCAACATCAGTTAGGTTCATCACCTGTTTAACTTTCAGGCCAAAAAACTCAAGGGCACGCCTGAACAAATCTTCAAAAACGTAAGTGCGAAAGTTCCCAATGTGGGCAAAGTTATAAACAGTGGGGCCACATGTATAGAGGGCGATTTCATGTTTATGGGGGGCGAGGGTGATCGGTTCCTTTTCTCGCGTCTCGGTGTTGTAAATATTTAACGTCATTGCTCGCTTTTTAACATCTCATTGATCTTGCGGAAGTGGACTTTGCCAGTTCCTGTCATCGGAATTTCAGGAACCTGCTTGACTCCTTGAATTTTGACAATCCGCCCAAACCCCGAATCACGAAGTGCGCTATTCACTTCTTGGGGAGAGGCTGCAAACGTTGCAAACAAGACAAGGAGTGGCTTCCCACTTTCTTTTTCAAAAACTCCAATAGCCAGTTGAGGTGCTTCCTCTTCTTGAGAAATCCATCCTTTCGCTTTCGCGTGCTTGGACAGTTCCTCTTCAAGGGCCGTCAAGCTGACCATTTCAGCTCCGATTTTCACAAACCGCTTCATCCGGCCACTATAGAGAAGAGCTCCCTCTGGGTCGAGAGTTCCTAAATCGCCACTACGATACCACTTTTCCCCGTCAAATTCAATAAACGGATTGGGAACATCCTTGCCCATATACCCGCCAAAAACATTCGGCCCTTTAATGCAGATCTCTCCCTGCTCCTGACCAGATAGCCTTTCCTCCGTTTCAGGATGGATCACACAGAGTTCCACACCTGGTAAAGGTTTGCCAACTCCTTTCGCGGGTTCTTCAGGAGGGCAAAGAGTCACAATGGGAGAACATTCCGTGATGCCATACCCTTCAATCAAAACCCGATCGCCTTCAAGCTTCGCCACGGAGTCAAAAAGCTCTTTAGGAGCTTTTTCTGCCCCTGTCACAAACATCCGTACTGTTTTAAGCTGTCTAGGCGTTGCGACGCGAAACAAATTACGATAGAAACTCGGCGCGCAACACAAAAGAGTGATATCACGCAGGTAACAATCGCGCGCCATCGCATGACTGTCTGTTGGATCAGGCGAGAAAAAGACGCGCAAACCCGTGAGTAATGGCAATAGTCCTGTCACTGAAAACCCAAATGAATGAAACGGCGGCAAGATGCCAAGCAAGATGTCATCCCGGTTGATCTTCACCACGCTTAAGGCGGACTTTTGATTGGCAATCAAGTTGTGATGCGTCAGAGGAACAGCCTTAGGATAGGTTTCCGTTCCGCTAGTGAAAAGGATCACCGCAGGATCTTCTGGTTTCACGCGACTGAGACGAAAAATTCTCCTCAAAGCACGCGCACTTTTCCGCGCAAGCCATGCCCCTTTCAATTTATCTTTCAGAGAGATCTCTTTTCTGAACTCTTCTAAAACAATCACCTTATCTTCAAGAGAGCCAAGCTCTAAGCTATCGACCCGCTCTAAAAAACGGCGCGAGCTAAAAACAGTTTTGAGATTCAGCAGCTCATCGGCAAAGTTTAAACTACGCGCACCTGCGGTCCAATTCAAAATCACAGGCACCTTTCCCGCTATCAAAACGGCGAGAATGACCACAAAGGCGCCAACAGAGGAAGGCAATAAAACTCCAATGTACGGATCAGGCAACTGTTGAAACTTGCGCGCTAACACAAGAACCCCAGTCTTCAGGCGTCGATAAGTTAAAAACTTAGACACTTCGTCGCCACAAGCCACAGCTTTTTTCATACGATCGCACGTGTTTAAAAATACCTCTTGCAACGTCTCCCCTTTCGGATACCGAACAGAAGCGCGAAACTTTTCTTTTGGCCACTCGTACTTCTCTTTATTAGCCACATCAATGGATTTGCCCTTGACCTTCCCTTCAACAATCAGTTCAAAAAGGTCGGCAACTGTGCGCATCTTTTCTGGAACAATTGAATCGACATCATATCGCTCATCTAAAAAGGCCTGAATACTCGCATAATCTAGGGAGTCTAATCCCAGGTCTGTTGCAAGTTCCAAGTCATCTTTTAAATCATTTTCCATCCGCCCAGAAAGCCGCGCCAACTCCTCATAAACATCTTTGCGAATGTTGTCTGGAACATCAATGGGCTCGCTTCGTCTTTCCCTTTTTTCAGGCCGCGTGACAATAGGGACATCTTTTGAAAAGTGACTAAAAGAGACAAGTCTTAACGGCTCACGATCTGTAATGTAACCCGCATCATCCCGGTAGCGGTTGTACCAATTTTCCAAATATCGATTGATTTCAAGACGGCTGCCCTTATAGGGAAAATCGTTTGGCGGAAGCGAAAATTCAACACTGACCTTGCGCCTAGGCGCAAAGAAAATCCCATTCTTTAAAATGACTTTGAGTCCATGCATGAGCATTTTCCAAAAGTCAGGCGACTGGCCCGTCACAGCGCGTGAAAACGTGCTGCCCCATAGACCTGTTGTGCGGACAAGAACAATTTGCACATCAGGGCAAAGTTCCAAAATGCGGTGGACAAATGAATTACCCCCAACAATTTCACGTCCATCTGCCTTCAAGTGACCAGAGGGATAAACCAAAAAGTTATCCCCTCTCTTGATCGCCTTTTGCACCTTTTGCATCGCCTTTTCGACTTCTTTGATCTTCCAAGTATTGGCCGACATTTCAAAGTTTGGCATTGGCAGAGCATTGACCCATTTCATAAAGAGATGGGCACCTTGCATGTAGTAAAAGTGCTCAATGACTAGAGGCCGTGGTTGAAACTTCCCCAGCAATAGCGCGTTCATCACCAAAGGATCGATCTCAGCAGGATGGTTCGGCAAGAACAGTATTCCCCCTTTCTTCAAAGCCTTAGGATTCAATAATCCTTTAAGGTTCTTAACTTCAATGCGATACCGCAAGCTCAAAATGAGACGCAGTACAAAGCTCGATAAAAGGTAGAAGAAACGGGGCATAGCACACTATTTGGTGTAAAAAGATAATTCTAGCAGGTCCCTCTGAAACCTTCAACTCCCTCCTACCGCTCCTTCATTCAAATAAACATTTACCACTCTGAGCGGTTTGAAATATAAACCTCTTTATTGCAACTAATTATAAAATTAAATTAATTATTATTAGATTGGCAAATTAATCGCCGTTTTATATAATAAAATTTAGAACAGCTTAATAGATTTTGAGATGCTTATGTCAAAAAGAGTTGATGGTGAAAGTTCAAATTCGAAGCGGACCATTCCCGAAATATTAAGGAGTGTGTCACGCAAGTTTCGCGATATGATCCATACGCAAGAAGAAGACAAGTCCACACCACCTGAAATGCGCACCAAAAAGGCTGAGCAATTCAAGAAAAAATAAAATATTTGATTTGCCAAAAGAGATCCATTAAAGATGGATACTTAACTTTTTTGGTAAGCAATATCACCATAGGAGGTGAGGTAATGAGTGACTTTAGAATCAAATCATCAGATGGGACTCATAGGTCTCATGAGGCTGGCAAATCGGATAAGGCAAAAGGCGCCAAACTAGATGATGCCGGATATGCAACAAAAGAGAAAATTGTTGCGTTTTTGGATGTTCATTATCAGCCAGTGACAAAATGGGAATCAGACAAGACTTTTGAAGAAGTTCTTCAAAAAACTCTTGGAAGACAGATTGCACCGCAAACACCTACTCAAGAGTCTGAGCAATCGACAAAAGTTGCGAACAACTACATGGTAGGTGGTTAAGCACTTCACAACAATCGAGTTGGTCTGTATCCTAGGAAGAACCCAAAAAGATTGGGTTCTTTTTTATGCTCAAGAAAATTCAAAAGTTTGAGTTTTATCCCTAAGCAAGTATTTTTTTGCAATGAAATCAAGGTGGGCCCTGTCCACCTATACCTGGAAAAAAACTTGCACAATTCACATAATGTACGTCAAATCGTAGTTCTACTATCTCTAAAAAGGTTCAAAATGGTTGAGGTTTTACAGTGTCTATCTTCCTGAAGCTGACGACAGCAGTTGGATTCATTGCTTTGGTTTGTTTTTTGACATATAAAACTGTTTTACCAATCTGTTTAAAAATCATCGACCTATCGATAAAATCCCCTATCTTCCGGAAGTGTTTATGTACACTATTAGCACTGGCTTTTGGAACTGTGGGAACCTTTCAACTGCTCGACTATTTCCATGAAACAGGGCAAAGCATGGCCAAGTTTTTTCCTCTTTCTTTTTTATCCTCTGCTATTTTTTTATATTTATCCTTTGCGAAATCAAAAACTCGGAGTTAGCACGCAAACTCTCAGTAAACCGGCTTTGTAGTAAAGTCCTGAGTATCTAAAGTTAGACAAGAATCGATTTGATCTCTACCCTAGAGAGACAAGTCTACATATGGATTTTTATGTCTATTGAAGTTCGCATTGTTTCATCTGCCGAAGACTATGAGAAATGTCTCCTCATTCGGCGCAAAGTGTTCATCGAAGGAATGGATGTTCCAGAAGAGCATGAAATCGACGCCTATGAAGAAGAGGCGACTCACTTCCTTGCTCTCTATGAGGATATGCCAGCTGCAACGGGACGTATACGCATCAAAAAGGGCTTCGTGAAGTTTGAACGCATCGCAACTCTGTCGGAATTTCGCGGCAAAGGTCTTGCTAGCGCGCTGATGGAAGCCATGCAAGAAGAGGCTTTAGAACACTACTCCGCATACTTACCTGCAATGCACGCGCAAGTGAGCGCTATTTCGTTTTACCTTAAGCTAGGATGGGTAGCTGTAGGTGATGTTTTTGAAGAAGCTGGTATTGATCACCAAGTGATGGTGTTACTTCCTCAAGATATTTCGAAATTGAAGTGCCTCAGTGATCCTGAAACACCCAAAGCTATTTTAGATTATTTAAAGTCTCAATAACTTGTGTGAAGAGTTTTGCTTCATCTTCAAATGTGACGTGATCGAGAAGATCTTTCAGCGCAATCCACTTTCCTTGGATGATCTCAGGAGAATCGACTAAGTATTTAGGATTCACTTCGGCAAGGTAGTATTGAACGTGTTTATCAATGAGTTCACCGTCACGTTCGAATTTGTAGGAATGGGTTAGGTAGGAGTGTGGCAAGTAGCGGATGACACTCATAGATGTCTCTTCTTTAAGCTCCCGTTCAGCACTTTGTTTGGGCGATTCACCGGGCTCACCATGCCCTTTGGGGAAACCCCAATAGTTTCCTTTTAGATGCAATACAACGAAGACTTCCCAGTAGTTTTCTCGATAAGTGAGTGGGACAATCCCGTAGCAATGTTCTTTCTTCATTCCTCGTAGGGTGCTAGTAAAATCACAGAGTTGTGCCCTCCAAATCCAAACGAGTTGGACATGGCAACATCAACATCAAAATCAATCGCATGGTCGCGAACCGGATCAATATCACCGAGTTCTTCTTCAGGATCTTTGAGGTTAATGGTGGGGTGCAGTTTTGCAGTTTGAATCGCTTTGACTGTTGCAACCGCTTCGATTCCTGCAGCTGCACCGAGGCAGTGGCCTGTCATCGATTTCGTTGCATTGAGCTTCACATCTTTGCAATGGTCGCCTAAGACCGAGCGAATGGCGCGGATTTCGCAGAGATCCCCTGCTTTCGTTGCTGTCGCATGTGCATTGATGTAGTTGATGCGGTTTTTATCAATTCCGGCATCATCGATCGCGTTTTGGATACAAGCGGCAACACCTGCTCCGTCTTCACGCGGACTTGTCATATGATAAGCGTCTGTTGAAATGGCACCACCAAGATACTCGGCCAAAATAGGTGCGCCACGCTTTTTTGCATGTTCGAGTTCTTCGAGCACAAGAACGCCTGATCCTTCCCCCATAACAAACCCGTCTCGAGATTTATCAAACGGACGAGAAGCGCCTTCCATGTCATCGTTGCGCTCGGAAAGAGCTTTGATGACAACGAAACCAGCAACTCCGATAGGGTTAATCGGTGCTTCTGTTCCTCCACATAAGATGAGGTCTGCATCCCCTCTTTGAATGTGTTGAGCCGCAGAGACAATGCAATAGTTTGCTGTGGCACAAGCTGTCGAAATCGAGTAGTTCGGTCCAGTGAAGCCTAAGTCAATTGCGAGGAGAGCTCCACCCATGTTGGTGATGATGTAAGGTACAAAGAAAGGGGTGATGCGGTTAAAGCCTTTGTCAAAGAGAGTCTTGTTCCCTTCGAAAAAGACGCTCATGCCTCCCATACCAGAGCCAATGAGCACTCCACAACGGGCCTTGTCGAGCTGGTCTAAATCTTCTTGCTTCAGGTTAGCTGATTCGAGAGCTTTTTTTCCGGAAACCATGGTGTAGCGAATGAAAGGATCGACGCGTCTAGCTTGCTTTTTGTCGATGTAATCGCCTGGTTCAAAGTCCTGGACGGATGCTGCAAAACGGGTGGGATAGTCTTCACAAGGAAAGGCTGTAATGGGGCGGACCCCACTTTTTCCTTGGAGTAAACAATCATAAAAATGGTCTACTTCCTGACCGAAGCAGGACACCACACTCATTCCAGTGACGACAACACGTCTTTTCTTCATTTTTCGCCTTACCTCTTTTCAACTGCGCTAGTGGAAACATCAAAGTCTACATCGATGATTTCTCCATCAGCCCAGAGCCTTTCTAACTGATATTTTTGCCGCATTTTGGGAACAAATAGGTGAATAACAATCTCAAAAAAGTCGAGAACGATCCAATCGCCTGTGCCCATGCCATCGACATGAACCGCTTTTCGCCCTTGCTTTTTCATGAGATCTTGGATCTCATTTGCTAGGGCAATCACATGCCTTTCGACGTTTCCATCGGCAATTAAAACAAAATCTGTGACGGCTGAGACCCCTCGGACGTCGAGCGCAATAATGTTAGTACCTTTCTTCGTATAGAGCGCCTGAGCGAGTTCTCTGACCAGTTCGGAAGGGTCCGATTCCATCAATCAACTACAATTAAATAATCTTTGTTTTAAGAAGTATAATATAATCGATTTTCATATATGTAGTCTAGGACTTTTGCGGGAATGAGATGCCCACAGAATACTCCCTTTTTAAGCCGCTCTCGGAGGCGGGTGCTGCTAATGTCCATAGCAGAAATTTGAATCCACCCTTCTTCTAATTTTGATTTGATAGCTGGAGACAGCTTTTCCAAGCGGCTCGCATCAAATCCATGACGCGTTCCGATGAGCGGTGGAGCCATTTCCAAGAGGATTTCAGGCTTCTTCCAGCTCCCGATTTCATAGGCTGAATCTTCAGCCATGATTAAAAAAAAGTGCACTCCTTTCTCTTCTCGTTTGATGAGGAGGTCAAGGGTTTCAACGGTATACGAAGGAGGTGGACGCCCAATCTCAATTTCGGTCACTTCGGCCCATGGAATGTCTTGGATAGCAAGCTTGACCATTTCAAGCCGGTGGAAGCTCTCAGCTGTTGCTGGGCGATCTTGTTTTGTGGGTGAGAGTTGTGCGGGGCAAAGAAGAACTTGGTCTAAGCGACATTTTTCTTTAAGTTCGACCATTAAGTTGAGATGCCCCAAGTGAATGGGGTCGAAGGTTCCCCCGAAAAAGCCGATCCTTAAATCACTTCCCAATCTTGTTCCTCGGAAATTTTTCGCATCTTGCCGCTTGGGTTCACTACAATCGCTTTCCCTGCTGCATAGAGGAAGGGAAGGTCGATCATGCTATCAGAATAAGCTGTGACTTTTTCCCGCTTGGTCTTGAGTTTCCGAATGATTTTTTGCAAATAGGTGGCCTTGCCATCACCAAGGAGAATCGACCCCACTTCTTGGAGAGTCCCCTTTTCATCAGTAAGATATTCTGAGCTGTACCACTCGGTAACTTCTAGGTAGTCGGCAATGGGGCGCACTAAAAATGAGGGAGAATTCGAAATGATGACAGTGTGATGTCCTTCGTGTTGGGCGCGACGCAGGCGAGAGTAGGCCGGCATGTAGAGGTAGCGGTAAAAATCAGCTTTTAAAAAACTGCGAACTTCGTCTTCAATACGCTGCAAGGACTGTCCTTGAAGAAAGCGACGGAAAACCTTGTGGTGCAGATCTTGCAGTGGCATGCCGCAGAGTTCATACTGCGATTTGTAAACCAATGCCCGCAAAAACGACAATGGGTGGAAGATCCCCTTTTTAATCAAATGACGGTAAAAAAGGAGACTACAGTTGGAGTGGACTAAGGTATGATCCAGATCAAAAGCGCTTACGGAGATCAAGATTCTTTTTCTGCAATTTTTTCTTCTAATTGATCCACAGTTTCGACTTCCTTATCGAGGTGGATCTTGGCACTATCATAAAGCTCACGATAGGTCATTGCCTTTTCAAAGTCAAGGCCTGACCCTCCCATTTCTTTCCGGTAATCTTCGACCTGCTGTTTGACCTGATTTAAGAGTTCTTCCCGCTCTTCCAAAAGATTCTCCAGCGCATCTAGAGTATCGGCTTTTTCCCCTTTCTTATCTAAAATAAAACTTCGCAAATCAGAAAAGTTCCGCTCAAAAACTTGTTTTTCAGCCATCGCGAGCTTTAAACTTTCAAAGGTTTCGAGCATGCGCCCTTCTGCTTCTACAAGAGATTCTAAACTCGAAGCCGCTTCATTTTCGAGGATTGTGGTCAGTTCTGCCTTAAGATTCTCGATATGTTCGCGCTCTTTTTTCTCTTGAGCTTCGACTTTTTCCTGGATTTTATCCAGAGCCTCTTTGCGGATTTCCTGAATTTCCACGCGCATCGTTTTGACATCTTCTCGACCTAACGCAATCGCACGCATTTCGCTCTGCAGAGCAGAAACTCGTTCAACAATTTTTTCCTTAACGAGATTGTCTGGGTTTGCGCAAAACGCTCTCAACTCTTCAATCTTCGGTGCAAATTCTTCTTTATTTTTTTCAAACTCCTTCGAACGCTCTTCGTATTCTTTTTTTCGATCCTTTTCGACTTCTTTGATTTGATCCCAGCATTCACTGAGCATCTTGCGCGTTTTAGTAAAGGCTTGCGTATTGAGAGTGAGCAGTTTTGCAAGGGCTTGAAAACTTTTAATTTCGTCACGGAGCACAAATGGGGGAACTGGTTTATCTCCCTCTTTTTCAGAAAATCGATGGGTAACAAAGTGCTCAACATCTTTGATAAATTGTTCGCTGATTTCCTTGATAAGCTCTTTACGACGAGGAAAAACTTGATCGCCAAGCTTTGAAAGACGTTTCAGTAATTTGTTTTTGACGCTAATGCGCATATCCGTTCCGATCGCTTCTTTTCGCAAAGCATCTAAACGGCTGACAAGTGTTTTGAGAAAGTGCAATTCGCGTTGAGGAGTTTGATACACTTCCTGCTTTTTGATTAGCTTATGAGTATTTTTTGGAAATTCCAAATGAGGCTGCTCTTCCACCAGCTGATCATATTTCGCAAAATCGGCTTCTAGGGCTTCAATGGCAAGTTCAATTTGTTCAATCGAAAAAGCCGTTTGCTCGTCAATGATTTCTTTGAGTCGACGCGCTTCCTGGTTGAGTTCGGCGTACTCCGACCATAGATGATTGCGTTTGATCGGATTCATTTGTTCTTTGAAAAGCGGGGAGCAAAGATGTTTGGCATCCCAAAAGTCTTTGAGGCGTGAGCCTCCTGGCTCAGACAGAGCTTCTTTCATGAAAGTAATGGCTTGCGCTATTTTCTCTTCTGTCTCTTTGAGCTGATCAATCGCCTGCTTAAGGGCAACAAAACGTTCTGAAACATTTTTCGGTTCAGGTTTTTTTTCTGAATCGGTTTTCTCTTTTTTTTCTTCTGTTGCCATCTTGAGGTTTACCTGAAATAAAAAATATGAAAGGAAAATGCAGGCTACTAACAATTGTAAAGATTTCACACAATTTCTGCAAGACTGTTTCGGACATTGCCAAAAACTGTCGTTCCCCCTTAAAATCTCCTCAAGATGAAATGCCTTTTCAAAAGACTAAAAAAGATTGCATTTGGCCTTGCGGTTGTCTTATTGGGAACTGTCGCTTGGGATATGGGCCATATAGCATATTACCGCAGTTGGTTTTCAAACCAACTACTAAGTCTCCCTTACACAAGTCAAAAAGCCCAAGAAATTGACCCTCTCTTAAGTCAAACGTTTACGTTTATCGACAAAGGCTCCACCAGTGAAGTGTTTGCTTCAGAAAATGGAACAGCTGTGATCAAAGTCTTTTTTGAAAAACCTTATACTGCGAAATCACGCCTCATTCGTCCTTTTAACAAGTTGGCTGCCCTGAAAAAAGAACTCAAAATGAAGAGAAAAAGATATCAGGCATGCATGAACTCCTACGCTCTTCTGCCACAAGAAACCGGAATGATTTACTATCACTTGATGCCCACAAACACTTTCAACCAAACAGTCTTACTCAAAAATGCTGATGGCACCACTCGTACCCTCGATCTTGATAAAGATGCGTACTATATTCAGAAAAAAGCCGAAGTCACAAACCACTACCTTGAATACTGTGTCATCAGAGGACAGCCAGAAAAAGCGCGGCAAGCGATTACAAACTTACTCGATTTTTCCTTCCTTCTCTCACGACAAGGAATTGTGATGGTGGATCTTCAATTTACGAGCAATTTTGGATTCATCGAAGACCTTCCCGTGCGGATTGACATCGAACACCTCCGGTTTAAAAAATCTTGGAAAAAAGGGCATGAGACTCACCTATCTGAGCAACTACAGGATTTTAGGGAATGGATTCAAACCTATCTCCCTGTCGAATTTCTCACCTACTTCGATGACGAGGTTGCCCGCATTAAAGTAGAGGAAAAGCGGTGAAACGTCGGACACAAATTGCTCTTTTCATTTTTCTCGGTCTCATTACAGTTGCGGGCGTAGAACGTGCGTTTTACTACTTAAAAGACGGTTTTTCTCCTAAAAGTATCACTTCCAAACTCGCAGCACATCCTCAATGGAACGCCGCCATTTCTGAACAAGATCAAAAACTTGCATTGGAGATCTTGTCTCAAGACTTCCATTATTTGGGGAGTGGAAGTCAGAGCTTTGTCTTTGAAAGCCAAGATGAGCGTTACGTGATCAAGTTCTTCAAGCACAAAAGATGGCAACTTCATCCCTTATATGAAAGTTTGCCCCTTCCTTCCAAACTCGAAGCCAAACGTAACCGTTGGAAGCGAAAAAAGGCAGGCACAGTGAATAACACTTTTCTCAGCTGCAAAGCTTCGTACGAACTCTTTCAACAAGACACTGGTGTGATCTTTGTCCATCTCAACCGCACAGATGACTTGGAACTGACTCTGCGCGTAAAAGATCGGTTAGGGCTCACCTATGAGCTTAACCTTGACTCCCTTCAGTTTGTCCTCCAAAAGCGAGCGATCCCAACAGATGTCTATCTTCTCTCTTTGCGCGAAAAAGGAGCGACGGAGCAAGCCAAAAAGGCCATTCGAGAAATGCTAGCTTTTACAAAGAGGCGCGCAGAGCTTGGGTATAGCGATAAAGATCCTCATCTCATTCGGAATTTTGGTTTTCTAGAAAACCAAGCCATTGAAATTGATGTTGGAGGGTTTCACAAGGACCCGAAAAAAGATTTTCGCTACTATCAGACTTTTGAGCTTCATAGAATTCAAAACAAATTGCTGCCTTGGCTTGAGGAACACTACCCAGAAATCGCACCGTTTGCAAAAGAAGAGATCTTTAATATCGGCTCTCATAGTCCTGGAGAATAAGCTCGAGAACTTTTTGATAGCCGTGAATGTCGATGTCGACCCAACGAAAAAGTGGCTCTTTTCGAAACCAAGTGAATTGCCTTTTGGCATAACGGCGTGAAGCCTTTTTAAACTCCCATACAAACCGCTCCCAGTCTCCATCTGAGCGCTCAGTCGCAAGAAACTTTAAACACTGCCGATACCCAATGGCTTGAGCTGCGGTGATGTTGTGCTGAAGCATTTCCTGCAATCCTTCGACTTCTTCGATAAATCCTTGCGCGATCATTTCGTCACACCGCATTTCAATGCGCGGGTAGAGAATCTCTGTTGGAAAGTAAAGAAACCAACAGCGGAAATCAAATTCTTGAGAAACTTTTGGCTCTCGAGGGCCTTTAAAATCACTCACTTTCTTTCCTGTCAGAGCGATGATTTCCAAAGCGCGAATGATTTTGTGTCTGTCACGAAAGTTGATGGTATTTGCATATTCGCAGTCGTATTGTCGAAGCCGTTCGTACAACGCTTCTGGTCCAAACTTTTCCATGTCTTCTTCGAGTTTTTCTCGAATTTCTGGAGAAGCTGGCGGCCCCTCAGGCGGACCGTAAATCAGGGAATGGAGATAAAACCCTGTTCCTCCAACGATGATGGGAGTCCTTTCTCGCTTCAAAATTTCACGCATGGTTGAAGTCGCTTGCTCATAGAACTGCATCACATTGAAACTTTCATGGAGGTCGCAAATGTCAATAAGATGATGGGGAATCTGCAGCCTTTCATCAGGTGTGACTTTTGCTGTACCAATGTCCATGCCCCGATACACTTGAACAGAGTCGGCAGAAATGATTTCTCCATCGATTAATTTTGCCATTTCAAAGGCAAGGCGTGACTTTCCAGCCGCAGTTGGACCAGCAATGACAATCACGCGTTTGTTTAAATGAGGCTCTCTAGTGCGTTGCCTTAAAGGAAGATAGTCTGGGGTTTCGTGTTGAACGATGCCATCATGCATGGCTTCACTCCATAAGCGGGTCTAAAAAGCATTGATAGCTTCTTGCTCTGTTTGGTAAATGCTTAGGATACGCTCAAAACCTGCCATTTTGATGATCTCCATGACCTCCTCGCCAATTGAGCAAAAGTGGAGCTTTCCACCAGAACCTTTTAGTTTTTTTGTTGTAGAAAGAAGAAGTCGCATTCCAGCACTACTCAAATAATCAACTTTCGCAAAGTCGAGAATGAGTTCGGTTTTCCCTGCTGAAATAAGTTCTGTGAGTTTGTTTTCTAAAATAGGTGCAGAAGCAGCATCTAACCTTCCTTCAATCCGAAGAACAGTCTTTTGCTTAACTTCATTAATTTTGACATTTAACCCGACGGTCATTTTGATTCCTTTCGAAGCATGCTATATTGGACAGAATACTTATTAAAATAAATATTGTAAACCACCCACCGTTTTTCAGTGATCAGTGAGTGGTTTGTAACTATTGGACAATCTCCAATCGAACTTTTCGGCCAATGCGTGCAGCAACTGTCATTGCAATGGTCCGGAGGGCTTTAATCGTCCGTCCTTGACGTCCAACCAATTTCGCAACATCTTCATTGTCGACAACAATTTCTACGACTGTACTTTTTTCACCGTCAAATACGTTGATTTTCACATCATCGGGTCGATCGACTAAGTTCTTAATTAAATAGCTTACAAATTCTTCCATGTCATACCTTCACATTATCGTTTTTACATGATGCTTCCCACACTTCAATGAATTTATAGATTTAAAAATCGTGTACGTGAAACTCACACAAGAACTCTAACATTCCTCAACTATTTGGATCAATCATTTCTCAATTTTTTGGTTGAGAACTTATGCAACTCGTTTAATGCTAGATTTTAACATTAACCATTTAAAAACAAGTGTTTAGGAAAAATTATTTTCTACACAAATTAATTAGTTCGAGTTAAAATAAAAATGAGGAGGAGGAAACCCATATGCTTAATCCCTTATTCAAAACACCCGAAAATAAACCCAAAGCCCTTGGAGAAGAGCTTTTTGAAGATGTCTCAAGCTTTTTTGCTTGGTACGAATGGGTCAGACATGCCAACGATTCTCCAGATGGAATTCGAGATCTACTGACCATCATGCTAATCACTCAATGCCAGACACTCACAACCGAACAAGAAAAAGAGGCTATGGAAAAGCTTGAGGCTGTGAGGGAAAAGTTAGATGGGGGAACAATGCGTTTTGATCAGATTCCGGAAGCCATCAATCGCATCCTCGACTTTCTGGTGGAAGCCAACCCTAGAAGCCGCCTCATTTACTACGCTTTAAGGATTGAAATTTCCATGCGACTCAAGCATAAATCTCCATCGGATGAGCTTGTCATCTTAATGGAAGAAATGATGAAGCGGGTCCAAGCGTACATGCCGACCATTCAAGCAGAAGCCATCGCCTACCGTCTAGAGCAGTTCCTCGAAAGCCCTCTCTCAGACAAGGACATTGCAGAACTCAAGAATCACCTCTGGACGCTGATGAAGTAACTGCCTCTGAGAGCCACTCGAGGTAGGTTGCATTCCCATCCAATATAGGAAAGGCCAAAATCGCAGGAACGTCATAACTTGCGTGGCTTTCAATATAGGACTTAATCCTTTCAAAATGAACTGACTCAGTTTTGAATAAGACCTTAACCTCCTGGTCTGATTCTATCTGCCCTTCCCAATGGTAGATCGACTCGATTTGAGACACGATGTTTGCGCAAGCAACCAGCTTTTGTTCAACGAGTTCCCGAGCAATCTTTCTCCCCTCATCGAGGCCTGAGCAGGTCCATTCGATTTGAATGTATTTATCCATATTTCTTTTCCTTAATATATGCCAATTTTGGAAGACGCAGGTCGATGATTTTGTCTCCTTCTGGAGTCTCGAGCAAAAGATACCGTTTGAATTCCTCCCTATAGCATAGAGGCGTCAGACGAAGATAGTGCTTCCCAGTCTCGACACTTAGAACCAAAACAACTTCTCTTCGTCCCAGCGAGGGATGTGTTGCCTGTGTCACATCGAGAGATTCAACTTGGAAAAAATCAATTTCTCCCTCGAGATAATCTAGAATTTCATAAGCTAAGGCGCGATTTTTTATGGGCTCACGCCACTGAGCTGGAGGTTGTCCTAAATAGAGCTTCGGCATGTTTTTTGGGGTGTAAAAAGGAGAAAAGGGGAAAGGATGTCCTTCCCGATCGAGGGCGAGATTTTCATAATCTGCTAAAAAGACGTAAGGTTTGCGTAAACTGTAATCAATCGATAAAATCCCTGGTGCAATCCGTTTGACTTTAGCTTCTTTGATGACAGGACTTTTTAAAAGCTTCTTTTCAGCAACTTTCTCACGAATTCCCTTGCTTGCCTCGTCTCCAGAAAGGTCAAGTAATTCTGCCAAGTAGGCAGTTTTGAGTGCTTCTTTTTCAGGACCTGTTTGAGCAATGATTTGGATGGGAACACCAGCCACCCGGCAAGCTTTTTTTTCCTGATAGAGGCGATAAAAGTAAGAGCCGCTTGCCAAGCACAAAGAAATGAAAACAATTGTGCCAAATAAAAGCACCCGTTTCATACTAAGTTCTCCAGGATTTGTGGTCCTAAATGCGTGATGTCGCCAGCACCAATGGTCACGACAACATCACCTTCTTGAAAGGTGGGAAATTTGTTCCAATAAATGCTTCCTGAAATTTGCTCCGCAAGTCTCTCACCACTGATCCCTTCAATGGGAATTTCTCCTGCAGAGTAGATGCCTGTAATATACACTTCATCAGCTGCGTCAAATGCCGTCGCAAACTCTTGCATGCAATCCCGCGTGCGGGTGTAGCGATGGGGCTGAAAAATAGCAACTAAGCGGCGCGTTCCAATAGCTTGTTTCAGTGAGGTTAAAAGAGCTTTCACTTCCGTTGGATGGTGCGCATAATCGTCATAGACTACTACCCCTTTAGCTTCTCCTTTTTTCTCAAGTCGCCTCTTCACTCCCTTAAAAGTGCGAAAGGCTTCTCTAAGCGAAGCCTCTGAGACTCCATAAGTCATGGCGATGGCCCAAACGGCACATGCATTTAAGGCTTGATGTGTTCCAACAAGAGGAAGAACGATGTCTTTAAAGCAATCCTCTCCATACAAAATCGAAAATCGCAATTGCATCCCTTCTTGATGCACAGATTGGAGTTGCCAATCAGCATACTTCGAGGTGCCATACGTGATTCCCTGCAGATCAAGTGAAGCTAAGAGCGGATCATCCTTGCACCAAACAAGCGTTTGCACATGAGAAGCAAACTGGCGAAACCCCTCAATGAGCTTTTCTTCATTTTTCCAAAAGTCCAGGTGTTCGATTTCCAAGTTGGTCAAGATGGCTGCTTCACCCCCATAGTTTAAAAAGGAGCCGTCGCTTTCATCTGCTTCTGCAACAAACCACTTGCTGTTGCCATATCCCCCATTTTGCCCAGTATTGTTTAAGATTCCCCCAACTGCGTACGAGGGAGAGAGCCCAGCTGTAAGAAAAACCCATGCAAGAAGGCCCGACGTCGAGGTTTTCCCATGTGTGCCAGAAACAAGCAGTGGAGCCTGCCCTTCCATCAACTTTCCCAAAAACTGAGAACGGTGGTATAGAGGACACCCCAACTTTTTTGCCTGCTCAAGCAGAGGATGGCCTTCTTTAATGGCGCTGCTAAAGACAACTTGAGACTCAGAGTCCATCTCATTACTTATCACAGCTCCTTTGTCTTCCAAAGCCTGCACGACAGCACTTTGACTCTGGTCTGATCCCAAGACTTTTTCCCCTTTCTCAAGGAGAATATGCGCTAAGGCGCTCATCCCGATGCCACCGATGCCTAAAAAATGGGTCTTCTCATTCATGCCATTTAGTTTTGCATTTTCCCCTCTATAGGGCAAGCGCTGGACGAAAAAAAAACACTCATTTATCTAGAAGATATGATGAAGAGAATATTGACACTTCTTTGTACCCTCCTTTGGTTGCCCCTTCAAAGTTGCACCGACTTTCTACTCAAAGATGCACAAGGGCAAGCTGTTGTGGGACGCTCCATGGAGTTTGGGGTTGATTTAGAGCCTCAAGTCCTGCTGAGCCCCTCAGGAGGAAAATACACCAGTCGGGTTTTCAACAATAAACCGGGACTTTCTTGGACAAGTCAATACAGCTACGTTGCCGTGACAGCCTTTGCTGAAGAGATCGTGACGGATGGCATGAACGAGGCAGGTCTCTCTTTTGGACTGCTCTGGTTCCCCGATGTCACAGATTACCCTAAGGCGAACCCAGCCGACAGTCAAAACTCAATCGCTTTAAGAGATCTTGGAAGTTGGATTCTAGGAAGCTTTGCAACGGTTGATGAAGTGCGCACTGCCATCGAAAAAGTTCAGCTTTGGCCACACAAAGTACCAAAAATCCCCTACATTCCCCCAGTGCACCTCTCTATCCACGACAAAAGTGGAAAAAGCCTGGTCGTTGAATACCTTAAAGGAAAAGTGATGGTTTTCGACAACCCCGTTGGGGCTTTAACAAATACTCCAGAGTTTCCATGGCAAATCACCAACTTAAGTAACTACCTCAATCTCACATCGATCAGTGAAAGCCCGCTTCGTTTAGAGAATGTTGAAATTCATCCTCTCGGCATGGGATCAGGTCTTTTAGGAATTCCTGGAGATTGGACTTCTCCTTCCCGCTTTGTCAGAATTGTCACCTTGAAAAACATCATCAATAAAGCTCCCAATCCGCGTGAAAATGTCAATGCAGCCTTCCATCTTCTCAATACAGTCGATATACCATTTGGAGCTCTCAAATCAGCTGATGGCAGCTACATTTCCTACACGCAATGGGTTGTCGTGAAAGATTTCAAAAACATGTATATGCACTACCGCTCCTACAATGATTTGAATATCAAATCGATCAAGCTAGAAGGAAGCAAACGCAAAATTTTCCCCCTAAAACCCTAATAACGACCTAAGGATATTCAGATGGATTTTCGATTTTTTTCAGGTTTCCAAGATCAAAACTGCCGCATACTTGAAAAAGTAGAGACAGTTTTGATCTTGGAAACATGGGAAAAAGAAAAATCTCAGATGAGTGTGCATAGGTCGTTATTAGGGTTTAAAGTAACATGCTCCATTACAAGCTAGAAGGAAACGGTCCCCTTACCCTCGTCTGCATACATGGACTTGGCGGGTCTCTTAGTGATTTTGACTTTCTCACAGAACGCTTACAAGAAAACACTCAAATCTTGCGCGTTGACCTGCGCGGGTTTGGTCAATCTGAAAAACCCTTAGCACCGCCTTATAATTCTGAGCTCTGGGCCAGAGATGTCAAGCAGCTGCTCGACTCCCTCAACTTAGGACATGTGGTCCTATTAGGACACTCCATGGGTGCCCGCGTTGCAACATATTTCGCCCATCTTTTTCCAAAAACGACATTGGGATTGATTGATCTCAACATCACTTCTTGGGGCGCCAACCCAGCTGCGCAAGATAAGCTCACTCGTTTTGCTCAGCGCATCGAAAAAACAGGAATGGAAACGGCCAAGGTGATGATTCCACCCTTTGAAGATGAAACCATCAAACAGCGCGTGACAGATTCGATCATGAGTTGTGATCCTCAGGCATTCGCCTTAGCACTCACCTCTGTTGCACATGATTACGGAAACAAACAGCCCTCTTCTTTCTACGAAGACATCTCTTGTCCAACCCTCATCATCCTTGGAGACCGCGACACAGCACCTCTCCAAGGAGCCTTAGACCTTCAAAGCCAAATCTCCCAAGCTTCTCTCGGGATCATCCCACGTTGCGGACACTACTCTATGCTTGAAAAACCTGGCCTCGTCACTGCAATGATTTCAGATTTCTTGAAATTCCTTTGTCATTAAGAATCTGTAAGACTGAGTGCAACTAAGTCTCACTAGAAGTTTGTTTATCTTTGATGAAAAAGGTCACCGATAGTGCGGCAAAAACAGCGACAATACCCCATAAAATCAGAGGAAGTTTGATAATGACTGTTGCAATGAAACCACTGAGAATCGCCGAGAGAGATTCAGCTGCAACTTGCATCGATTGGTTATTCCCCATCACTTTGCCTTGAATCCGTTTATCAACGGCTGTTGAAAGCAGTGTTGCGCACGATGGCAAGCAAAATGCTAAAGCCGTTGCAGTGAGAAACAAAGTCACCCATAGAGCATTTTTTTCTGGAGGAATCACAATCACAATCATAAAAATGGCCATGAAAAGCGCCGAAATGATCGTTGCTTTCCTTGGGGTGATATACCGGGAAAGAAAGCCTGTCAGCCATAAGTTTGACAAAACAATTGGGACGGCAACCCAAGCAATAAAATGAGAGAGCTCATTGACTCCCATGCCAAATTCCGAGGTTAAATACATGGGGTAACAGCGGAAAAAACCAAAAATCGAAAGATAAATCAAAAAGTTCGAAAAATAATAAATTCGAATCTTTTTTGAGGTGAAGATCGAAAAGATGTTGGTAAAGGCTGCAAAATAAGGAATTTTCTCCGTTGAATAATCCTTATCATGCGTTTCTTTAAACGCTATCATGGTCCACAGCAAATTAATCAGAAGAAGCAGCGTCGTCGCAAAGAAAGGTGTCGAATAGGAAAACCAAGACACTAACTGCTGATCCGCAAGCTTTCCTCCAAATAAGGGCCCCATAATAAAGGCAAAGCTCACACTCGTATAAATATAACCAAAAAAGCGTCCTCTGTTTTTTTCATGGGTGAGATCTGCTATCGCCCCTTGCGCAATGGCAATATTTGCTTCGGAGAGCCCCGCAAAAAAACGTGAAGAATATGACCCAGAAAATGTTTCCAAAAAAGAGTGAAAACGAAATCAGTGCATAAAAAACAGTCGCAGCAAAAAGAGAAATGACAAGCAAACGCTTTCTACCAAAGTGATCAGAGAAAGCACCAAAAACCGGAGCTCCTAGAAATTGCCCCAAAGGGTAAACACAAAGTGCTACCCCCAATAGGACCGTTCGCAATGATTCCGGAAAGTTGTGAGGCAAGATCGCTTCACTTCCATGAAGCAGCATCGGAGTAAAAATCGTGATCATCAAGCTATAGCCAAAAAACCCGAGGAAAATCACAAAGTAAAGAGGAAAAAGACGCCTTAACATCGATTGACCCACAGAAAATACCTCTGAGAAAAATTTGCGCTCAATTATTGGAATAACCTTACACGTTCATAAAGTCAAATATGTCGGACATTCTAAGCCTTGCATTAGTGAATAGAGCTAGATCCTTTCCCAAAAAACCATAAACCGCTAATGCAAAATAAGATATAAAACTAAATAATTAAAATTAATTATATAGATATTAATTAAATAAAATGTTACAATTTATGAATTAATTGAAACTATTATCAAATAGAGGGGCACGGAATGGAAAAAACTAGAACTAATTCTAATGCTTTTGTTGCAGAATTTGTTTCTCAATGCTCTAAATATGAGCAACTTACTGAAGATCAATTTACACAAATCATCTCAAAGCATGAAGGAGAGACCTCCATTGAGCAAGCTTTCGCTTATCTTAATGCAAGTCGAAAAGCCTATCAACTCCCACCTGTGCGATGCGGACATCCACAGAAAGCTTCTGAAGCATATATTGCTGGAACTCAATCTCTTCGAAATGAAATTCTACTGAATTTTACTCC
The DNA here is from genome assembly GCF_965215465.1 of Simkania sp. Lineage (GTDB taxonomy): Bacteria > Chlamydiota > Chlamydiia > Chlamydiales > Simkaniaceae > Simkania. The sequence continues at coordinate 813,645 of NZ_OZ244056.1, read as the reverse complement.
TCAATCGGATCCTTTACTCGAGATTCTTTCTCATCTAGGGAATCCTATACACACAGTTGCTCACGGAATGGAAAAAGAGCACCGATTAATCCCTAGACTCATCCTTGAGCTAGCTAAGATTGAACAGGTCTCTCCTGAAGTCTTTGTTGAGAAAATCCAAAAGCATCAGGGTAGCAATCTAGCCATTAAAGCTATGTCCTATCTCAATGCCGAACGCGCGCAATTCAACCTCCCACCTATCCGCAACACTGATCAAACGATTGACATTGTGGAACTCTACAGAGAAAGACATGAACAGAAAAGAAACCGCTTGATTTTGTGCGAAGCTTTGCGTATTCCAGTTAACTCTACTGATTCTCCTGAGTCGGTTACAAAGACATTAAACAACTGACTTGATTCAAATGGTGGAGACCTCTCTTGCGTTGATTTATCAGGTAAAAACCTAACATGGCTACCCCCAGAAATTGGAAAGCTTTCTCATTTAGAAACTCTTCTTCTCCACAACAATCAACTGACCTCCTTGCCTCCGGAAATTGGAAATCTCACTCATCTAAAACGACTTGATGTCTATAACAATCAGCTGATTTCTATACCTCCGGAAATTGAAAATCTTACTCATCTATGTTTGGTAAAAGACGATTCTATAATTCTACCACGCCAAAAAGCTGACTCTAGTAACTATAAAACAACTCAAAAAGTTGTAGGTTTTTGTCTCGGGGCATTATTAACGATTACGGCTTCTTATCTGACCTTTTTTAACTCACAAACCCCTACCTCAACCACTTAAAACAGAAAACAAACCAAATTCACGAACAATTTATAACTTTGAAGGGAAAGGAATGGAACAAACTAGAACTATCTCAAATGTATTTGTGGCGCAATTTGTTTCTCGTTGAGCTGAATCTGAACAAATGACTGAGTCTGATTTTATTCAGCTCATCTCAAAACAAGAAGGAAAGACCTACATTGAGAAGGCTTTCGCTTACCTTAATACAAGTCGAAAAGCCTATGATCTCCCTCCTGTGCGATGCGGACATCCACAAAATGCTTCTGAAGCCTACATTGCGGGTGCTCAATCTCTTAGAAATAAAATCCTACTGAATTTTCCTCCTCAATCAGAACTCTTACTTGAGGTTCTGACTCGCTTGGAAAACCCCTTACATACTGCGGCTCTCGGAATGAACGAAGAGCACCGGTTAATCCCTAGACTTATCGTAGAGCTTGCCGAAATCGAACAGGTCTTCCCTGAAGTCTTTGTTGAGAAAATCCAAAAGCATCAAGGCAGCAATATAGCCATCAAGGCTATTTCTTATCTCAATGCAAAACGAGTCAAGTTAGACCTACCCCCTATCCGCAATACTGACCAAGCGGCGGACATTGTAAAACTCTACCAAGTCGGGCATGCTGAATGGGAAAGACATGAATAGAAGAGAAACCGCCTAATCTTATGCAGAGCTTTACATATTCCAGTTAATCCTTCTAGTTCCCCTGAGTCGGTTGCTCGATTAAAAAGGAAGGAACATTGGCAGACTCCGTTTGTCAAATAAAAATCTTAAATGGCTACCCCCAGAAATTGGAAATCTGATTAAGCTATGTTGGATTGAGCTCAACCACAACAAGCTGACTTCTTTGCCTCCAGAACTTATCAGACTGAGTTGCGAGATGCTTTTAGAAGGCAAATCCGATTGTTGAACAAACTCCTTAAGCAAGGATAGAGAATAGAAACATTATAGACGTGAGCCGTAAGATTATTGATTCACAAAATCAAAGATCACTGAGCAGAAGTCTTCTTTGTCTTCTGCTTTCTTGAAATCTTGGAGAGATTTTTTCATCGTCCTGAGCTTTTCCTTTTGGCTCTCAAGAAGGTCTTCGATGACTGAGACCAGGCGATCTGAGTTGAGCTCGCGTTCGGGAAGCTTGACACCTCCTCTGATTTCCTCTGCTACAAAGGAGGCATTTTTGCCTTGATGGTTTTCTGTAGCGTGAGGATAGGGAATGAGAATCCCCGGAATGCTAAACTCGATTTGCTCTGCAAGGGTGGCTGCACCCGCACGGGAGATACTCAGGTCGGCTGCGGACCAGGCAAAGTCCATCTTATCTTCAAAGGGTTTGACAGAGGCTGGGATGTTATATTTGGAGTAGATCTCGCGGAGTTTTTCGGCGCGCTCTGGATTTCCGACAATGTGCACCACTTGAAAGTGAAAGTCTTTGGCAAGAAGTTTTTCAAGAGATGCGCAAAAGAACCGGTTAATAGCTTGAGCACCTTGTGATCCACCAAAAATGAGAAACGTCAATTTGTCTTTGTCTAGTTGAAAGTATTCGCGAGCTTTTTCGGGGGTGATTCCGTGGTTTTTCTTGAGGAGAGGCATCCGGACACAGATAGTTTTTCCATTGAGATATTTTGCGGCGCGCAAAAAATGAATCGCTGTGAATTTTGCCCAGCGGGAACAAAAGCGGTTGACTTTTCCGGGCACGGCATTGGATTCAAAAAGGATGATTGGAATGCGGCGAAGTTTGGCGGCAAGTAAAATGGGAAAGGAATGAAAGCTTCCAAAGCCAATCACAACTTGTGGCTTAATTTTACCGAGGTGATGGAGGGATTGCAGAGTGCCCTTGATGAGATGACAAAAAGCTTTGAGGAGTTTAATGGGATCTTTTTTGTAGGGAGTTGCGCTGGCAATTTCACGGTAGGGAAAATGGCCTTTTTGGAAATAGGGATTATTTTCCAAGCCGGGACTCATGAACACGGTTTCTAGCTCTGGCTCTCGTTGAATCAGGTCGAGGGCTAGGGCTTGAGCCGGGAAAAGATGACCTCCGGTTCCCCCTGCTGCAATCACAATCTTGTGTGGCTGACGACCTTTTTGCATACTAATTGTTTCTCCTTCTCTCGCTTCGGTTTTCTTGCAACATTGACAATCAGTGTCAGTGCTATCGTATTGGCAATAAGAGAAGATCCTCCTTGGCTAAAAAACGGTAAATTCGTTCCCTTGCTGGGAAGCAGGCCAGAAACGACGCCTAAATTCAAAAAGGCTTGCAGCGAGACTAAAAAAATCATGATCGCCGCGATGATGTAGCCCTGCTTTTCCCCCGCGAGGGACGCATTGCGGAACCCACTATAGGCAATGACCATATAAAGTAACACTAAAAATAAAATTCCAAGAAATCCGAACTCTTCGGCATAGATGGCAGCAATGTAGTCACTACGAGCTGTAGGCAGATAGTTGAGCTTTTGGACACTTTCTCCAACTCCCTTTCCTGTGATGCCTCCTGAACCGGCTGCAATCTTCGCTTGATAGGGTTGATGTCCCTTCCCAAGCAAATCAAGCTCGGGGTTCATGTAAACGCGAAGACGGTGTTGGACGTGGGTCATTTGAAGCGCGCAAAAGACGCCAACAGAACCCAGAACGAGAACGGGAAGGAGCCAGTAAAGCCAACGGATCCGGCAAAGGAAAAACAGCGCAATCATTGTCATGAGCAATATTGCTACGGTCCCGTTGTCGGGTTCGATCAAGATTAGAAACAGGGGGACACAAAAAAGAGCGATGACGGAGTAAAAGGTTTTCCAGGACATTTTCTCTTCTTTTTTGAAAAAGAGATGGATGAACATGAGAGGCATCACGAGCTTCATGAGCTCTGAAGGCTGAAATGAAAAAGGGCCTAAGGCAATCCACCTATAGGCCCCATTGATTTGTTGTCCTATTCCTGGGATAAACACCGCCACTAAACAGGCAAGCAAGAGATAAAAGAGAGTGGGCGTCCATTTGAGTATCTTTTGGTAACCATAAAACCAGACGATCATGGCCAAAGCGATACTAAAGCAGGCATAAATGACCTGTTTCATGGCAGCATGGTGAGTGTTGACCTGAAGATTGCGATCGAGCACTTCAGCTGAAGTGGTCCCAAAAACCATGAGCAGTCCGATTGAAAAAAGAAGGGTGATACACCCTAAGAGAAAAAAGCTACTTTTGTTCACTTGATTCTTAACTTATCACCAGGTCGTAAGCGCTTGGCTTTCGCTTCGTCCATGTTGTTGAGATCGAGTAGCTCTTCGACTTGCATCCCATTTTTTTGGGCAATTGTCCAGGGATTGTCTCCTCCTTTGACAATGTAGTACTTGCCATCAGACTGAGCTTTTTTCTTTGCGACTTTTGTTTGAGCTTTCGCAGGAAGTTTCAAAACCTGACCAATCTGAAGTCGGGAAGAAGAAAGGCCATTGAGCTTCATGATCTCTTCTACAGAAACGCTGTTGTGACGGGCAATCCGCTCTAAAACGTCCCCTTTTTCGACGGTCACGGTGCGAAAATCTTCGGTAGTTGCTTTCAGCGGTGCTTTGGGCGCTTCTGCTTGAGCGACTGCTTTCGGTTCTGGAGTCAAAACGGGAAGAGGAAGCGACTTTGTTTCCGTGCTTTCTTTTACGGCAACTTTTGCGCTATATTCACTGATCACTTGATCAATTTGATCACCGCTAGAGGATGTCTTTGCCGGTTTTGTGACAGCTGTTTCAATCGCTGCGACTTGTTCGCTTGCGACTGCAAGAGAACCTTTTTCTTCACGATGACTTGGTTTGACTGCACTGACAAAGAGCACAACAAGGAGCCCAGCATTGATCAGTGCTGCGACAATAATCATATCTCTTCGGTTCATATGCCTCTCCTCAACTGCTGAATCGAATTCTTAAATACGTCTCCCCGCTGCGCATAATTTTCAAATTGATCAAAACTTGCGCAACCCGGCGAGAGCAAAACCGTATCGCCATCTTCTGCTATCTGACTGGCATGATGGGTAGCTTCATCAAGGGTTCCCATCTGATGGACTTCGTAAAACGGCGCCAACATTTCTTGCAACTTTAAACCAGCCTCACCAATTGTCAAAACGGCTTTTACTTTTTTTCCAAGCCCTTCTTTCCAAGACTCAAACGAGAGTCCTTTACTGTCCCCTCCAACAATCAAAAGGATTGACCCTGGAATGCGACTGACTGCGTAAAGTGTGGCCGCAGGGTTAGTTCCTTTACTATCGTTAATAAACGTCACCCCATTCCATTCACAGACATACTCAAGGCGGTGTGGAGGTTTTTCAAAAGTTTCTAAAGCTTGAAAAAAGGCTTCTTCGCTTAAGTTAAACTTCTGACAAACCGCAAAAGCAAGCGCCAAAGTTTCTTGGTCTAGCTTGGCCCAGTATCCCTGCTTCGGCGATAGTTGTAAATAAGAATCCGCATCAATCGATTGCACCTTTGAAAATCGGCCATCATCCAGCTTTTTTGGGACAAAACAAACCCCTTTTTCTTTCAAGCAATCCGCAATGTGCCACTTGGTATTTGCGTAAGCTTCAAAGGAGGGATAACGATCCATATGATCAGGCGTGATATTCGTAAGGATTGCTGCATCGAGAAGCTTTGTTTGCAAGGTTTCTAGTTGATACGAACTGAGTTCAATCACAAGCAGGTCATCATCCTGATCAGACGCTGCATAAGCTGCTAAACTTTCACCAACATTGCCAAGCGCTTTGCCACCAAGTGCGTGGGCAAGAAAGTTTGTGAGTGTTGTCTTCCCATTCGTTCCAGTGACGCCAATAGCCGCTCCTTTAAGATGACGAAAAGCAAGTTCCGCCTCGCCAATGACGGGAACGTTTCTTGTTTTCAAGGCTGAGGGAAGGGGATGACCTTGAGGAATTCCTGGAGATAAAACGGCGAACTCAAAGTCACCAGCAGGCACTTCAACAGTTTGATCAGCAATAACAACTTCATAACCGAGTTTAAGCAGCAATTTTTCTGCTCCCCTGCCACTGATGCCATATCCTACTATAAGTACTGTCTTCATCTTATTGAAACTTGATAGATGCTAAGCCGAACAAGGCCAAAATCAGACCGATGATCCAAAACCGAACCACTACTTTCGCTTCAGGCCATCCTTTAAACTCAAAATGATGGTGAAGCGGAGCGCAACGGAAAATCCGCTTTTTATTTCGGTAACGGTAGCTGAGAACTTGCAGAATTACCGATAAGGCTTCTACGACAAAAACACCACCAACAAGAGCGAGTAAAAATTCACGTCGCAACAAGACGGCTGCTGTTCCTAAAATGCCTCCAAGCGAAAGGGAGCCAATGTCCCCCATAAACACTTCAGCTGGATAGCCATTATACCATAAAAAGCCTAAACAGGCTCCACAAAGGGCGCATAGATAAACGGCAATTTCTCCACTTCCTTCAAGATAGGGAATGTTGAGATAGCGGGCCATTTCAATGTTATTCGACAAAAAGGCAAACAGAGCCAGTACTGCTCCGACAAGTAAAATGAGTCCTGAGGCTAAACCATCGAGCCCATCACTTAAATTGACAGCGTTAGACGCTCCTGTCACCACAAACATGGTGATGAAAAAACCAAGAATCAGCCCTCCCCCTGCAAGGGTGAAGAAGGGGGCTTTTTTGAAGGGAAGAAAATAGCGTCCGTACGTTTCTTGCGAGGTCAACGTCTCTTGTTTCTCGGCAACCTGCTCTTTTGAAACTGGTGGTGAAAACCAACTTCCATGATGCAACGACTCAGTCATCGGCGTCCAAATCAAATAAAGGCCGAGCAGACCCGAAAACAAAATCTGAAAGCCAAATTTTTTCCTCGCACGGAGTCCCTTCGAGTTTTTGTGCTTCATCTTCAAATAGTCGTCAATTCCCCCTAATATGCCCAACCAAACAGTTGCAATGAGGAGAATCAACGTGAAGCTGCTCCTTAGATCCATCCAAAGAAAAAGGGCGACGATCATCGAAACGAGGATAAGCAATCCTCCCATCGTAGGAGTTTCTTTCTTTTTTTGGTGGAGCTCTGCGAGTTGGGGGCAAGCTTCTACCCGAATCGATTGCCCTGTTTTGAGTTCATATAATTTTCGAATCACCCAAGGGCCTAAGAAAATTGTCAGTAAAAGCGTTGTGATAGCGGCTAAAATCATGCGCGTGGAAGAGTACCAAAAAACCGCAGGAATTTTGACTTGAAATTGAGCAACTAAAAACTGGAGAAACATGAGCATCATATGTTTGTATGATAGCAAGAGTGGTTGATCTAGTCCAGAGTCTTCCAGAGCTTTAAGGAATTCGATCCTTTAATGAGAACCACATCTCCTTCTGTTGCAAGCGCCGCAATCCGCTTTTTAGCCTCTTCACATGAATCGACTTTTTCGACAGGTTTTCCTGCTGCTTCAAACACATCAATCATTGGCTGGATTTCGTTTCCAATGCATAGCAAGTGATCGACAATGTCTAATGCATGCTCTGCCACTTCTTCGTGACACCTTTTAGAAAATTTCCCAAGTTCCCGCATATCCCCCAAAAGAGCAATTGTCTTCTTTCCCTTTGGCAAATTGTCTAAAGCAGCTTTCACCGAAACCACACTGGCATTGTACGAGTCGTCGACATATTGAATGCCATCTCGCTGAAAAAGCTGAAACCGGTGTGTGTAGGGCTGCATTGCTGCTGCGCCATGCTGGATTTCATCCCAAGTGAGTTCATGCATGCGAGCAACTGCCGTTGCGCACAAAAAGTTTTCCAGTAAATGGGTCGCTTGAAAGGGCACAGTCAGTGGAGGACTTTCCTTTCCTTTTTCTACGATCACAACCTGATTGCCAGCATGTTTTAGAAAGTAATCGGCATGTGGATCGGTCATGCTATAAAAAGTCTTTCGCACTGCCGCTTCTTGAACGGCAGGAAACTCCATGGTTTCGAGATTAAACAAACCGGCATCGGTCTGCTCAAAAAGCTCCATTTTTGCAGCCGCAATGTCATCTATCGTATCAAAGTTTTCTGAATGGACTAAGCTGACTTTAGTCAAAACTCCAAAATCAGGCGGAGCAATGTCAACAAGCTTTGAGATTTCCCCTGGAAAGCTCATTCCCATTTCTAGCACCAACATCTCAACAGGTTCAATTTGATTGAGGAGCATGAGAGGTAGACTGACTTGTGAGTTCGCGCTCCCCACCGGTTTGGCAAGTCGATACCGCTGACTCAAGAGGTCTGCTATGAACTCTTTTGTCGTTGTTTTCCCAACAGTCCCCGTAATGGCAATCACATAAGGAGGATTTTCTCGATGGAACCACTTGGCTAGAGCTTGCAACGCCACTCGCACATCAGGAACAGGAAATAAAGTGAGGCCAAAGTCGGGCCCTTGATATTTTTGCGAAACAACAGCAGCCAAAGCTCCTTTTTGAGCCACTTCTTCCAAGAAAGCATGCCCATCATGCGTTTCACCTTCAAGTGCAAAAAAGAGTCCTTTGCGCTCGACTTTACGACTATCAAACGCAGCTGAAGAAGGATAGATTTCAGCTCCTTGTTCCAGGCCAAGAAACTCTCCAATTTCTCTTAAATGCTTCGTAATCAAATTTAAACTCTACACAAGTAATGATGAACTCGTTATCATATTTTCCGACTTAGAAAAAATCAAGGTTAGGTAGCTTAACATGGTGCTAGAAATATTTTTTCCTTCGACAAGTTGCGGATTGGCTTCTGTTGCAGACACTTTCAAAGAAAGTGGTAAAGCAGTTGTCACCGACTTTCAAACAACAAAATGCTCTACTTCTGAAAAAGTTCAGAAGTTTGTCACTGGGTTTCAGGACATCGGAGCCCTTGTTCAAAATGTTTCATCGGCAGTTTTTTTCACTTCTTCGATTTCTGGTTATTTTATTTATCAAACCTTCCCTGGCTTCATTTCATTTATGTTCACTCCCCTTCTCCTCCTCGCAAGCTTTGCTTCTGGGGTGATTGGGTTTGAAGTTTATCAGTCGCGAGGAGTTGTCCAAGACCTTCAAGACTGGATTAAAAAGGAATTCCCCAATGGGACAGACCCTTTTTATATTGATGACAAATTCTGCACAAGGTGGGAAACTTTCAAAGAAGATCTTAACGGCCAAACACTGCTGACTGGCTTTGTGTTCAAACACGCGCTAGATCAAAGTTCCGCACTCTTTGAAAAAATGTCTAAAGACCTCTCAACCTTCGATAAATGGTCAGTCGTCCGTTGGTTTCGCGACCCCGATAATAAAAAATGGACTGACCTCTTAGGAAGTTTGAATCCTTTTGGGATTTAAAGTAGAAAAATACGTCCAATCTATTATATAATCACTCGCTTTAGGAACGAAAATTTTAGGTTTACAGCATGAATATCAATGATATTAAAGATGGCATCGCTACTGTTTTTAAAGGCGTCGTCGAGATTCCAGAAAAAATCGAAAAAAGCGCAAAAGCTATCGGAGCTGACTTTACAACTCATCAACCAGTTCCTCAAACAACTTCGGAAAATGTCCAAAAGCTTGTAACAAGTGTCATGGATGCCGTTGCTGTCGTCCAAACTGTAGCAGGAGGAACTCTCGTCCTCTCTTCAGTCTACTATATCCACTCCTACTTCTCGACAGTCTCTTACATTTTCTCTCCGATCACAACACTGACAATGCTCCTATCTGGAATCATTACTTATGATTCGTTTCGCACCTATGAAACTATGAAAGAGCTCAATGATTGGGTGATTAAGCAGTATCCTAATTTTAACGACACCTTTGTGATCAATGATGGCGTGTACAACCGCTGGCTCGAGTTCTCAACACAACTGAAATACCGCACTTGGCTTGTTGAGCCGATTGCTAGACCTTTTATTGAAATTGCAACAAAATACTTTGACCAAATCAAACAAGGATTTCTTAAAGAAAATTTTTACAAAGGAATGCAGATTGCTTCAAATCCAACAACTGACAGATGGATGAAGGCATGGCAATTTACTTTAATGGGCTATTCTGCTGTTTCTCGGGTTGTCAGCCCGCCTCTAAGATACATTGGATCCCTTTGGAGCAGAATGGAAAGAAAGGCATTAGATTAAAAAATCTTTAAAAAACAAATAAACTTGGAGTTAGTGTATAATATTCTCCTAACTAACAAAAATTTTTAAATATAGGAGATGATCATGCAACTCTCGACTGTCCGAGATTATTTGGCGCCAGTCATCGCCAAAGTGACAACCTTGCCTGCCGATCTAAAGGCGCAAGCGATCTCAATCAACGATGAAGCAACTCTTGAAAAAGTGCAAAACTTCGTAGAGATGATGCTCGATAGCGCAAGCTTAGCTCAAACTGTGATTGGTGGAACATTTGCTTTTTCTGCAGTTTTCTACGTCCAATCATACGTTTCAACGTTTGCGACCCTCTTTTCACCTGTCACCTTGATTTCTGCACTTGTTTCGGGCGCACTAATCTACGACTCATACCAAACATATCACGCAGTGAAAGAGCTTCACGAGTGGACTCAAAAGCAAGATGCAGATAGCTTCGACATTGATGATGAAGCTGTGACGACACGTTGGAGCGAATTCCGCAATACCCTTAAATACAACACGACTTTCATCGAGCCTCTTCTTCGCCCTTATTTAGACATCGTTTCAAAACGCGAAGTTTAAAATTTCTTCAAAGGCGCTTTTAAAAAAGCGCCTTTTTCGTTGATCTCATTCTAGGATTTCTTTACCATTAGTACCCGTAAAAGATAAAAATTGAGTAAAAATGACAAATCCTAGCATCAGTCCAGGCATGCTTTACCTCATCACAACTGGTTGGGGGTATGCACAAGACATCTATTGGCTCCTTACGACTGAAGGGGCAAAAGAACAAACCACTGAAAAAATTGAAGAGCTGAAAGACCGGACAGTCGTCCTAGCAACCACCCCAAAAAAAGGGATTTCAGCACCCTTCATTCCGGAACAAATCGCCCCCACAATCGAAAAAATTGATAATATCATGGACTTCATGATCCCAGCGAGCCATTATTTGGGGAAATTGTGCTTTTATACAGCAATTTGTTTCTATGCTTGGCACATCACGACTCGCCTTTTTACAACCATTTCCATAGTCTTCTTTGCAGCTGCAGCTTTTTTTGGAGCCCTATGGGCAGATCTGCGAACAATCAATCAAACAGCAACACTTCTTCGGCGTGATTTTAAACAAATTATGGATAAAGATGAGGGATCCCTTCAGCATTTTAATGTCCGAACAAAGATCGATCTGACCAAAAATATCATCCAAAATTCCAAGTTCCATGTCGAAGAGCTTTCAAAATCTCTTTTTCTCCTGCACTACATTCTCCAAGGGGCGATCAACCAAACTGAAAGCCACTTGAAAGGGTTAGATGAGCAAATTATCTCTTCATAGCCTTGACCCAAACACGTTCATGCCTGATAATGGTTTTCCTTTAAAAAGGTTGGTGGCATAGCCAAGCGGTAAGGCAGGAGCCTGCAAAGCTCTGATCCCCAGTTCGAATCTGGGTGCCACCTTTTTTAGATTGTGGGTGATGAGAGAAAATGCCCTAATCTGCGGGCGTTTCTGGCCGCATTTTTCATCTATTCGCTTGGAAATAGCCATGGCTATTCCGCAGCGCTCAGATCTGAAAAATTCGACCCAGAAACCCTCCACATCTTAGAACATTTTCTCTCATCACCCACAATCAGGTTAAGAATAAAATCTCATTTAGGAACATCTGGTTTAAGGTAGAAAATAGATTTATGATTTGTGTTGAAGTGGCGCTCAAAGCAGAAGCAGGCCCACTTATCGAAGCGCTCGATCTCAAGCCTCTCTCCGGTAATCACCTCTTCCCCATCTGGGAAAATGACCAAATCAAACTGATCGTCTCAGGCGTCGGAAAAATTAAAGCAGGTGCTGCGTGTAGTTATCTCGCAGCCATTCATCGGGACGAAGACATTTACGGCTACCTCAATGTCGGAATCGGAGGCCATCAGCTCCATAGAGTGGGCACTCCTCTTCTCATCCACAAGATTATCGATGAAGGTCGGCGCTTATCTTTCTTCCCAAGTTTTGTCTTCACCCCTCCTTGCCAAACTGAGGTCTGCTTAACGGTTGAAACCCCCGAACATGCGTATGAAACAGACTATGTTTACGACATGGAAGCTGCCGGTTTCTACTCAATAGCTTCCAAGCTCACTCCTCTTGAAATGATCCATGTGTTTAAGGTGATTTCCGATAACGTCAAACACCCTGCAACTGAAGTGAATAAAAAACTCGTTGAAAAGCTGATTGGGGATCATGTCGAACTGATTCAAAAGATCTTAGAAGAAATGCATGGACTCATCGATGAAATTGCCCCTGTAAACATCCCTTTTCTCGATGAATGTTTGAAAAATGGCACTTCACCACTTGTGAAACACACCAACTTAGAAACCACCTTCAACGATGGCAACTGCTCTGCCCTGACCACGTCCTTTTTTCTCAGGATTTCTCGGAGCAGAAAACAGCAAAGGACGCACTTGCGTTTCTTGAAAACCATCTCAAAAATCTCGCCCTTCCTCTCTCATGACGTTTGTCTATGTGGAAAAGGATGTGCAAGCTCACCCCCGCACGTTGAAAGTTCTCGAAAAGCTTCAACCCTCCCAAGTGATTCCCATTGATCGCTACCCAGAGATTTTTAACCGGAAGAGTCAACACTTTCGTCTTCAAAAAAAAGGAGCCAGTTTCATCCTTGCTAAAAAACATGGCACCTTGGTCTACCCCACTCCTCCTGGTTATGGCATTGGGGCAAAACACAACTATTATTTTTCTCACTTTCTCAATTGCCCTTTTGATTGCCGCTACTGCTTTTTGCAAGGAATGTACCGCTCTGCATCTTTCGTTCTCTTCGTTAATTTCGAAGAGTTTCAAGAAGAGATCAAAGAAAAACTTGGTGAAGAAAAAGCCACTTTTTTTTCGGGTTATGATGGCGATAGCTTGGCTATGGACCCAAAAACGGGTTTTCTTTCAGCTTTTCTCCCCTTCTTCCGCGAGCACCCGAATGCAGAGCTTGAATTGCGAACAAAAAGTGTGTTTATTCGAGAACTTTTAGGCCAAGAGCCCTTTCCCAATTGCGTCGTCGCATTTAGCCTGAGCCCTCAGCCCTTAATTCAAGAGCTCGAAAAAAAAACGCCGCCTCTCGCAAAACGGCTTGAAGCGATTCAAAAGTTGCAAAAAGCCGGCTGGAAAATTGGCCTCCGTTTCGATCCCATCATCGATTGTGACAACTTTGAAAAGCATTACACAGATTTTTTCGAAGAGGTCTTTCGCAGCGTTGATGAGAACCTCCTTCATTCTGTCTCTCTAGGGGCTTTTCGATTACCCAAACCTGTCATGAAAGAAATGAAGCGGCTCAAGCCAAACGACCCTCTCCTTGCCATCAACCAAGAAGGCCCAAGGATTCAAGGCAAACTCCGTTTCTGCCATGAGAAACTGCTCAACTATTTTGATAAGAGGAAATTATTCGTATGTGCCGAAGAGTTTTAATTACAGGAACCAGCTCAGGTATCGGACTTGCCATCACAAATCAACTCCTTGCAGCAGGACATGAAGTCTGGGGGCTCTCCCGCAATCCACAAGACAATGAGCATCCTCATTTTCATCCTTACGCAATCGACCTGTCTGATTTGGATTCTCTGCCTGATGAACTCGAGCCCTTTTTAGAAGTTGACGCTGTCATTTGTAACGTCGGACGGGGTCAATTTGGTAATTTAGAGGAATTTTCCTATGAGCAGATTCGCTCTCTTATGGACCTCAATTTTTTAAGCCATGTCTTTTTGATTAAAAAGCTGTTGCCTCATCTTAAAAAACGAGAACGTGCGGATATCGTTTTTATCGGTTCAGAAGCCTCTCTAGTCGGTAAGCAAAAGGGAAGCATCTACTGTGCTTCCAAGTTTGCCTTGCGCGGCTTTGCGCAAAGTTTACGTGAAGAGTGCAGTCGAAGCTCTGTACATGTCTCGATGGTTCAACCAGGAATGGTTCGGACCCCATTCTACGACCCTCTAGGATTTGAACCGGGAGAAGATCCTACACAGGCCATTCTTCCCGAAGATATTGCTGAAATAGTGGAACTCATTTTAAAGATGCGCGCAGGCACAGTATGTGACGAAATCGTACTAAGCCCCATGAAAAAAGTGGTTCAGAAAAAAACTAACGTCTCTCCAGAAGGCTTGCGTATAAAATCCTGAAGCCACTTTCACTGCTAGGTTTTTGTAGGTAACGAATCCCCAAATCATCTATCTTTTCACACACATCTTTCTTTTCATCTGATGTAAAAAGGACAATATCGACAGTCTTCTGCTCTAAAATACGCCTTGCAGCCTCTAGACCAGTCAAAATTGGCATCTGATTATCGAGCAGAACAGACGCATAACGAGAGTTTTCTTTAAATGCATCAACTGCAAGCTGACCATTGCCCACAACTTTAACCTCGAAACCAATTCTAGCAAGAATCCGAGGAGTGGTCATTTGATAAGTTATATCATCTTCTGCATAGAGAATCTGACCAAATTTTATTGTAACTTTGCCTGCCACTGACTTTCCTCCTAATTTGGCTAAGGAAGATAGCAGATGAGGGATTTTAAGCGTTAGATTTCGAAGTGCAGAGCCCTTTGAGGTAACTGCCGTAGGTGCTCTTTTCATGCTTGGAAGCTAATTGAACGAGCTCATCTTGAGTGATCCATCCATTTTGGAAAGCTATTTCCTCGACACAGGCGATTTGAATTCCCTGCCGGTCTTGGATAGCTTGGACATAGTTTGAAGCTTGATGGAGGGCTTCAAAAGTCCCTGTATCAAGCCACGCAAAGCCACGGTCAAAAAGATGCAATCGAAGCTCACCACGTTCAAGATAGGCCCGGTTGACGTCAGTGATTTCCAGTTCATTCCTCCAAGAAGGTTTCAAGGAGCGCGCAATGTCCACAGCCGTTTGGTCGTAAAAATAAAGCCCTGTGACAGCATAAGAGGATGGAGGGTTCGTCGGTTTTTCAACGATGTCTGTCACTTGCATCTCAGAGTCAAATGCAACCACACCATACCGCTCGGGATCTTTTACTTGATAGCCAAATACAATGCCCCCTGATTCGAGATCCCCACATTGGTGCAGAAGATCACAGAGATGGTGGCCGTAAAAGATATTATCGCCGAGGACAAGGGCAACCGTATCATCACCAATAAATGAAGCACCAATTGTAAATGCTTCGGCAATGCCCTTTGGCTCTTGCTGCTCGGCATAAGAGATGGAAAGACCTAAATGACTCCCATCTCCGAAAAGACGTTGAAAGCGAGGAAGGTCCTCTGGAGTTGAGATCAGAAGAATCTCCCGAATATGCGCTTGCATTAAGACAGAAAGAGGATAGTAAATCATCGGTTTATCATAGATGGGAAGAAGCTGTTTGCTTGTTGGATAGGTGACTGGATAAAGGCGGGTTCCAGACCCTCCCGCTAAGATAATCCCTTTCATACTCTCTATGGGTTGATGGCGTAAATGTCGGGCATGCCGCGGTAATACTCTTTGTAGTCTAGACCATACCCTACAACAAAACGGTCTTCAATATCAAACAGACTAAAGTCTGGACTGTAATTGGTTTGATGGGGGACATCTTTTGTTAAGAGAACAAGTGAGCGAAGAGAAGCAGGATTTTTTTGCTTCAGCGCTTCATAGACTTCAGAAAGAGTGTCACCCGTGTCAAAAATGTCGTCAACAATCAGGATGTGTTTTCCTTCCGCATGAATGTTTTCTAATCCTGAAATGATCAGTTCTCCTTTTTGCATGCCACGTTCGCCATAACTTGAACATTCAAGTGCTTCTACACGCATCGGCATATGAAGAAGGCGCATCAGGTCTGCAACAAGAAAGAAGGCCCCTTTCATGAGCATCACAATGGTGATCTCTTCGTCTTTATAAAGATTATCTAGTTCTTGCGCCTGAACATGCAACCTCTCTTTGATTTTTTTTCGGTCGATGAGAAGGTCTAGTTGAAGGGCGTTTCCTGGAGGTTGTCTTTTTTCGAGAAAACTATGATTCATCGTCTGTAAAACTGCATCCTTGCTCAATCAGGCCATCAATGAAATCGAGATTGTATTCGCCTGAGAGAAATTTTTGGTTATCAAGCATGAATTGATGGAAGGAAATGGTCGAATCCACTCCCCCGATATGAAACTCTTTGAGAGCTCTTTTGGCAACACGGATGGCGTCTTCTCTGTCACGCCCTTTCACGATGAGCTTTGCAATGAGCGAATCGTAATAGGGAGGAATTTTGTATCCAGAGTAACATGCACTATCCACGCGGATATTGGGCCCACCTGGTGCAATGTAATATTCGAGCATGCCAGGTGAAGGCATAAAATTTTTCGAAGGATTTTCTGCATTGATCCGAAATTGGAATACGTGCCCATCGAAGTCGATGTTTTTCTGCTTGTAAGTCAGCTTTTCACCCATCGCCATCTTAATTTGCTCTTTCAGTAAGTCAATTCCAGTCAGATCTTCGGTCACAGTGTGCTCGACCTGGATACGTGTATTCACTTCCATGAAGTAGAAGTTTTTCTTCTCATCAAGAAGGAATTCAACGGTTCCGACGGTATGGTACTTGGCAGCTTTAGCAATGTTGACTGCAGCCTCACCCATTTTCTTACGCAGGGCTGGTGTCAAAACGGGACTTGGGGTTTCTTCAATAAGCTTTTGACGACGACGTTGAATCGTGCAGTCACGCTCTCCCAAGTGAACATAGTTGCCGTACTTATCCCCTAAAATCTGAATCTCGACATGGCGAGGATTCATGATCATCTTTTCAAGGTAGATGTCGGGATTTCCAAAGCTCACTTCTGCTTCGGCACGAGCGGCTGCAAACTTTCGAGCAAAGTCATCAGGATCGTAAGCAATGCGGATTCCCTTTCCACCCCCACCAGCTGATGCTTTAATGAAGACGGGAAAGCCGATTTTTTTGGCTTCTTTAAGAGCGATATCAACATTTTCGACGACACCATCTGATCCTGGAATAACTGGGCAACGAGCACTTTTAGCAATCGCCTTAGCATTTGCTTTATCGCCAAGTAGTGCAATCGTCTTGGGCGAAGGTCCAATAAATGTTAAACCGCAACTTTCACAAATAGAGGCGAAGTTCGCATTTTCACTGAGAAACCCATAGCCTGGATGGATTGCGTCTGCACCGGTAATTTCACAAGCTGAGAGAATGTTGGGGATTTTGAGATAGGACTGCAATGCTGGCGCTTCGCCAATGCAGATTGCTTCGTCGGCATGGAGAACATGCAAAGCTTCTGCATCTGCTTTCGAATAAACAGCTACAGTTTGAAGTCCTAGGTCATGACATGCACGGATAATCCGTACTGCAATTTCACCACGATTTGCTACGAGTACTTTTTTCATGCTTCTATCAGAAAAAGTTGGGTTCCAAATTCTACGGGATGGGCATTGTCAACAAAGACTTTTTTAACTTTACCACTTTTCCCGGCTTTTACTTCATTCATAACTTTCATCGCTTCGATGATACAGACAACAGTATCTTCTTTTACTTCGTCTCCAACACTCACAAATGGAGGGTCATCAGGAGTCGGCGATGAGTAAAATGTTCCAACCATTGGAGACTTGATTTCAAAACCAGCGTCATCTGTCGGTTGTGCTACTTGTTTAGGCTCTTCTGCAACCTTATGCTGTGGCTGAGGAGCAGCCGGCTGCATGTGTTGAACGGGAGGTTCCGGATGCTGCACATAAGGCTTCACATGAAAGTCTGGACTCCGTTCTAACTCAAGAGCGAAACCATTTTCTTCTTTCAAAGAAACGCGGGTTGTTCCGCTTTCTTCCATCGCTTCCATGAGTTTTTTTATTGTGTCTAAATCCACTTCAAGTTCTCCATGTCTTATATACGTTGGACGTATTCGCCAACGTGTGTATCAACTTTGATGATATCACCTACTTCTATAAAGAGTGGGACTTCCACTCGTGCTCCTGTTTCTAAAAGTGCGAGTTTGCTCGCGTTTGAAACAGAGACTTTTGATTCTAATTCTTCTAACTTCATCACCATAAGCTCGAGGAACTGAGGAAGTTCAATCGAAAAAATGGTATCTCCATAAAACATCGCTTTCAACTGGATGCTTTCCTTTAAATAGTGGACCTTATCTCCAACTACAGCAGCAGGAACAAGTACCTCTTCGAGCTGGTCGATGTCGAGAAAGAGATGATCCTTACCTTCTAGATACAAATACTCGAGTCGTCTCTCACTTAAGGTCACTTCTTCAACGGGCTGATCGACTTTAAAATTCTTTTCGATGACCTCATCTGACATGAGATCTTTCAGCTTCGTCTTTATAAATGGAACCCCTTTTGCCACGGTTACCCGGACACTAAATTCGACTCGATAGATCTTTCCATCGATCGAAAGGGTCATTCCTGGAGAAATTTGGTTACTTGTTGCCATGTTAACTCATATTTTTAACTTGCTTGGCGATCGGTCCAAGTTCATTGAGATGTAAAATGGTATAATCGACATCCTTTTTTAATCCAGTATTACCTAACCCCCTTCCCCATCTCATTTGAACTGTTTTATACCCAAGTTCTTTAGCTGGAGCAAGATCGATTGAAATTCGATCCCCACAAACTAAAACTTGAGAAGGAGAAATTCCGATCTCTCTCCCGATCGATTCATAAAAACCCTTTTTTCCGGGGCCTGAAAGAGGCCCCTCTTCACAAAAGCAAAGATAACTAAAAAGTTTAATTGGTATCTTAGCACGTCTCATCTTTTCTTTCTGAATATGTTCTTTCCCTTTTGTCACAAGTGCTAACTGATAGGACTCTGCAAGCTCATGTAAGACTTCGATTGCATCATCAATTGGTTGAATCGGTGCAGAGTACACAGGTTCCTCGTAGACTTCTCGCATTCCTTCCTCGTAGCATGAGCTCGGCGCGTCATAAATTTCTAGAAATTCTAAAAGAGCCGTACTAGAACTCGAGTGATTGCGGTCAAAATGGAGCAGTCTTTGATAGGTGTGGTCAAAGTTCGAAACTTCCAGCCCTTTTTTTTGCATGGCTTGCAAAGCATTTCTTAATAAGCCTGGAATGATCGATCCCGATGTGTCGATCAATGTGTCGTCTAGGTCAAAGATGATTAACAATTTTCAATATCTCTTGCGTTACTTGTTTCGATTGGTGCCGAATCAAACTGCGTGTTAATAAGACATCGGCACGGTCTTTTGCTGCAATATCTCCAAGAAGCGGCGCTGAAATGACACGCGAGTCATTGATGTCATTTTCAACCAGTTCCCCCTCACTCGCGTAGCGTTCGATGAGTTCTTTCTCAGGCTTTTGGTTATTCACTAAAATGTAGTCAAAAATATCTTCCCCAATAAAACGGACCACTTCACGGTGGTAGTCGCTAGCCTTAAACCCTGTCGTCTGCCCTTTTCGGTTCATAAGATTACAAATAAAAATCGATTTTGCAGCAGTTTCACGTAAAGCTTGGCTCATCCCTTTAACGAGCAAGTTAGGAATGATCGATGTGTGGAGGCCACCTGGACCCATAATAATTAAATCGGCACTTCGAATTTCATCGAGAGCGCGAGGATTGGCTTGTGGAAAAGGCTCCAAGAAGATGCTTTCGTATCCTTTATCGATCTCATCCGAGAGATAGATTTCTCGCTCACCTTCCAAAACTTTTCGGTTTTTGAGAACCATCTTTAGACGTACTTGGTGAGTTGTCACAGGAATGACTTTTCCCTTGATATACAAGATACGCCCCACTTCCTCGACAGCTTTTTCAAAACTGCCTGTTACCTTTTCTAAGGCTGATAAAAGAAGGTTGCCAAAGCTATGTCCACCAAGCCCTCCATTTTCAAACCGATAGTTCATGACACTCCGCATCAAGCGAGAAGAGTCAGACAAGGCCACTAAACATTGACGGACATCACCTGGAGGTAAAACACCGAGTTCATCGCGCAGTACCCCTGTGCTGCCTCCATCATCTGCCATGGAAACAATTGCAGAAAGATCGAGATCGTAATTTTTGAGTCCACGTAAAACGGCAAAATTTCCCGTTCCACCACCCATCACAACAATCTTTTTCATGCCCCTTCTCCTCGAAGCCCCACAATTTTGGACTTCATATCGTCTCCTTTGAAGAGATAAGTCCCCGCAACAAGATGATTGGCTCCAGCTTTCACACAAAGAGGTGCCGTCTTGTCGTCGATTCCTCCATCTACCTGAATATCAAACTGAGGAAGGGCATTCTCAGGAGCATTTTCATCCTTTGGAACCACTCCACCTTGACGGATGTTGAGCCGATTGCAAAGGTCGCGCGTAAACTGAATTTTATCGAGAACTGCGTCAATGAAAGACTGCCCTCCAAATCCGGGATGCACAGTCATCAGTAGAATTTTATCGCATTTATCGAGGTACTTAGGAATGATCGATTCTGTTGTTTCAGGGCAAAAAGCAAGACCCGCCTTCACATTGCATTTCCGAATGTACGTTAACGTATCTTCGACATCTTCGGTTGCTTCAACGTGAAATGTGATACAGTCAGCCCCATTCTCAATGAGTCGTTCGATATATTCAAACGGTTGGTAAACCATGATGTGCACGTCGATAAATAGATCGGTTGCACGATTCACGGCTGCTAATGCCTTAGGACTTAAGCTGAGATTGGGAACAAAATGACCATCCATAATGTCGAAGTGAATGGCATCAGCACCCGCATCTTCAATCCGTTTAGCTTCATCTGCTAAATGTCCAAAGTCCGCGGCAAAAATTGAAGGTTCAATGTGAACGTAAGGTTTTTTTGACATACTTCTAAAGTATAAAAAAGATGGGTTTAAAAATCGAATATTTCGATCAACGCACAAAAAAAATTACTTAATTGCAAAAGCCCGCAGCTGTTTGACGATTTCCTGCTCATCTTTTTCTAAAATCAAGCCATAGAAAAAGCGTTCATCATGCATTAATTGCAATTGGACAGGACGCGAGGAAAATTTCATCTGCTCCACAAATTCCAAAAGCTTTTCCTTGTCAGCCACTTCCATGACAAGGTAGAAGGCATCTTGTCGAAGCGTTAAAAATTTTCTCCGCTTATAGAGAACTTCAAGCAGGAGAGTAAAAAAGGTTTTTAAGTCCTGAGGAGGAACCAAGCTGCGCTTTTCCACTGGATACAGAGCATGAAAAAAATTATCGAGAAGAAGACCATGCCGCTGAGCCTCTGCACCTAATAGCTCATGCAAGGCTGAAAGCACCTCATTTTGCTTCGAAATCATCCCCCCATTGTAATCACGCACTTCGCCCACGACCTTCTCGAGCTCTTTTAAAACGAAAAGGCGTGCCTTATATAAGTCGACCGATTGGTCATCTCGCAAGAAGTCTGTGAGTCGCAGCTCCACTTTGAAAACGAGAGCTTCCTTAAAGTATTTCTTCCTAAGCATTCCGATCTTTTTCACCCGCTCAACCTGTGGATGTAAGTGTCCGAGTTTTTCAAGTAATTCTTCAGCACTTTCTAGGTGGGGAAGTAAAACGCGCGCTAAAATCACCGTAAAGTAAAGCTTTTTATCGGTTTGACCGTGGAATGAAAGAATGATTTGAGGAAGATCGCGTGAGAACTTGAGCTGCCCACCTAATGTGACCACATGCCGCATCACCTCTTCTTCATTACGAGGCATGAAAAGAGGGCGCTGCAGGTGTTCAACACGACCTTTGAGGACTAAGGGAAGTTCTCGCTTCAGCAAGGCTTGCTCATGCGAGTTGATCTCCATGTAGAGGAGGAGGATAGGGTACTCTCCATCTTCATACTCGTACACACTTTCTGCAAAGTGCTCAACCCCTGGTATCAGTGCTTGGATAGCTTTGAGCAGGTGTTTTTCCGAGAAGACTTCATGCTCTCGCAAAAAATTGAGTCCGACTGAAACGCCTAAGACTTGACGACTCCCAAAAGGATGGTGCAACCACCGCTTTCTGACCTTCACAAATAGGTGGCGCCTGCCGGAGTTTTCTTCAATTTTCTGTCTGAGCTTACGCTTGAGTTGGTACAGACCTGCTAAGTTCTCACTGATTTGCCGTACTTCATGAAAGCGGAGGCTTTCTTGATGGGACCGAATAAAGTAATGCTGCACAAGGGAAAAGAAATCATAATCAAATTTCTCTGGGAACCGTTGAAGAGTCTTCGCTACGCGTTCTTGAACACGAATCCGCTTTTCTTCTAAAGTCATCCCCTTCAACTCTAAAATGCGATTGGCATGATACGGCGAGCGAAGCCCGACCATGAGCTCGTGTTTTAGCACCTCAACATGTCCTTTTACTTGTTCCCATTTCATGCGGCTTTGAAAACGCATTTCAAGCTCAGCGACAATATAGGTCTCATCAACTTCTGACAAAAAAAACAGTGTTTCCTTTCCAGGAAGAGACCGCGTCACCATTTCATAAAAAAAGGTGCCGAGGCCTGGTTGGTCCTGACAAAGGAGGAAAAATGATACAGTATTATCTAGGGGATCTAAGTGAGAGTGTGTAATGGAAGGAAAAGGAGCTTGAGTGTGCTCTAAGATGCGCCGAATAGCAGCTTGAACTTCAGGGCGGTGACTGGTCTCCTGTGCCAATGCTTTCATAAATAGGCTCCGAGCTCCTCGCTATTTGATCATCACTGATTTTCGTTCCTGGAAAGAGAATGCGCTCATCTTCCCTAAAACTTAATACGTGTAATGGGATGCCATTTTTTGAAGCAAGGAAAATTGAACGAGGATGAAGAGGTGTGCTCCCTTGCTTCGCATAAGTAAGCGCTTGCTTATAGGAAAGATGAGAAAAAAGTGAAGCATCAACTTCTTTTTTTGGATCTTTCTCATAAAAGCCTGGAACATCTTTATAAAACTCGACCTTTTCAGCCTCACATGCAACCCCTAAGGCAACAGCTGTGGTATCAGACCCACCCCGACCTAAAGTTGTGATTTCTTTGTCTTGGCTCACTCCTTGAAACCCTGCCACGATAACCGCCTTTCCTTCGTCTAGATGCTGTTTGAGTCGTAGAGGCCGCACAGCTGTAATGCAGGCTTCTAAATGATCACTAGATGTCATAATTCCCGACTGACTCCCAGTTAAACTGATGGCTTCAACACCTTGATCAGCTAAGGCCATTGCTAAAAGCGACATGCTGATTCTCTCTCCGACAGAGATGAGCATGTCCTGCTCTCTTTTAAGTGGCTTTGGAGAAACCTTGTGCGCAAGTTCCATGAGTTCATCGGTCATTTGTCCCATCGCACTTACGACAATAATGAGCTTTTTATCTGATCGAAATTTTTCTTTTACGCGCCGAGCAACGCGGCAAAAATGATTTGGAGTTGCAAGAGCTGCACCTCCAAATTTCATCACTAGAGTTTTTAACATGAACGAGAGCCAAGTCGTTTTGCATTTTGGTTAAAAAACCCTTCACACCATGAGCACATTTCAGTGGGTTGAAGTCCCCTACTATAATATTTTGGGATAATGTTAGCTTGAGTCTCACTTTTTTCTGCATGAGTCCCAAAATACTCATCTTCTCCTATTGTCTTGCTGTTATATTCTAAAACGCAAAACTCATAACCTGGTTTTCCCCAAAGTTTTAAATCTCTGAGACGATTAATGAGCCGATGTTTTACAGCATGACCTGTATCAAAAAATGCCACTTCTAAAGAAACGCTTTTGGAAGAAAATTTAACGTGGACTTGATAGAGAGTGTTCATAGTAAATGTAACAGAAGGAATTTTTCGATAAGGTACAATTCCCACTAGATAATCCCATTGCCAAGAAATTGTAGGGAAATACTTTTGCAGATAAGCGTCTAGATCTTTTATAGTATTCCAATTAGGCTCAGTCAAATCGCAAGAAAATAGAGGCGTGTAACTTCCTTCTTTAACCCAAATCGCTTTGAGTTCCTTTGCATCCCCTGAGATGACAATTTCTGACCCTCTTCCATGTGAGTAGGTCCAGGTTTTAAACTGTGGAACGCAGGCCAAAACACCACCACCATGTTCTGTTCCTGTATTTGCTAAAGTCGCCATTTCCTTAATCCTCCGAAACGCAAGTAATCCATAAACAGGAGGAAGTATAGCTCAAAATGAAAAAAAATTAAACACTGAATTCACAGTAGGATTTTTTTTACAAAAAAAATTTCTTGACAAGCGACCTTGATCAGATCGGCTTAGAACACTCTCAAAAGTCATGCTCAATCAATTTCAAAAATTCGCTTTTTACCTAAGATAACCCAAGGTAGTTTTAATCTTTTCTGTGTAAGATGATTCGCAATGTTCATGAGACACGAAATGAGGTGAAGAAGTAAAAATATAGGAAAGAATGGCACCAGTAAAATTTAAACTTTTGGGGTTTCTTGGTATAAAAGTTGCTTTATTAGTATTTCTTTGCTAGGCTTTTTGGATTAACAGCACTGTGCTGCAGCGAATTTATTTCCCATCCCAGTTCGGTCTGTTAGCAAAGCCTCTTCTTTCGGTGAAGATGGCATTGAAATTATAAACTTATGGAGAACCCTTTAAACATGTCCAAAGAATTAGAATACGACTGGAACGAAAGCAAATACATCGACGATGTCGATTTCGAAGAAAAAGATGCGCAACTTTTTGAAAACCTGCTCAACCAAAAGGAACAAGATGCCGGCGAAGGCTCTATTGCTTCAATGGAAGTCGGTCAAATCCTTAAAGGTGATATCGTTGAACTCACACCCGATTTTGTCGTTGTAGACGTTGGACTCAAATCAGAAGGGCTAATCCCAGTTAACGAATTTAATGATCCCAATGAATTGACTCTTAATAACGAGATCGAAGTTTATCTCGATCGTACAGAAGGTGATGACGGACAAATTGTCTTATCGCGCGAAAAAGCACGCCGCCAGCGTCAATGGGAGTATATCCTTGAACACTGCGAAGAAGGTTCGATTGTCAATGGTAAAGTCATCCGCAAAGTCAAAGGTGGCTTGATGGTCGATATCGGTATGGAGGCATTCCTCCCCGGCTCTCAAATCGATAACAAACGAATTAAAAACATCGACGAGTACCTCGACAAATCCTTCGACTTCAAAATCCTTAAGATCAACATTGAGAGAAAAAACATCGTTGTCTCACGCCGTGAACTTCTCGAAGAAGAACGCAGCTCGAAAAAAGCTGAGCTTCTTGAAGAAATTAAAGAAGGCGAACTGCGCAAAGGAATTGTTAAAAACATCACTGACTTTGGAGTCTTCCTTGACCTTGATGGCATCGATGGTCTTCTGCACATTACAGACATGACTTGGAAGCGCATCAAGCATCCATCTGAAATGGTACAGCTCAATGATGAACTCGAAGTGATGATCCTTCACATCGATCAAGAAAAAGGACGCGTCGCTCTTGGACTCAAGCAAAAAGAAGCTAATCCTTGGGAAGAAATCGAGAAGAAGTACCCCCCTGGAACTCTCATTCATGGAAAAATCGTCAACCTCGTTCCTTATGGCGCTTTCATTGAAATCGAGCCTGGAATTGAAGGTCTGATACACGTTTCTGAGATGTCATGGGTAAAAAACGTGACAGATCCTAGCGAAGTTGTGAATAAAGGTGACGAACTCGAAGCCGTTGTTCTATCTGTTCAAAAAGAAGATGGAAAGATTTCACTTGGAATCAAGCAAACAGAGAAAAATCCATGGGAAGACGTCGATCAAAAGTATCCTGTTGGAAGCACAGTCAATGCTGAGATTCGCAACTTGACCAACTACGGCGCATTTGTCGAGCTTGAACCTGGAATTGACGGTCTTATCCACATTTCCGACTTGAGCTGGATCAAAAAAGTTTCACACCCCTCGGAAGTCCTCAAGAAAGGTGACAGCGTTGAAGCAATCATCCTTTCTGTTGATAAAGAAAGTAAAAAAATCACCCTTGGAATCAAGCAGCTTAGCAGTAATCCATGGGAATCGATTGAAAAAACTCTACCAATCGGCACTGTTGTAAAAGGTGTTGTGACAAAGCTGACAGCTTTTGGAGCCTTCATTCAACTAGAAAACGGCATCGAAGGATTAGTTCACGTCACAGAGCTTTCTGATCAAGCTTTTGGTAAAGTCGAAGAAGTTGTCAACGTTGACGACGAAGTCACTGCAAAAGTCATCAAACTCGACCCAGAACACAAAAAAATCTCGCTTTCTATTAAAGAATTCCTCATTGAGGAAAACCAAGAGAACCGCGATGACATCGTTGTCGAAACAGCTAAGAAAAAGCCTGAAGAGGAAGAGGAAAACGAGGAAGAATAATCCCGTTTTCTTGATAAACAAAACGTAAGAGCATTAGGATGAATAAAGACTTAGTCGCTATTTTTGAATACCTTGAACGAGAAAAAGGGATCAAGCGGGAAACGATTATCAAAGCTATCGAAGAATCGCTCCAAGTCGCCGCACGCAAAAGTGCTAAAGGCGCTGGAACCATTTCGGTAGAAATCGATCCTCGTAATGGTGAAATCGAAGTGATCGCTGAAAAGGAGGTCGTCGAAGAGGTGACCTATCCCGATGAAGAAATTCTCATTGAAGAAGCACGAGAGCTCGATCCTGCGTGTGAGCTTGGTCAATTCATCCGTGTGACTGTTACTCCAGCTGATTTCGGGCGTATTGCCGCACAAACAGCTAAGCAGGTGATTTCTCAAAAGCTGCGTAGTGCAGAGCGCGACGTCATTTATGAAGAGTACCGCCACCGTATTGGTGAAATTGTTTCGGGAACTGTGAAGCGCCTTGTTAAAGGCTCCACACTAATTGTTGATCTAGGAAAAGTTGAAGCCATTCTTCCTGATCGATTTTACCCCAAAACTGAAAAGTATCATGTCGGTGATCGTATTCAGGCTCTTCTTTGGGAAGTGCGCGATACAGAAGGTGGTGGTGCAGAAGTCGTTCTTTCTCGCAGTCATCCAGAAATGGTCGAACAACTCTTCATCCAAGAAGTTCCAGAGTTGCACGAAGAAACTGTTGGAATTAAAAAAATCGTGAGAGAAGCAGGCTACCGCACCAAAATCGCCGTCTACTCAAATGATCCTAAAGTCGATCCTCTCGGTGCTTGTGTCGGTGTACGCGGAACACGCGTTAAAAACATTATCAGAGAACTCAACAATGAAAAAATCGATATTGTCATCTTCACTGAAGACCCTATCGAACTTTTTCAAAGCTTGGTCCACCCGATCGAACCAAAAAAACTTCAATTCGACAGAGAGAGAAACACAATTTTTGCTGTTGTAGAAGACGAAGACTATCCGATTGTGATCGGGAAAAGAGGAATGAATGCCCGTCTCAACGCTGAGCTAATTGGCGCTGAGATTGAGGTGAAGAAAATGAGTGAGTATCAAGCCGCGCTGACTTTTGAGAAGCAACAGCTTTCTCAAGAGGAAAGTCCAGAGCTCGATGTGGAACTCGAACAGGTCGAAGGCCTAAACCAATTTGTTATCGATAGCTTAAAAGAGGCTGGATACAACACTCCTCGTAAAATTCTCAATGCCCCCATTGATGAATTGACGAAGTCGACAGGTATCAGCACTGAAATGGCTCAAGATATCATAGAAAAAATCCAGAAAATAAGGACCTAATTTTGGCAAAAAACCTCAAGCTAAAAGTCAAAAACACTCAGCTTGCAGAAGCCCTAAAAAAGAGCAAACTTAAGAAAGAAGAAAAAGAAGCTCCTCCTAAAGAAGAAAAAGCCAAAGAAAAGCCACAAGCTGCTGCAAAAGAAAAAATACCGGCTGAAAAAGAAAGCCCAAAGGCTCCTGCTGTAAAAAAAGAGCCAGAAAAAGCAGCTCCTCCAAAAGTCGAAGAGAAAAAAGCTCCTCCTCCAGCTGAAAAACCTCCAGTCGAAAAAGTAGAAAAGCCCAAAGTTAAACAACCTGCACCTGAGAAACCCAAAGCTCCAAAAACCGAAGCGCGCCCTTCAAAAGGTAAACCCACTCCTCCTGCTAAAAAACCCGAAAAAGCTGAAGAGAAAAAATCTACATTTAAAGACATTAAGAAACGGGATCCAGAACGTGGTTTCAAAGAAGAGAAAAAACAACAAGGTTACCGCGCTGAATTTAGTCGTGTCACTCGAGACATTAAATCTAACCGATTTGATTCTCGCGACCGCCACGGACTGCGTGTCGGAGAAGAGCGCACTTACCGTCGCAGACGCCCCCGATTCCGCCCATCAAATAAAGAACCAATAGAAATCGTTCGGCCAAAAAATCTTTCAGTCCGCATTCCAATCTCGATCAAAGACTTAGCGCAAGCGATGAAGCTCAAAGCTTCAGAGCTCATTTCCAAACTCTTCATGCAAGGGGTGGCTCTAACTCTTAACGACTACTTAGATGACGAAACAACCATTCAACTTCTCGGCCACGAGTTCGGTTGTGAAATCACAATTGACACAAGTGAAGAAGAACGACTTCGCATTACCGACAAAACCATCCAAGAAGAAATTGCTGAAGCAGGCGAAAAACACTTAGAACTCCGCGCTCCTATCGTTGCCTTCATGGGACATGTTGATCATGGAAAAACAAGTCTTATTGACGCCATTCGCAAAAGCAACATTGCGGGCGGTGAAGCAGGAGCCATTACACAACACATCGGAGCTTTTAAATGCCATCGTGAACATGGTGACATCACCATTTTAGACACTCCTGGGCACGAAGCCTTTTCAATGATGCGGATGCGTGGTGCTACAATCACCGATATTGTCGTTCTTGTTATCGCTGGAGATGAAGGAATCATGCCTCAAACCGACGAAGCGATCAAGCATGCCAAAGAATACGGTGTTCCCATGCTGATCGCGCTAAATAAGTGCGACAAAGATGGCTTTGACGCAGAAAACATTTATCGTCAATTAGCTGACCGCGAACTACTCCCTGAAGCATGGGGTGGATCCGTGATCACTGTGAACTGCTCTGCATCGACTGGTCAAGGCATTCCCGACTTACTTGAAATGCTCATCCTCCAATCAGAAGTTTTAGAACTGCGGGCAAATCCCGATACAAGAGCTCGCGGAACAGTTGTTGAATCTCAGCTCCACAAAGGATTTGGAGCCATAGCAACAGTGCTCGTTCAAAACGGAACGTTAAGACTAGGAGACGCTCTTGTCATCGATGAAATTTACGCTCGCGTAAAAACGATGCACGATGAACATGGAAAAAGCATCCCAGTTGCAGGTCCTTCTACACCCGTAAAAATTACGGGACTCTCAGGAGTTCCTTCTGCTGGAAACGAATTTATCGCCGTAGAAAACGAAAAAGAAGCCCGCAAACTTGCTAGTGAACGTGCTTCAGGAACAAAACGTGCGGTCATCCAACGTCGCTCAGAAGGATTAGAAGGCCTCATGCAGCGACACCAAGAACTAACTGAAAAGAAAGTCTTAAACCTCATCATCCGCGCTGATGTTCAAGGGTCTGTTGAAGCCTTGAAGAGCTCTCTACTCAACATTAAGAGTAAAAAGGTCGAACTAAACTTCGTTGCCGAAGGTGTTGGAGAGATTTCTGAATCTGATGTCGAACTTGCTGTAGCTTCGAATGCGGTCATCATTGGATTTCACACCCAAGTCGAAAGCCATGCAGAAGACATGATCAAACAAGAAAAAGTTGTGATCAAACGGCGAAACATTATCTATCAAATTCTCGATGACGTGAAAGAACTGATGCTGGCAACTCTCGATAAGGTCCGCAAAGAAACAGAAGCGGGATCAGCTGAAGTGAAACAAGTTTTCAAATCCTCTCAATTAGGTCTAATTGCTGGTTGCCAAGTCTCAGATGGCATTGTCAAACGTAACCAATACGCAAAGGTCATTCGCGAAGGCGAAATCATTTGGGAAGGCAACATTGCTTCTCTAAAGCGGGTTAAAGAAGACGTTAAGGAAGTGGCAAAAGGCCTAGAGTGTGGGATTCTGCTTGAAAAATTCAATGATTACCAAGCAGGCGACGAAATTAAAACCTTCGATATTATCTACATTCAACAAGAGTTATGACCAAAAGAACTGATCGCCTTAACTCCCTTCTGAAGGAAGTCTTGAGTGAAGTCATTCGTCAAGACGTTAAAAATCCGAATGTATCTGAACTTATCACCATTACTGAAGTCGATATCACTAAAGATCTTCACCATGCAAAAGTCTACATTAGTGTCATTGGTGACGAAAAGGAACGGAAAGAAACTATTGACGCTCTCCAATCAGCAGCGGGTTTCATTTCAACGATAGCCTCGAAAAAGGTTGTCATGCGTTATTTTCCTAGTTTGAAGTTCATTTTAGATACAACAGTCGATAAGCAGATGAAAATCGACTCTATCTTGAAAGAAATTGAAGAAGAAAAAAAATCCCGAGACCCATGAACTCTTACGAAGGTATCCTTCCCGTTAACAAAGAAAAAGGTCGCACCGCATTTTACCTTGTCAAAGTCCTGCGCAAGCTCTCAGGCATTAAAAAAATTGGCCATGCTGGAATTTTAGACCCGTTTGCAACCGGCGTGATGGTGATGCTTCTTGGTCGCCCCTACACGAAAATCTCTGATAAGTTTCTACACCATGATAAAGAATACCTTGCAACTGTTAAGCTTGGAGCCTCAACCACCACTTACGATTGTGACGGGGAAATCACTCAAACAAGTGATCTTGTTCCACATGAGACGACTCTCGAAGATGTTGTGAAAGAGTTTCAAGGCTCTATCAGTCAGATTCCCCCTATGTACTCTGCAAAAAAGGTGCAAGGGCAAAAACTCTATGTCTTAGCTAGGCAAGGAATTGAAATCGAGCGAAAACCCATTCACGTTCAAGTAGAAACAGAGATTCTCGACTACTCTTACCCTGAGCTGAAGCTGCGCATCAAATGCTCAAAAGGAACCTACATCCGAACTCTTGCTTATGACTTGGCCAAAAGCTAGGAACTGAGGCTCATTTAGTTGAGCTGACAAGAACGCGAAGTGGTCCATTTGAACTAAAAGATTGCATTGACGCAAAAAGCCTTTCTGACCGATCCTTCAATTTTACCCCCTATTTGAGGAAAGAGGCGTGAAAGTAGTCACCAAATTAGAAGATATCCCTCCGGCAGTTACACCTATCGCACTGACAATTGGGATCTTCGATGGAATCCACTTGGGTCATCAAGCCATCATTAAGGAATTGCACAAGCTCACACGCAAGACGGGAACACGTGTTCTATTGACCTTCTCAAACCACCCCTCACAAATCTTTCAGCCTGAAGCTCCAACTCCCCTTGTCATGAGCTTTCAACACCGCCTCCATCTGCTCAAGTTATATGGAATCGATTTGGTAATCGCACTCCCCTTTACTCGGGAATTTTCTCAGCAGTCTTATATCGAATGTATGGAAGCACTGCGGAAGAAACTTCCCTTCCAAGAGTTGGTTTTAGGAGAAGATGCTTCTTTTGGTAAAAACCGAGAAGGTGATGAAGAGCACATGAAAGCTCTAGCCGATCAAATGGGGTTTAAAACACATTATTTGAAAAAAGAGCGGCACCACAAGGAAACGATTTCTAGTGGCATGATCCGCAACTTTATCCAAGAAGGAAAACTTAAAAAAATCAAAAAGTACCTTGGCAGACCCTATTCGATTTGGAAGCCTCTAGACCCTGATGCCATCAAAAAAGAAAACGAAACGCTTTACTCATGGTCTTTTGAAACCTCAGAGCTTAGCTCTCTTCCTTCAGGAGTTTATGGGGTTGATTTTGAAGGAGAACCAGACACACTGCCTGCAATCGCCTTCATCCAAAATGCTCAAGATCTCAGCGGACCACTTTCAACTGTCACCGTTTATCTTGAATCTGAGCCACCTAATACCCCTTCTGTCAATCTTTCTTTTGTCGAATACCTTCACCCTGAGATTGACCCCACTCTCTTCCAATCGACCCCAGCTTCGATCTTGGAAGACCTTTCTGCTCAGCCCTCTTTATCCTAATTGCACAATATGATAGAATTTCTTCAAAAATTATATTCGGGCTGGAATGTCAAAACTTTCTTGTGGAATCGTCGGTCTTCCTAATGTCGGCAAATCAACTCTTTTCAATGCTTTACTCAAAAAGAAGCAAGCTGGTGCATCAAACTATCCTTTTTGCACGATTGATCCTAATGTTGGAATAGTCGATGTTCCTGATGAGAGATTAGAAGTCTTAGCCAAGATTTCCAAAAGTCAGAAGACGATTCCCGCAGTCATGACGTTTGTCGACATTGCAGGACTTGTCAAAGGGGCTTCTCAAGGAGAAGGGCTTGGTAACAAATTTTTGGCAAATATCCGCGAAACGGATGTGATCATCCATGTCGTCCGCTGCTTTGAAAACGATGAAGTCATCCATGTTGAAGGAAAAATTGACCCTCTCAGTGATATTGAAGTGATCAATCTAGAACTTATTCTGGCTGACATGCAAATGGCTGAAAACTCCTTGCAAAAACTCGAGCGGCAAGCCAAAGGCAACAAAGAGCTCATTCCAACTGTGAATCTGCTTAAAAAAATTCTCGCTCATCTAAATGAAAACAAACCTGTCCGCTCTCTCGATTTCACGAAAGAAGAACAAGAACTGCTAAAGCTCTACCACTTTATCACTGCAAAAGAAGTCATCTATGCGACCAATGTCTCAGAAGCTGACCTTCCTTCAATGGACAACAAGTACGTGCAACAGGTGAAAGAATTTGCAGCCAAAGAAAATAGCCAGGTCATTCCTATCTGCGCCAAGCTGGAAGAAGAGCTCGTGCAGTTAGAAGAACAGGAAGCTCAAGAATACCTCGAATCTCTTGAACTTTCCGAACCGGGACTCAATCGTCTAATACGTGTGGGTTTTGAGACTCTAGGGCTCATCACGTTTTTAACCACAGGGGAACAGGAAACACGGGCATGGACCATTCGAAATGGAACACACGCCCAAGAAGCTGCAGGAGCCATTCATACTGATATTCAGAAAGGATTCATTAGAGCAGAAGTCGTCACATTTGACGACATGGTTGAATGCCAGGGCCGCGTTAAAGCCAAAGAGCTTGGAAAGGCGCGGATGGAAGGAAAGGATTACATCGTTCAGGACGGCGATGTGATTTTATTTTTTCACAATTAACATGCGGTGAAACATGAGCCTATACTTTCGTTTAACTCAGACTGTTTACGATGGCACGACCTCGAATTTAATTTCGAACCTCCTCCTGCGTCCCACTCAAAGTCTTTTTGATCAACGCACCTACTTCTTCTACACAAAAGAGAACGGAGATGACTTTTCCCACATCTGTTTTGATGAAGTCACTTCAAAGGTGATGCATTACTTCAATCTCTTCATCGGTGTGATTCATAGCTGCTACTGCATCTTCAATCTTGCAGGCTTTGCCATGAAAGTCTTTTCCTATTTGACACAGCCGAGCGTCGCCTATTTCTTGGCCGAAAGTGCCATTTCAGAAAGCTTTGTGAAAAAGACCACTCAATGGCCTATGATCAATACTTCAGCCATCAGTCGCTGCCCCCCCCAAATTGATCCGACTGATGAGGAGTTGGAAGCCATCAAAACCATTAAGACGACCGATCTCATTGATATTTGGAACAAAGTTTCCAATCATTCCCAAAGAGACAAGATTGCTCAAGATTTACATGATTGGCTCACCCTTATCGTTCCTTACCCCGACAAATACACATATATAGCCAAAGAGGTTGCACCAGAAGCTGCTGCTACCTTAGAACAAAAACTCAAGCTTATCATTCACCAAATACGAGAGAATCCAGAACTTTCTGATGATGTGATAGAGAGACACATTCTCTCTATCGTTGATAAAGCGTACCTGTCAAAACAAGAACAACTCTCTCATGCTCCTCACTCAGATGATCCCTTAGAAAACTTAGTCGCCTGTTCTCCAACTTGGATCGAAGTCACAGAGCAAGTTTACAAAGAACTCAAAGGGGGCGAAACAGTAGAAACACGCCTTTTACTTTATTTGCAACAAATCAAAGAAGACATCATTCACGAACTTTCAGAAGAAATGCAACGCGATGGCACACTGCCGAATATTGAGTGGCACGGACTCAATATGGGCCGCATCGTCATCGGAAAAGAGATTGGTCTGGATCGTTCCAACTTGAAATACGACTCGACGTTTAAACTCCCCGGCTCAGTACAAATTATCTTGAAATATCCAGTACTCTACCGTTTTTTCCAACGCTGTCCACCTCAAGAGCTCAAAGAACGCCTGATCAAAAAAATCTCATATGAGCATCAAGGGAAAAAGACCAAGGGTCTCGATCCAGAGCTCATGACATTCATTGAGCCCTATGCTAAAGCTTATTTTAAAGACAATAAGATTGACTATGAAGATGATGATCTCCCTACATCAGAATGGGGCATCGCACCACATATCATGAAATACTTCCACCATTACGATCCTAAAGAAGACAAGTACCACTTTAATGACCTTGGCGCAAAAGTGCTCTTAACCTTGATCGGTGTACCTGTATGAGTCTTGAAGTCAAAGAACGCCCAGATGGCGCATTCACATTCGAAGGACGAACCTTTGAAAATGATTCCTTCCGAAAGTTAGGCATCCCCATGGTGGGTCCTTCTAGGTTGTCGAGATCGTGCGTGAATTTAGGCGGGAAAAGATTGAGCGGCAGAGGGTAAAATTTTGGGATACGCCCGAAATTCCTGATCTGCTAGAATTCCTAGCATGGCTGAAAAAACCGAAAAGGCAACCCCGAAGAAACTTCGTGATGGACGGAAAAAAGGGCAGGTTGCCAAATCAAAAGACTTTCCTGCCGCGTTCACTTTTGCAGCTTCGTTTGCACTGATCGTGGCATCGGCTAACTTCTTCTTCAAGAATCTTGCGGGATTCATGATTATTGCCTTTCATGGAGTTAGAGAAGGTAGCCAAATTGCCTCCCACATCCCTGGATTCGTTTCAGCAGCCTTCGAAGTTATTTTCAATACCTCGATGCCCTTCATGATTTTTATCTCGATCATTGGGGTCCTCGTGAACTTCCTCATCATCGGCCCGCTCTTTTCGATGCAAGCAATGAAGTTTGACATCAAAAAACTCAATCCCATCAATGGGATCAAAAACATGTTCAAGCTCAAGACATTTATTGAGCTGATCAAGTCTCTTTTAAAGATCACTGGGGCTTTTATTTTGATCTACACAGTGGTGTATGACAGCTTGCCGAAGATTATCGCAACAGCTGCCATGCCGATTTTGGGAGCTGCGATCGTCTTTAGTGATTTTTTGGTGAAAGTTGCCGTTCGAGTAGGAATTTTCTTCCTCGCCATTGCCATTTTCGACTTAGTTTTCCAGAAAAAGAATTTTGCCAAAGAGATGAAAATGGAAAAGTATGAGGTCAAGCAGGAGATCAAAGATACGGAAGGAAACCCCGAGATTAAAGGGAAAAGACGCCAAGTGGCACAAGAAATTGCTTATCAAGAAGGCCCTCAAGCAACAAGGCGTGCCAGTGCTGTGGTCACCAACCCGATTCATATTGCGGTAGCTCTCGAATACAATGCAGAGACGGATCCCGCCCCACGCATCGGAATCATGGGAAAAGGGGTGACAGCTGACTCGATCATGAAAATTGCTGTTGAAGAAAACATTCCCGTTATGAGAAATCCTATATTAGCACAAGAGCTATACAATAAAGGACAGATCGGTCATTATGTGCCGGAAAAGACCTATGAAGCGATTGCCGAGGTCTTGAAATGGATTGATCAATTAGAAGAAAGTACTGAATACAACGTGGAGATTTTCAAATAATGAAAGGTGGCCTTTTTGGCGCTCTCGGTAGCTCACGCATCCTGAGTTTTTTTAACCGCTCTAGTGATGTTATTTTAGCCTTTTTTGTGATCGTCATCATCATGATGATTATCATCCCCGTTCCCCCAGCTGTGATTGACTCCCTCATTGCTTTCAACATGAGCCTTTCGATTTCTCTTCTCATGGTCGCACTTTACATCCAAAAAGCTGTCCACCTTTCGATCTTCCCCTCGATTCTCCTCATCACAACACTTTTCCGACTGGGGATTGAGATCGCCGCAACACGTCAAATCCTCCTTCATGCTGATGCCGGAGATATTATCTTTGCTTTTGGAAACTTTGTCGTCGGTGGTAACTTCATCGTCGGTGGAGTTATCTTCTTGATCATCACCATTGTCCAGTTTATCGTCGTCACAAAAGGTGCTGAGCGTGTTGCCGAAGTTGCAGCCCGTTTCACATTAGATGCGATGCCAGGCAAACAGATGAGTATCGATGCTGATATGCGCAGTGGAACCATTGATGCCAACCAAGCTCGAGAACTCCGCTTAGCTCTCCAAAAAGAAAGCCAATTATATGGAGCGATGGATGGTGCCTTGAAGTTCGTAAAAGGGGACGTCATTGCCGGTATCGTCATTGCTGTGATCAACATCGTTGGTGGTTTGATCATTGGTAACTTGATTCATGGCATGACCATGCTGCAATCCGCTCAAGTTTATACTTTACTTTCTATTGGTGAAGGTCTTGTCACTCAAATCCCCTCCCTCATGATTTCTCTTACCGCCGGTATTGTGACCACACGTGTTTCGAGTGAAAAGAAAGGCGGAAACCTTGGAAAAGACATCACGTCTCAAATCTTTTCTCATTCCAAAGGGCTGATCCTGGCTGGAGTTGTCACACTTGGCATGGCTTTCTTGAAAGGGTTTCCAACGTTTCTCTTCTTGGTCGTTTGTGCAGTACTGATGTCAGTTGGTATCACTAACTGGGTCAAAGAAAAGAAAAAAGCCAGAAAAGCTGTCGCAGGTGCTCTTGGAGCTGCTCAAGTTGAGACGGATGTTGAAGGCCACACCGTTGTGCGCGGAGGCCTTGACGATTACGCCCTCACACTTCCAGTGATTTTAGAAACCGGAAAAGACCTCTCATCGATCATCCGGAAGGAAAAAGGTGGCACGGCTTTTGTCGAAGAAATGATTCCCAAAATGCGGCATGCTCTGTACCAAGATTTAGGAATCCGCTTCCCAGGTGTCCACGTCCGAACGGAATCGCCCTCTCTGGAAGCAGATGAGTATTCGATCTATCTCAACGAAGTTCCCCTCGTCCGAGGAAAAATCCTCGCTGGAAGCGTCTTGACAAACGAAACTGAAGAAACGTTGAGACGGTACAACCTACCGTTTACCTCATCGAAAAATGCTATTGGCCAAGCTTCCCTTTGGGTAGAAAACAAATATGTCGAAGTCTTGAAAAAAGCAGGCATCAAATATTGGGAACCACTCGATGTGATGATTCTTCATCTGTCCCAATTCTACAAGCAGTATGCTTCTGAATTTATCGGAATTCAAGAAGTGCGCGCCATCTTAGAATTTGTGGAAAAATCATTCCCTGATCTCATTAAAGAAGTCACACGTCTCGTTCCTCTTCAAAAGCTTACCGAAATCTTCAAACGGCTTGTGCAAGAGCAGGTATCTGTCAAAGACTTGCGTACCATTTTAGAATCGTTAAGCGAATGGGCGCAAACCGAGAAAGACACCGTCCTCTTAACTGAATACGTCCGCTCTTCTCTCAAACGGTACATCAGTTACAAATATTCTCTTGGACAAACTGTTCTTTCGGTCTACTTGCTCGACCCTGAAATTGAAGATATGGTGCGTGGCGCCATTAAGCAAACTTCTGCGGGATCCTATCTCGCGCTGGATCCCGATTCGGTCCAACTCATTTTACATGCCATGCGCGGCGTTATTGCCCCCACTCCTCCAGGTGGGCAGCCTCCAGTTCTTCTTACAGCCATCGATGTCCGCCGTTTTGTGCGTAAACTGATTGAAGGAGAATTCCAAGACTTACCCGTTGTATCGTATCAGGAAATTGTCCCAGAAATCCGCATCCAACCTCTCGGTCGTATTCAGCTGTCATAACTACCTTAATGGCCTCTCGGAATGCTGTAAGGATTGACGTACAAGGTCTTCTCCAATTGTTAGAGCTTGTTGGAAGTAAAAATTAGCTTGTAGTTCGTTACAGAGCCGTTCTTGATAATACTCTGCTACCTTGATACACGCCTTGAACACTTTGTCCTTCTCAGAAAAAGAGGGATGATTATCTTTTCTCTGAATCACATCTTGGAAAAGACTTAAAGCTTTTTGGTAATAGATTTCAGATTGACAACTTTCCCCTATTTCATAAGCAATAACTGCAAGTTCATATTTAGTCTCAGTGATTCCTTCTTGGTTTGTTTGTTGCTCCATTTCATATAACTTGACCGTGGCAGCATTAAGTCGTTTTACAAAACTCCGTGTTAATGGATCAATAGGGTCGGTAACCAAGCAAACCTGTTCAGAATTTTTTACAAGATAAACGTTTTGTCGAATATTTGAAAAAAACTCTTCTTGCGTTCCTGTATACTGGAGATTGTTAGTTTGAATATAGGTCCAAAGCACTTGTTGCACACGATGTATTTTTTCAACATCGCAGATAGTTAGATGAAAAATTTCTGTATTTGCTCGTTGCGAAGGTACTTGTTGAAATCCCAAGCTTCTAAGAAAATGAGACTCATTGGCTATAGTTAAAGACATTATGGTTCCCTCCATATTGAAAATGCTTTAAAAGACTAACTTTACACCTTTTATAATTCAAGCTTATCGAATACGTTCTCATCCCTATGCATTCTGTTTCATTAAATCGCCGCTTTCTCTATAGCTTGAAGATATGAATAGCAAAAGATTTTCAGGTGTATTTGGGATTGGTTGTGGACTGCTTGTCCTTTCCCTTGACTGGTCCGTTGTCAATAACGCTCTACCTGCGATCCAAAGAAGTCTCCTTGCATCGCTCTCTGATTTGCAATGGATCATGAACATTTTTTCCCTTGTTGTTTCTGTCTTTCTCGTCACAATGGGTCGTCTTTCCGACGCACTCGGGCGAAAAAAAATGTTCACAATTGGGCTTTGGATCGGAATGATTGCTTCACTCGGATCAGCTCTTTCGCCGACAGCTGGGTTCTTAATCTTCTTTCGAGCTCTTCAAGGAATCGCCGCCTCAATTATCGTTCCTGCATCTCAATCGCTCATGACTCACACGTTTCCAGAAAATCAGCATGGAAAAGCCATGGGGATTTGGATCACAATTATCGGAGTGGGGCTTTCTTCTCGGACCGGTTGTCGGAGGATTCATCGTCGAACTTCTTTCTTGGCATTGGGTCTTTTATTTTAACCTACCCCTACTATTGATCAGTTTCTTTCTCGTGACACCCTTTATTGTCGAATCAAGGAATGAAAAACAACCCGTAAAGATTGACTTACCTGGAATCCTCCTCCTGACTTTGTTCCTAGGA
Organism: Simkania sp.; assembly: GCF_965215465.1. Classification (GTDB taxonomy): domain Bacteria; phylum Chlamydiota; class Chlamydiia; order Chlamydiales; family Simkaniaceae; genus Simkania. Next base: position 774,622 of record NZ_OZ244056.1, on the reverse strand, counting down.
TGCTTTTTGCTCGCCACCATCCAAGCGCCATCTTGGGGATGGACAAGCCCCATCACGTTATCTTTGTACACCTTTTCAGTGGTCACCTTCATCGGGTTTGTCGTTGTCCAATGCCACACGAAAGTTCCTCTCATTGAATTCCATCTCTTCAAAAACCGCCGCTTTATTGCCGGAGCTCTGACAAAAGTCGGCATTGCCTTTGCAATTTGGGGGATTTTTTTCCTACTTCCTCTTTTTTTCCAAAATGTCCAGAAATTATCCCCAGGGCAATCAGGACTTTATCTCTTAATGCTCACTGCTTGTTTTACATTGACTTCTCACATTACGGGGCGAATCTCCGACCGTGTTCCTAAAAAATCTCTGATTCTTACTGGCTTGCTGCTCATCTTACTGTCTCTATTCTTCAATGAGTTCATCACTCCTCAATCGTCTGCCAGCATATTCCTCATCTTCCTTGGTATCTTTGGCATAGGATGGGGGCTTTGCTCTGGACCAGGAACATCCATGGGAATTACAGCCCTTCCTCGCCATGTTACAGGTGTCGCATCGGGAACTTTGGTGACCTTGCAAGAAATTGGCGGAGCAACAGGGCTTGCAGTGATCGGGACTGTTTTTCGCGTTTACAACAATGCGTTCTTTGAAGAAAAACTCGCACTGACTCACCTTAATCTTCCTCAGTCTGTCATCGAAAAAATCCAAACTTTCGTGAGCTCCAATAACACCATCGCTTCAGTGATTGCTAAACTTCCTGTCGCTGCACAAGAAGAAATCACAACGATTTTCCAAGATGCCTTCATGGTTGGTTTCCATAGGGGACTCTGGGTTGCTTTCGGAGTCGTTGCCGCCAGCTTTCTCTTAATTTTTGGATGCTTGCGTCGAGAATCTTGAATTTGTGACGCGTCTCTTGTAGAATGGAAAAAAAGAGAGAGAGATTGTGAATGGCCGAAGATGATGTCGCTCCAGTCCGTGGAATATCCGCTGACGCAAGCATCCATAAAGCCCAAAAAGCACACGCTAAACAAGAACTAAATAATATGGTCGCCCGCCAAGCGGAATCCCAAGAGGATTTCCAAAGCTGGGCCGATCAAGCACTTTTCAATCCGATCACGATGCGTAAAAAGTTCGAGAAGCTCGATGAACGGATGAAAAAACCTGCGCAAAAAGAAGAAAGCCAAAAAGGCGAAGAGACCAAAGAAAAAGCTGTCGGCGAATCCGATGTCATCGAACAAATCGCTGAAGACTACTATCAGCGTAATCCTGAACTGCAGAAAAAGACGCTCATGCTTCTGCAGCAGCGCATTAAAAACGATGATGAAGCTGACACCATTCTGCGCAAACTCGAAGAGTTTTACACCGACAAATCCCTTGCTGATGAAGCCGTTGACTTCCTCATTGAAACGGCATCGAATCGGGAAGAGGTCCGTAACCGACTCCTTCAAGCTAAAGAACAGTTCAATGCCGCTTACGGTCGAGAGATTCGCGCAGGACGCAACATCGCCGAGCAAGCCCGTTCATTCTCTAAGCAAGGCCTCGGAAGCCCTACAGCACTTCGAGATCTTTATCGTGGCCTCGTTGGAACTCCGCGCTCTCCTCACCAAATTTTCGAGGAGCTCACGACAAAGTTCAAGTTTTCTGACATGAAGAATATCATTGATTTTATCCTCCATTCACTTGGATCGGACATGAAATCAAAAGGCCCTTCAATCTCGAAAGCAGAACTCCAACGACTCTTTAGCGAAGCGCGCACAATGCAGGCGATTTTAGGCGTCTTTCGCTTTTTCTTTGCTCGGATGAAACTGATCAAAGGTCAATTCGATCGGTACGATTTAATGATGCCCAGCCGAATCAATTTCGAAATGCTTGCCCGGCTTTTGATGAAGCTTCTGCAAGAACGCTATCCCTCACCAGATAAAATCATCAAGCTTTCATTTGCCTTGGGGATTTCTGAAGAAGTTGCCGCGCAAATCATCATTTTTACTCAATATCGGGATGCCCTAAGACACATTTCCCCTAAACTGTTCAAGTCGGAGCGTCATCGCCAAGATCTATTGTTGACTATCATTGAAACTCTCAGTGATCTTGAAGATGAATTCGAAGATGAAGAGGAAGAAGAGGAGTAATCAATATGGATCGTTTTCAAGAACTTCTTTGGGACCTAGGCGAAGTGCTCGAGCTTCCCCTTCATGTCGACAAGAACCATGCCTGTCGCATTCTCCTCGATGAAAAACTTTCCATCCATATGGAAATGGCAGAAGAAAAAGATGCCTTGTTACTTGCAGCATTCTTAGCCGAAATTCCTCCGGGTCGCTTTCGAGAAAACGTGCTCCGCGAATCTCTTAAAGTGAATGCCACACATCACTTGTTTGGAACCCTTGCCTACATTGAAAAAATTAACACTCTTGTCATGCACCGTTATGTTCCCGCTCTCTCGTTAAACGGGGAAAAACTTGCTGAAATCCTCGAGGAGTTCATCGCGGAAGCCGACCAATGGCGTGAAGCCATCCAAAATGGTCAACCCGCTCCACCAGAATATCTCAAAACGCACGGCGGCCAACCTTCTCCGTACAGCATACCCCCTAAAACACCATGAGTCTTGAGTCCAAGCTGCAAGGGAAAATCACCTATGACGCCTGGAAACGGGTCGGGATTCGTGCGCATCATGGAATCAACATTCCTCTTTTTAGCATTCACACTCACAAAAGCTGTGGCGTGGGAGAGTTTTACGACCTGCTCCCTCTTATCGACTGGTGTGCCAAGCTTGGGATGGATGTTATCCAACTATTACCTCTCAACGATTCGGGCCAAGACCCCAGTCCCTACAACGCCCTTTCTTCATGTGCCCTCCACCCTATTTACCTCAGCTTGCATGCCCTTCCCTACTCTGAAGGAATGGAGCCAAAACTCGAGTCTCTTCGTGCTTTCAATCACTCCAAGCACTTGCAATATGAACAGGTTTACGAAGAAAAACTGCGTTTTTTGCGCAGTTACATCAAAAGGGCAAAAGAGGATCTCATCAAAGAGAGCGCTTATCAAGAGTTTCTCACCAAACAGCACTGGCTTACTCCCTACGCACTCTTTCGGGTTTTAAAAAACAAGTACAACCACATTCACTGGAAACATTGGCCTGAAGACGTCCGTAATCCTTCGACCAATCAGCTAAAAAAGCTCTACTCTGAGCATGCCAATGAAATCGAAATCTACTCGATCATTCAATATCTTTGCTTTCAACAGCTCAAAAAAGTGAAGTCATATGCAGAATCAAAAGGTGTCTTCATCAAAGGTGATGTTCCCATCCTCGTTAGCCCTGACAGTGCTGATGTCTGGATGGACCCCACATTTTTTGACTTCAATCATGTCGCTGGGAGTCCGCCCAATAAATTCGACCCAGACGGTCAGTACTGGGGCTTCCCCCTCTACAACTGGTCAGCAATGCAACAAGATCATTATGAGTGGTGGAAAAAACGCCTCCTGACTGCAGCTGAACTTTATCACATGTATCGGATCGATCACGTCATTGGTTTTTTTCGTTTGTGGGCCATCCCCCCTGACCACAAGCCTGCAGAGGGAACCTATCTTCCAAGCGATCCTGCCATCATGCGCGTTCAAGGAGAAAAGATTCTCGAAATCCTTGCCGGTTTTACCGACATGCTTCCAATTGGAGAAGATTTGGGACAACCCCCTCCCTTTCTGAGCTCATGCCTCATGGGATATGGAATTCCCGGCACAAAGGTTTTTCGATGGCAACGAGATTGGACGCATGGTGAAACATACATTCCTTACAAAGATTACGAACCCATCAGCATGACCTCTGTTTCAACGCATGACCTCGACACAGTGAGGCTCTGGTGGAAGAATCGCCCCAAAGAAGCTCAAGATTATGCCAACTTCATGGGATGGACTTACGAAAAGGAACTTTCTCCTGAGCATCAACTTGAAATCCTTCATGACAACCATCATAGCAATAGCCTATTTCACATCAACCTCCTTCAAGAGTACCTATCTCTTGTTCCCGAGCTCACCTGGGAAGATCCAGAAGACGAACGGATCAACTACCCAGGAACTCTTAAACCTTGCAACTGGAAGTATCGGTATAAGCTTCCTCTCGAAACTCTCACAACACACTCCACCTTTAATGAGTGCTTGAAAAAAGTCCTCTCTTGATGAAAATCTGAACTTTATGAGAGGCTTTTCGATTTGCGCAAAAAGAGGAAACGACTATGGCATCTGAAATTACACCTTCTAAAACACTTTCGACAACAACTTCATCTTCTTCACTCATTAGCGACTGGCTCTTAAAACGTTTAAAACCTTCTAATGTTCCCCTTGCTCTTGAGATGGTTGAAAAAAACATCAAAGACCTCACTCCAACAGAAATCATGGATTTATGGGCATGTTTAGTTAAGCCCGCTTCAAGCCGTCTTCTTGCAGGAGATCCAAAATTCACTTATGCAGAGCTCGACAAAGCTCTCTCGACAGTTGACTGCATCCAACTCAACTCCATGACAAGCATCAGCACATCCATCGGCCCACTGAATGCAAGTGTTATCTGGGACTTAGCAAAACCACTCCCCCCCTCCAGATATTTACTCTGATGCCTATTGGGAATTTGCGAGTGCACTCAAAGAGGCTGTGGATATTCCTGAAGCCCAACCTATGATCTGCGCACAACTCCCCCATGAAAATACAAGAGGTCTTTACTGGAGAATGGTTCTCGAAAGAAATATCGGAATCTTATTTTCGCTCACAAGCGCTAGAGATTGTATGAAACAAGTCGGCTCTGGTTTTGCATCCTCTGCAGTTCCTATTGTCCCCCTTCAAGAAGGAAGACCTGCGGATGAATTTTGGCCTCTCTTAGGAAAAACCTGCCTCTTCAAAGACGCAGATATCGAAGTCAAACAAGTTGATTACTCAGGGCCTCCTATCTCCGCACTTAGAGCGGAGTTTGAAATCCGTGAGTTTGTCATTACAGACCTCAAAACTAAAACACAAAAAACCGTAAAGATGGTTCGGTATCAAAGTTGGGGCGATGGAAGTTCACCCACCACCCACAACGACATCAAAGAATTTTCAAATCTGCTGAAAATCATGCAGCTACCTGGGGGGATTTGTCTAAATTGCCGCGCAAGCGTGGGACGGTCAGGAACTTTGGCAGCCTATCTGATTCTAGACTCGCTCCGAAGTGCAGGGGTTCCTTTGACCATGCACTTAATCTTGTCAGTCATTGAGGTGATTCGTAAAAATCGTCACTTTCAAATGATTCAAACTCAGCAGCAATGGAATACTCTCATGCATGTCCTCACCCCCTAAACCCAAGTGACAACCTAGGAGTGTTCTGATGGATTTTAAACATTTTGATACAAGAAAATCGCTACAAGAGCTCGAAAATTCAGATTGGGGGGAGCCCGAATACTCCTCCCATCTTGTCACTGAATGTCACCGACTCCGAAGGGTTCCATTAGAAAAAATCACTTTAGAAAACTTGCGCATTATGATCGGTCAAAATATCAGCTTGCACTTTCTCATTCCGCTTGCAATCGAGCATTTGGAAAAAGACCCTTTGGCTAGCGGAGACATGTTCGAAGGAGACCTTCTTCTTGCCGTTTTGAGATCTGACCCCAAGTTTTGGAACGAAAGGCCTGAGTTAAAACAGCATGTCTATGAAATTGCAAAAAACGTCGATGAGGATGAAGTCGCTGAGCAATTAAAACTCTTTGCATAGCTTCGCCACCACTTGTCGAAAGCCTTGCTTGTCGAGATGCTCATAAAGATTTTCTGCAGAAATCTTCTGAAAAAATTTACTCTCACCTGTTCACCATAAGTCATTTATTTGATCAACTATGGAATGGTTAGTCTCAACCAAACCAGTGAATTAAAGCCAGACTGTCAGATGTTAAATTGGGGAGTCGTTTGAAGTCGTTAAAATAAATTTTATTCTTAATCGCTTTAAGCGACACCAGCCTTGCTTCATCAGAATTTTCGTGAATTTGAGCTGTATCAAAATCAATCAGCTTTATCGCACTAGGTCCATTGAGAAGAATGTTTTCTGGCTTAAGATCTCCATAAGAAATACACTTCTCTGCAAGTTTTTTAATAAGGGAAAAAAGGTCAAAGTAAAAGGCTTGACGGTTGCCTACATAAATCTCATCAACAATGTCTTCAAGTGATGGTGGGGTTGGGCCCTCTACTTCATTCGGTTCATCCCATATCGTTCTAAGTTTTAAATCCTCCAGCTTTATTTCTTATATCTGTTTTTTTTCTTTCTTAGGTTTTGGAGGCGTTCTTTCATCTATCCAATTCTTGATTGTTTTACCTCCATGATCCATTTCTATGAAAACAAAAGAACTCACTTCTTTTCCTTTTGTGCATTCCATAAAAAAGCCCGATGAAATTTTGGAGCAACCCCTATCTCAGCAGCGATCTGAGCAACGCGGATTTCATCGCCATTTTTAAAGTTATCAAGCGCAATGATTTTATAGACTCTTTTACCATCAGTGTTTTTAACCTGATAAACTGATCCAAAGTATCCATTACCTATCCTAGGGCCAATATTTGAAAGAATCTCTTCTTGTTGGAGCTGGTCTATACAAATAGGATGACAAGTTCCAACTCGACGTTGTGGATCTATTGAAAGACTCATGATTTTTCCCTTCTTTAATTTAACATCTAGAGTCGAAAGAGCTCAAAACAGATTAACGGAGGTGAAAGATGCACCGTGGAATTTCAAACTTCTTAACCCTTTCTCTTGAACGCTCAGTAGGACCGGTCAAGACGAAATAGTTGCCTTCTATGGGGACTATCCCATCGCCTTCTCGCGTCGGAAACAGAGTTTTGTGAAACAGTTCGACACAATTAAACAGACTCTTCAGTCCATGTCTTATAATGGCTGCTTCTTTGCTTGCACTGTAACGGTCAGGATAATGCTTATCCAAGATATGTTGAACAAAAGCCTGATCCAAATAGGTAGGATTTTTTTCAATCTGCTCCTTTTTCTCTAAAGACATTTGCTCAAAGAAAGCCTTCTTTTCTTTTTCTATTTCTTCTTCTGAGCAGCCAGATTTCCATTCATCGTATTTTTGCTGATTCTCTTGCAGTTCTCGACGCAAAGACTCTGTTTTTAAAGCAACAGTGCCATGAGTCTCGACTATCATTTGAGAAGTTTCTTCAGGCTTGAGTAAATCCTTACATCTATGCCAGGGGCCATCATGGAGAAACTTTAATGTTGACCAATCGACAACCACGCGGTTAAAGAGTTTTTCTATTTGTTGCACTTTTTCAACTTCATTGAAATCCATCTTAAGGTCAATGCGGCTTTCGCTGGGCTCACGAGGACTTCCATCAATATTGAGCGTAACCCAAAGCCACCCTTCTTCTTTCGGAACAGGTTGGCTAAACTCTCGGCCAATGATTAAGCCAATTTTTTTTCCTGCTTCGCTTGCTTTGTGGATTGCTTCAATGCCAGATTCGTTGTAGGTAGTGTTATCTTCATGTGATACTTCGTCCGGCTTATTTGTCTCCCCCGACTGACTAGAATCGGGCTGTATGACTTGAGCTTTTTGGTAGGCTTGATAAAAGTGATAAGATCCTCCCACCCCAAAGAGAAGGCTAGATGACTTAAAACCAATCAGGCCACACGAAAAGGCAAACAAAATCAGGCCTGCGACCTTTTTCGCAATGCCCGTCCAAGAGGTATCAAGTTCTTTTCCTGAATTTGGATCATTAGGAGACAGGAGATGATCCCAATGTATAGAAATTTTTGAAGCTTCAACTAGCCGTAAAAAGCTCATTTTATTTTTCCCTCATTAACAATGAATAGATAATAAGAACAAACAATGATTATTATCAATAATATTTGATAAAAAAATTAATTGTATTTTTTGAAGAAAAGAAGAGCTTTAATCCTACAGATGGTGTGCTTGAAAGAGATAAACACTTAGATTTTATTCGCAAAGCAAGTAACGTAAAGAGTATGAATTGGATGAAATCACTCACTCTTTTTTTCCTTCTTCTTCCCACTCTTATAATGGGGCAACCCTCTGAACTGCACTTGAACACTCTCTATCACAGCCTGGATCGGTACTCTATCGCAGAACTCTTTGCGTTCTATCACCTCTACCCAGAAACACCTCAAGGGAAAAACGCCTTAGTGGATGCATGGAAACTTATGAATCTCCACCGCCCTAAAGAAAGCCAGCTCGATGAAAATCTTGCGCTTCCTGACATGGATTTGCAAGCCATCATCTCCTTTGTTAACAAACAGTCATTTGAACCTTCAGTGGTACTTTCAGAAAAGCAACTCAAAACCCTCGAAATAGTTTCCAATCACTTATCGAATCGGAAACTGAAAGGTTTTTCTGTTTGGACGAAAGAAGATGTGATAGCCCTTCCTGTCGAAGACATTGACTTGGCCCGCTCTATTTTGATTTATCAGTTTGAAAATGCCGAAGATCCAAAACTTCAAATCCGTCAGTACGAAGCGAGTCTAGATCTTATGGCCCTGCAAATCATGGCACGCCTTCCTCCTAATGCGTCAGACGAAGATAAAATCCACACCATCAATGATTTCATTTTTCACGAAAAACGGTTTCGCTTTCCTCCTCATTCCATTTGGGCAAAAGATGTCGATGTATACACCTTCCTCCCTTCTGTTCTCGACAGCCGCTTAGGAGTCTGTTTAGGCGTTTCGATTCTTTACCTCTCGATTGCTCAGCGCATGGACCTGCCTCTTGAAATCATTACCCCGCCAGGGCACATCTACGTTCGTTATCAAACTCCAGAAAAAACCATCAATATTGAAACGACTGCGCGAGGGATTTCTCCCCCATCAAAGGTTTACCTTGGAATTAATACTCGTGCGCTTCAACAGCGGAATATTAAAGAGGTCATCGGACTTGCTTTCATCAACCAAGCGGCGGTCGCTTGGCAAAATGAAGATCATCAAACCACGGTGGAGCTCTATGAACAAGCCCTTCCCTATCTTCCAAATGATCCCTTACTTAAAATGTTTTTGGGCTATAACTACCTGTTTGTAGGTAAAACGCAAGAAGGAAAAGCTCTTCTCGAGGAAATCCGCAATTTGACTTTTGATCATGCCGTCGCAAAAGAAACCACACCTGAAGATTTTCTCGAAGGACGCACGAATGCTGAAGGGATTCAAACGATTTTCCTCCACGTCGATGAAACGAGAGCATCGATTTTAGAAAAGCAAGAAAAGCTCAAGCAAGTCCTTAAGAAATATCCTAATTTCCGTGATGGAATCATGCACCTTGCGATCACTCAATTGCAACTAGCCCAAGCTGGTGATGCCCTTCAAACATTGTGTCAGTATCACGAATTGGACCCCTCAAACCCCACTGTTGAGTACTACCTTTCTATCGCTGCTTTGGAACGACTCAAATGTCAAAAGGCATGGGAACATTTGAAAAATGCAGAAACACTTACCAGTCAAAGAGACCACTCTCCTGAAGCGTTAAAAGGGCTTCGTCATCACCTGCGAACTCTCTACCCCGATCCGGAGGATGAAGTGCTCGTTCCTTTAGGGAGTAAAAACTGACCTTGAAATTCTTTGTAACGGGGATTTAAATCCCGATATTCTTCAGGGAAAACCCCATCATTCGAAGCGCGTTGCAGGACTTTGATGAGTTGGACCATGAGCCCTTGAATTGTTGGATCCTCAATTTCTGATCGAATATGTGTGATTTTTCTTCCGATGAGCCTCATGATAATAAGCCCAGAGATCACACTGTCACAGTTTTCAGCAGCTGGAAAAAGTACCGTTATTTCTCTTAGTAATTTGTTTGTCTTTTTTGGAAGCTCGAGTTTTAAAATCTCCCTAAGACAGTGACTGACAAACGCATGTTCATCTTTTTCTCGAGTCACAATCTCTAAAAGGTTTTCATGGAGAGTTTCCAGCGGAACGGTGCGAGAGAGATACTCCCCAAAAGCTCGTGTAAAAAATGAGTCACCTCTAAAGTGAGTATTTCCTCCAGACGTGTTCTCAAGTTCCATTTTTGCGAATTGGAAAAGGCAAAACATCTGGTCATCTTCACTATGTTGCAGTAAATAGTGCCTGGAAAAAGCACGCGCAACTTCTTGAACTTCATCGGCTCCTTCAAAGTCTTGCACTAATCTGGCATAATAACTCATTGCTAAGGGAAGGTCATCCTCCATTTTATGAGTAATAGATGCTTGCAACATTTCCATGACTGGCGCTCGCAATTCATGTTCTCTATCGATTGACTTTGAAAGGTCCGGCATAAATCTTGATAGGGAGGTTAACTCATCTGCGCCTGTCGCAGCTTCAAGCTTTGACATGAGAGAGAGTCCTCGGCGAAAAAATCTCTGCTCATCTGTTGGGGAGACTTGCGGAGCTTCGTAAGGAAAGACAAGAGCTAAGCGGCGCATTGCATCTAAGCGATCTTTAGGGTTTTGTGCCAAAAAAATCATCGAAGCAAAATCATCTACGTTGCGGGCTCTTGGAAGACACTCGATAGCAAGATCGAGATGATCTTTCAAACGATCTGCCAATGCTCTTTCAACTTTTAGAGCGGCTTCTAAATGCAATTCCTTTGCGCGGTCCAAGTCGCCAAGGACATGCGCTTTTGTAACAACTCCTCTTGACTGATCCCTGATAACCGCAAAAGAGCGGCGGGGGGATTGCAGCGGAGTTTCATCTCTTGGCAATTCCACAGAGTTACGATGTGTGTGAAATCTAGCACGGGGGGATAAGGGGGGTGTAAAATCCATTAGCAAGTCTCCTGTTGGAGTGTTGCAGGCAGATTATACCATCACCAAATACCCAATGTATAGGGCTAAATAAAAGATACCAACAAAGCGGGGTAAAACATTTCTTCGCCACATGGAAATCCATAAAACCCCAGTAAATCCCACCATGATGGGGATGTCAAAGGCCAGCATGGGAGCCGTGAAGATGAGAGGGCGAATGACAGCCGATAGCCCCACAATGAAAAGAATATTTAAAATGTTGCTTCCCACCACATTTCCAAGAATCAAAGCTTCTTTTTTGTGAGCTGCAGCCAAGATCACCGTGACGAGCTCAGGCAGTGAGGTCCCGATTGCAACAACTGAAACGGCAATGACCCTCTCCGGGACATGTAACAGGAGAGCGAGCTCAACGCCCCCATCCACTAACCCTCGAGCACCAAAGATCAGAGCAATAAGACTTAGGCAAAAGAAGATGACTGCTTTTTGAAGCGAGGCCTGATTTTTAGACGCCGCTTCTCCGTTCTTCCCATAAAGCCATTCAAAGATGAGGTAACCACAAGCTAGAACAAGAAAACACACTCCAATCCATCTTGGGATTTCGCCAAGAAACATGATGAGACCTAAAAGAAGGGAAAAAATGAGCACGAGAGGCATCTCGATCCTCTTGATCTTCTGTGGAATCCGGATGGGACAGATGAGAAGGGCAACTCCTAGGACAAGTCCGATGTTTGCAATATTGGATCCAATGACATTGCCCAGTGCCACATCTCCCGAGACTCCTTTTATTTGCGCGATCGCACTTGTCATGGCTTCTGGAAAAGACGTCGCAAGTGCCACGAGTGTCAGACCCACCACAAGAGGGGAAACTCCTGCAGCTAAGGCAATTTGGATCGAACTTCTAAACAGCTGATGGGCTCCCCAGTAAAGCAAAAGCACCCCAAAGGCGACTAAGAGAATGGCTAGGAGCATATTTTTCCTTCAGTATTTCCTCTTGATATACTAAAAGGAAAAAAAAAGGTAAGTGATGAAATATCTTCTCCCAATTTTGCTTTTGTTTTCTTTGAGTGGCCAAGCTGCCGATCTCAAGCTGGAATCGGTCCTATCTCACCTCTCATCCAATGATTCAAGTGAGGATTCGGAACTCACCTTAGATGAAAACCTCCATAATGGAAAAGTTCTCAAGCTTAGTAATGGAACCTTATGGGAGGTCGCACCGCAAGATGTTCAAATCACTGAGATTTGGATCTTTCCATTTCCTCTAAAGCTGGAAAAAAGCAAAGACAAAGCCTATCCCTACTATCTCGTCAACAAGCGTTCGAAAACAAAAGTTCTCGTCCGCCCCTTGAGCGTGTCGGAACATCAAGCCATGGAAGCTACAACTCCAACTCAGCCGAATCAACAGCAACAACAGCAGGAACCACTACAACAAACACCACTACCTCCTGCTGCCCCAGAAGGCAATCCCAATCAATCTGTTCCTCCTCCACCAACACCAACTCCTTTAGACAATTGACAAAACCTTAACTTCCCATTATACTTAGACTTGTTCGGCTAGAAGTGTATCTATATGGGAGGTATTTATGGCACCACAGTTCACAGAATCTGTTGCTCAAGCTTTAAACCAAGCAGTCAGTGATGCAGAAAAAAGGCGCCACACGGAGGTCACGGAGCACCATGTCCTCTATGCGTTTTTTCAAGATCGGGCAGGCTACTTTCAGACGCTGACAACAGCTCTTGGTCTCGATCCGCACCCTCTTCTCACAGAGCTCGAAAACAAACTCTCGTCACTTCCGACCTTTTCTGGCCAAGGTGATCAACCCAGCTTGAGTCGAGGCTTGCAAAGCCAAGTCAATCACGCCCACGTTCTCTCGCAAAAGTGGAAAGACTCTTACATCAGCAGCGATCACTTCTTTTATATCTTTTGGGAAACGGCTAGTGATCCGTTCAAAAGCTGGCGTGAAGCCTCTAAAATTAGCCTGAAACAAGTTGAAGAAAAAATCCAAGAAATCCGCGGAGGTAGGCACATGGATTCTCCTAGTGGTGAAGCAAGTCTTCAAGCATTGGAAAAGTTTTGTAAAAATCTGACCGATCTAGCAAGGCAAGGGAAACTCGATCCGGTGATAGGCCGAGATGAAGAGATCCGTCGCACGATCCAAGTCTTAAGCCGCCGCACTAAAAACAACCCCCTCCTGATCGGAGAACCTGGGGTAGGAAAAACGGCGATTGCCGAAGGGCTTGCCCACCGAATCATTCAAGAAGACATTCCCGATTCCTTAAAAGGAAAACAATTGCTCGTCCTCGACATGGGAAGTTTGATTGCGGGAACCAAATTCCGCGGTGAATTTGAAGAACGACTGAAAGGGATTCTCAAAGAAATCGAACAAAGTGAAGGGCAAATCATCCTCTTTATCGATGAAGTGCACACATTAGTAGGCGCTGGAGCATCAGAAGGAGCGATGGACGCAGCGAATCTCTTGAAACCTGCGCTTGCGCGCGGAACGCTTCACTGTATTGGAGCGACAACCCTGAATGAGTACCAAAAATACATCGAAAAGGATGCAGCTCTCGAGCGTCGTTTTCAACCTGTCTTAGTTGAAGAACCTTCCTTAGAAGATGCTATTGCCATTTTGCGTGGGCTGAAAGAGCGTTACGAAAACTATCACGGTGTCCGTATCACCGAAGGCGCTCTGCACGCTGCCGTCTTTCTTTCTCACCGCTACATCAGCGACCGTCAGCTCCCCGACAAGGCCATCGATTTAATCGATGAAGCGGCGAGTTTGATTCGGATGCAAATTGGAAGCCGCCCTCTCCCCATTGATACTAAAGAAAGAGAACTTGGAACTTTGATCGTGAAGCAAGAAGCTCTCAAACGCGAAGACACTCCTGCCGCCAAAGGTGAAGGCAAAAAGCTCGAAGAGCAAATTGCTAAAATCAAAGAAGAGCTCAACGTGCTGCGTGAGCAATGGAATCAAGAAAAAAAACTCATCGAGGAATTAAAAGAGAAAAAAGGAGAACTTGAAAATCTCCGCTTTCTAGAAGAAGAAGCAGAGCGGACTTCCGACTACAACCGCGTCGCAGAAATTCGTTACAACGAAAGACCAGCTCTTGAAAAGGAAATCAAAGAAAAAGAAGAAAGCTTAGAAAACAAACCCAACCGCCTCCTCCAAGAAGAAGTCGATGAAAAACTCATCGCTCAAATCGTCGCCAAGTGGACGGGGATTCCCGTACATAAAATGCTTGAAGGAGAAGCCGACCGCCTTCTGACTCTCGAATCGACCTTAGAAAAACGGGTCGTCGGACAACACTTTGCCGTTGAAGCTGTCAGCGAAGCAATTCGTCGCTCGCGAGCCGGTCTCAGTGATCCCAACCGTCCCCTCGGAGCCTTTCTTTTTGTTGGCCCTACAGGTGTGGGAAAAACAGAGCTTGCCAAAACCTTAGCTGAAGAACTCTTCAACCAAGAAGAAGCAATCACCCGTTTGGACATGTCCGAATATATGGAAAAACATTCGGTTTCCAAACTGATCGGTTCTCCTCCAGGATATGTTGGCTACGATGAGGGCGGACAATTGACAGAAGCTCTCCGCCGCCGCCCTTATAGCGTTGTTCTCTTTGACGAAATTGAAAAAGCCCACCACGATGTCTTCAACATCTTACTGCAAATGTTCGATGACGGACGGATCACAGACAGTAAGGGACGGGTTGTCAATTGCCGCCATGCTCTCTTTATTATGACATCCAATTTGGGCTCTGAACAATTGCTTGATTACATCCAGCGCCAAGGAAGTGACTTGTCGAAAGAGGCGGTCCTCCAAATTGTCGATCCAGTCATCAAAAGCCACTTCCGCCCTGAATTCATCAACCGCTTAGATGAGATTCTCCCCTTCCTCCCCCTCCAGGAAAAAGACATGGAAAAAATTGTTTTAATCCAATTGGAGCGAGTGAAAAAAAGACTAGACGAGCGGGATATTGCACTCGACTGGTCAGCTCAGATTCTTGCCTACTTGGCTAAGGAAGGATATGACCCTTATTTTGGAGCGCGTCCCCTGAAGCGGATCATTGAGCAAACGGTTGTTAATCAGCTCTCTCAAGCCATCTTAAAAGGAGAGATAAAAAATGATGACAAAGTTGAGCTCATTTTTGACGAAAAAAATAATAAAATTGTTTTTGAGGTCAAAAAAAATTGAACAAAGCGAAACATTAATTAAACCATCATAAAAAATGGTTTTTATTGAACTCAATCCCTAACTAGTTCATAATCTTGCCCATAAATCAAGAAAAAATTTAAAATTAGGGATTGAGTTTATGGCAACTGCTACGTCTCCTTTAGGAAAAGTTCAATGGATTTTTGCAGGGTCCTATACGGAAGAAATCAATCGAGATGTCAAGTGGTACAGCTCTTGGGCGAATCATTATTTCACCCAAGGTGGAGCCGGGGATATTCTCGGCGCTATCCAAATCATTCCAATTGCGCTTCTCCTGTGCCCAGTTGTGAACATCTTCACCTACCTAGCCCTTTCGTTTTTATCTCAAGGAAAAGAAAACGACCTGTTTAAATCTGCGATCAATGAAGGCAATGCAACAGCTGCTTACATCATGACCGAGCGGGGCGCCGATGTATCCCAGAAAAATAACGGAGGTAAAACCCTTCTCGAAGTCTACGCAGCCAAAGGAGAAAAAGCAAAAGGATATTCTTCTCAAGACCTCAATATTATTCAGGCTCTTTTTGAAAAAGGAATCACTGCAGACTTCAAGCACAAAGGGTTCGAACTTTTGCTCGATACAGCCCTTGAGCAAAATCGTCCTAAACTGGTGCTTTTCCTTCTTCAACAAGGGATTCAACCAAAAACTCCATGGTCAAGCTACCGCCCCAAACCAACTGTTGAAGCCCTCCCACTACCAGATTGGGCTGAGAAACCGGTTATGGTCTCAGGCAAGTCTGTTGTGCTTGGAGACAATCTTTGCAAAGCAGCAACCACTGAAACATTGCAAAAGTTTTCACGCAAAGGAGATCCTCTGTACCAAACAATGCGCATTTTTGGGCAAAGCATGCGCAATTGCCCCCTCATTTTAGGCGAAAGTGAAGTCGAGCGGAAGAGCCTCATGACAGCGCTCTCTCGAGAAATTCTTCAAGGTAAAGTTCCAGAGAAATTAAAACAAAAACAGGTTGTAGATATCGACCTTGGGAAATTGGCAACAAAAGACCTTTTAACCTATGCCGACATCTATTCTAACGCCCTTAAGGAAAACTCCGACCTTGTTTTGTACATTCAAAACTTTGAGATCTTTGACAAAGTCACCCCAACTTCGACTCTCAGTAGCAAACTTACCGAACTGGCCAAGACAGGGCGGGTCGTTTTTTCGATGACACCTGCGATTTATAAGCGTCACTTTGCTAAAAATCACGTGATTCAAACAGAATTCTCAACCCTTGACGTTTCCAAACCCACAGAAAAAGAAGCGACCCCTCTTCTACATACAATGAAAGGTGAGCTCGAAGCGCAACACGACGTCTCATACACGTCCTCTGCCATTCAAGCAGCTATTCATATGACACGTTACATTCCTGAATCGTCGATCCCACAAACTTCCTATGAAATCTTGGATGCAGCAGCTACCTTGTTAAAAGAACAAGAAACAAAGGGATCCATTGCAACGCAAGAAGCAGAAAAGAAAAAACAAGACTTACTTTTTGACCGAGACGTCTACCGCCTCAAAAACGGTAACGCTTCAAAAAAACGATTAGAACGGATTGATGAAGAACTCCAAGAAGTTGAAGCAAAAATAAAGAAGCTCAAAGAATCAGATGCTCTTGAACTCCAAGAAAAAACACTCTTTCACGAAATCAAAGCAGAGATAGCTTATCTTGAATCTTTAGATACAAGCTTAAGCGCGATGACCCAGCCGCTCGTCGCTCAACTTGAAAAAGAACTAAAAGAACTTGAGCAAGAAGCGAAAGACTCAAACATTAAATTCGAAGTCGACCGCGAGCTTGTTGCTGCAGTTGTTTCAGGGCGCTCGGGCATCCCACTCGACCGGGTACGTGGAGCTGATGCAGAAAAACTACGCAAGTTAGACGAAGCTCTTGGCCAGCAAGTGATCGGCCAAAATAAAGCCGTACAAGCCATTGCAGAAACACTCAAAGCAGCCCGCCTTGGCTTACGTGACGAATCTAAACCACGTGGTGTTTTCCTCTGCGCAGGAACTTCAGGGACAGGAAAAACCGAAATGGCCAAAGCGATCGCGCGACAACTCTTTGGGGATGAGCGCAACATGACTCGCCTTGACATGTCCGAGTACCAAGCAAAAGAAAACAAATCTCGACTCATCGGAGCGCCTCCAGGATATGTTGGATTCGATAAAGGAGGACAACTCACAGAAGCCCTCAAAGAGAACCCTTACCAAGTCATTTTGATTGATGAAGTCGAAAAAGCCTCTCCTGATGTCTTAACAGCCTTCCTGCAAGTCTTTAGTGATGGTCGCCTCACAGATGGACAAGGAAACATTGTGGACTGCTCCCAAGCCGTCTTCCTCATGACGACAAATCTCGGTTCACGAGCGATTGCTGCCAGTCATGAGACTTATTCCTTATTGAACCCTCTAAATTGGCACCTGCGTTTCAAATTATGGAAACATGGTCGCCCTTCAGAAGATGCGATCATTCGCCAGGCTTTGAAAAATTCTGAACACTTTTCACCCGAACTCATCGGTCGCTTGAAAATTGTCACCTTCGACCCTATCACGCGTGACCAGGACCTCCAAAAGATCGCACGCAATGTCTTGAATAAACAACAAGAACAACTCTGGCACACACATGGCATCGAACTCAAATGGTCGGACAAAGTTGTCAAAGAGCTCACGCAGAGCGGTTCAAGCATTGAATACGGCGTGCGCCCACTTATCGACAAAATAGAAAAGCATGTTTTAGGCGGCTTGTCCCAGGAAATTCTTCATGAAAGAGTCCATGAAGGAGATGTGGTCCAAGTTGACTACGATAAGACAAGCAATGCTCTAACTTTTACAGCAATTAGTGCGTAAAAAACTCGCGAAATTGGTCTTGAAGAACTGAGGGGACGACCTCTTCGATCCCCTTCTTGTCATACATGAGAAAGTAGGTGCAGGCAAACATGGTCCCAAGAGCAGGACTAAAGAGTGCAACAACAAGTGAAATGCCACAAACAAAGCACCGTTTAAAATTCAAATACCGACGACGGTGAAACCGTCTTAGTGCATTTAGACGAAACCCTGTCAGTAGATTTAATCCCAGTGAAATCCCAAAAAGCGCCGTGGCATAAACGCACCACGCTACATCTGCAAGAAGCAACATAAAAAAGAATAAACGGGCAGCTAACGCGGAAAAAAAGCGACTTTTGGTTTCAGGATCTTCCTGTGGCATCTCCGCACCTAAAGTGAGATTGGAGTAACGACGATTGAGCTCGATATGAGAGGAGTTGTTTTCATCTTGCCCCACACATCTTTCAACATGCTCAAAGATATCGTAAATTGCCATTCAGTTACCTCTTGTGTTTGACCTTGTTAAATCCATTTAATGCTGCTATCCGGTACCCTTCAGCGTAGGTCGGATAGTTGAACACTTGATCGATAAAATAATCGATTCTGGCGTTAAAAGTCATCGCGACTTGACCAATATGAATCACCTCTGTTGCTTCACGTCCGATGATGTGAATCCCGAGGATTTCTAATGTGTCCTTGTGAAACACAATTTTAAACATTCCTGGGTCATTTCCGGCAATATTATTCTTCGCAATTTCGTAATAATATGCCCGTCCTACCTCGTAACGAAAGCCTAAATTTTTTAACTGCTCTTCTGTGTAACCGCACGAAGAAATTTCAGGAATGGTGTAAATTCCAATCGGATAAAAAGTTGGAAAGTGATGCGTTTCCGCCCCAAAAGCATGACGCGCCGCCAATCGTCCTTGTTCCATACTTGTTGAAGCTAAACAAGGACCACCTATCACATCTCCCACTGCATAAATGTTAGGAACAATCGTTTGAAAAAGTGCGTTAATCGGAATGTACCCCTTACTATCAACAGTGATGCCCGCATTTTCAATATGCAAGTGATCGACGTTTGCCGTTCTTCCCAGGGCATAAAGTAGCATTTCCGATTCCATTGATGTGCCATCGGTAAACTTCACTTCAACGCGACCTTTATGACGCACCACTTCATCGACTTCTTTATCCCCAACAAACTTCAATCCAATTTTTCCAAGTGCCGTTTGCAAATGCATCCCGATTTCTTTATCAAGTAGTGGTAACATTTGATCTCGCTTGTCCACAACTGTCACTTGTGTCCCGAGCGCAGCAAAAAAGCTCGCATATTCCGAACCAATGATTCCTCCTCCAAGCACAATCATATCTTTTGGCAGATGATCAATCGAAAGAAGTCTCGTCGAATCGAGGACGACTTCTTTATCGAACGGAATATTGTTGGGATTGCGCGGTTTTGATCCCGTGGCAATGATGATCCGCTCCCCACTAATCAAATGCGTCAGTTGATTTTGCTCAGTTAGAACTGCAATCTGATGGTGATTTTCAAAATGCGCCAACCCCCGCACGAGTTGGATCTTATTTTTTTCAAATTGGCGCTCTAAATTCCCAATCTGCTGCTCAAGGACTTGATTGAGGCAAAAGTTCAGTTCATTGATCGAGATTTCCTGCTGAAGAACCTCTTTTTGCCCATAGAAACTTTTGGTATAAAAGTCGGTTAAATTCAAGATCGCTTCACGAAGGGACTTTGAGGGAATCGTTCCCGAATGCAAACAGGCTCCGCCAGGATTTTTATCTTTTTCGATAATGATGACAGATTTGCCCAACTTAGCCGCCTGAATAGCCGCCTTTTGACCAGCAGGACCTGATCCTATCACGACTAAATCTGCATAAAGTTCTTCAGCTGCGGCCATCACCATAACCCGTAAATAAACCCAAATGACAACCTACGAACGCACATCTGAAACTTTTCCTTTTCCCAGGCTCTCAAAGCCAAATTTACCCCTACTCTCATCAAGTATGCGGTAAATTTGGCTTTGAGAGCCTGAAAACAGTTGAAAGTCCATCTCTGCATCCGCGGTTATCATTCGCATTAAAATTTTTCTTTTTACACACCTTCACGGATTTAATCAAGCCGACTTGAGGGAAATTCTAAAAAGTGGTAAACTTAGTGTTTCAAAAAATGATTTCAGGTAGTGAAACATGTCTAAGAAGTGCCAGGTCACAGGAAAACGACCACGACGCGGAAAAAGCTATTCGATTCGCGGGATTGCGAAAAAGAAAAAGGGAATCGGTTTAAACGTCACTGGAACGGTTAAACGCCGCTTCCTTCCAAACCTCGTAAAAAAACGTTTCTGGTTTGCTGAAGAAAATCGCTTCATCACTCTCCGCCTTTCAACAAGCGCGATGCGCAACATTGATAAGAAAGGGTTGGGACCGATTGTTAAGCAGCTCCGCGCTCAGGGCGAAAAAATCTAGGTTTTTTCTCCTCGCTGTTGGAGCAGCTGCTTTAGTCTTTTATGCCACGTATTTTCCCCTTCCCACGGGAAAGACACCGGTACGCTTTTATTCAACACATTTGCAACAAGACTTGCGCCTCGTTGTCTTAAAAGCTCTTAAAAGCGCTAAAAGTTCGATTCACATCTATACATACGCTCTGACAGATCCGCATGTGCTTTCAATCTTAATGGAAAAAGCTAAAGAAGGGTTAGACGTTCACGTGACTTATCACCAGAAAAACACTCCTAAACTTGAGACTCTTTCTCATCTTCATCTACATCCTGAAAAGGGACGGGGACTGATGCATGCTAAGTGGATCGTCATTGATGAAAAGGTGGCGTTTTTGGGAACGGCAAACCTCACCTCTTCCTCACTGATGATGCATGAAAACTTGCTGGCTGGCTTTTATGCTCCCGAGTTTTCCAAGGCCCTAGTCTCCCCTTCCTTTTTTCAAGGCGCTGTTGGAAACTCAGAGCTGACATTTTACCTGTTGCCTGACCCTAAGGCACTTCCCCATCTACTTGAGGTCCTAGACCAAGCTAAAAAAAAGATTCACATTGCCATGTTTACATTTACCCATCCCCAGATCGTGAGCAAGCTCATTGAGCTTCACCAGCAGGGAATTAAGGTAGAGGTCTCGCTCGATCAAATGGGGGTGAGAGGGGCGTCTAAAAAAGTTGCTGAGGCCCTGCAGGCTGCAGGCGTGCCTGTCCATACCTTCCAAGGGATGCCTCTTTTCCACCACAAGTGGGCACTTATCGATGAATCGACCCTGGTGTTAGGATCGGCGAATTGGACCCGAGCGGCATTTAATAAGAACAAAGACTTTATTTTATTTATAACTAATACAAACAAAAACAATTTAAAAAGCGTGGTTAATATAATTAAAAAAGATTCTCTCAATTGTAATTAATAAAGACAGATCTTATAATAAGATCGCAAAGGTAAAATGATGACTGCTATTCAAGAATTTTCTTATCCCAGAGTGCCTCCTAACTCGGCTTTGACTCCAGATAAAGAGGACACTTCTATCCCTGGAACCCACTTGGTAAAACCTGCCAAAGGGCTCATCCTTGCGACTCAGCACTACACAGGGCTTGAAGGGGTTGGTCTTGCAACAGATGCTCTTTCTCACATGGGAAAAGGAACGGACGTCGGTGAATGGATTCGAGGAGATTCGAGTAAGTCTCCGTTTAAAGAAAAAGAAATCCAGAAAGTTCAAACAGGTATTTCCTCCCTCTGGGACTCGTTTTCATCTTCTTTATTCGTTCAAACTGTCGTTCGTACAATCTTGATTGCCGATTCTTACCTTGAGTACTTTTCCTTTTTAAAAAGTTCTGAAAAGCCTCCAGGAAATGTCCCCATATGGGATATGATTGTCCCGACGGCAAAACTTTATGCTGCTGCAAAAAAAGCTTTCAGAGGGATCCAAAAAATTGGAGAGGCCAAAAACACTCATGCAACCGAAAGAGGTTACGGAACGCTCATCTCAGGAGCAACCGATGGAGTAAGCGCCCTTGCAAAGCTTGGCGCGATTTACTTTCTTTATCAACTCTCTCCTGTTGCAGAACTCGCTTTCATGACAACGTCCTACATTGGCTCGCTGCTTGAGCTATCGCAAGATCAAAAAACTAAGAAAATGGAAGAGCTCGATGTCATTGTGAGAGAAAAGCCCACTGTCATGATCCCCGTCTAATGACCACTGAGAACACTTAAGACAAAACATCTCTATCAAGTTTCACCACAGAGATCATACATCTTTTTTTCTAAATAGTAGTGGCATCAGAGAGACGATGACAATGCCTCCGATCAAGAGAAGTTCATACACAAAAACATTAGTAATGCCCACTTGCCCTGGAGGAATAAATCCTAAGCCAAAGGCAATGAGGCAGGCAAGGATCCCACACATCCCCACAAGCCACATCCCAAACGTCTTGCCCCCAGGAATTGCAAATGCTCGCTGTACATGCCCCTGCTTGTATCTCAGTCGAATGCCCGCCGCAAACAGACCAATGTAAACAAGGAGGGCGAGCTCAGCTGTGATTTGAGACAGGAGCCAAAAAGAGCTATTCACTGTAGGCATGAGAACAAAGGCAAGACACAAGATCGAAACGATCACACCTTGCAAAATGAGGATGTTGGAAGGCACTCCTTTTCGATTACGATACCGCATGAACGAGGGCAAGCTACCATCCTCTGCTGCAACCATCATCCCCTTAGTAGGACCAATGATCCAAGCCGAGACACCGCTCAACCCCCCAATGATCACAGCTGCAGCAATGATCGGTGCCATGTAGGGAATATGATAGTCTTGAAAAAAGACGAAAAAGGCTTGGAGGATCCCTGTGACAAGGCTGAGTTTTTGATGGGGAATGACAATGGCAATAGCAAGAGATGAAAAGACGATGGTGGCTAAAATGATAGCAATAGAAATGAAAACAGACCGGGGATAGTCTTTTTTTGGGCTGCGCACTTCTGCAGCATGGGTCGCCGACATCTCGAGTCCCAGCAAGCCAAATAAAACGGAACTAAAAAACGCTAAGTTACCACTTTGAGTGATGTCAGGAACAAGAGCATCCCACGTGAAGGCAATTTGACTTGGCTCGCGTTTGCCCAACCAAACTACTCCTAAAATGATGATCAAAACCATGGGAAGGAGCGTTCCAACAATTGCTCCAACTGTGCTGATGATTGAAGAGACTCTCATGCCAAAAAGGTTGACGATAGTCGCGCTCCAAAACAGACCTAATATCATGAGCACCATGTAGAGTCGATTTGTTGCGAGATCAGGGTTGAAAAAGTAGGTGAAAACACCTGCTATCAAAGCCATGATTGTCGGGTACCATACAACATTATAGATCCAATTGAGCCAAATCACACACATGCTGGCCTTTTTTCCGAACGCTTCACGTACCCAAACGTAGATTCCTCCGGTATTGGGCCACCCCGTTCCTAATTCTGCTGCAACGAGTCCACTGGGGATAAAAAAGAAGATTCCGGCAAGAAAATAGAAAAAAACGAGAGAAAAACCAAGCTCTGCTGAAAACGGTAGCGTTCGAATGCTATCAACGGCAATGACATTGATCATGACGAGTTGAAATGTCTTTAAGGTTTTTCGCATTCTTCTCTCACTTCTCCTAAATCACGAATGAACTGGTTGCAAAAAGCTGCAACCAGAAAAAAGAGGCCACTATAGGCAACGATTTGAAACACGTGGTTATGAAAAACATACTTGATGACCGGACCAGCAATCAAACCTGTGACGATTTGAGACAAACAGTTTGCGATGAGAAAAAGACCGTTATACAGCCCCATCCTTTCCTTTGCAAGATTGGAAGCGATCATGGCCAAATGAACCGAAGTCGAACACCCCCAAGCAATTCCGAGTGTAATGGCTGCTGTGAAGTAATTGATCTCGGGTTTCAGTGGGATCGACAAGAGTCCAAGCCCTCCCAAAATAAGAGCAATAGTCGCCACAATTTTCCGAGGAATCCAAGTTGTGATCACAGGTATTAGAAAAGCAACTCCAAAGCTGCTAGCCTGAAAAAAGATAAAGCAAAGGCTGTTGAAAACGGTCGCTTTCTTCACAATCTCCGAATAGATCGGATTCCCCATCACTTTTGCTCCTGGAGGAAGACCAAACAGGGTTTGAGCAATACTCACGTTGTAATAAGCAAACATAATGAAAAAGCCGACCCACATGAGAAATTGAACAAGCGATATCTGCCTCAAAATGGGCGGCATTTTAAAAAGCACTCGAAAGAGTTCTTTTAGACCTGGCTTTTCATCTTGGTTGTTTTCACATGGCTTTTCTTTCACAAAAAAGCAGGTCCAAAGTCCTGTCAGTAAGGTCAACACCCCTCCGACAAAAAAGGCTAAAGTCAAAAAAGAGGGTTGGTGTGTTCCTGTAAATTTAAAACTAATATCTCCAAACAACCACGGCATGGCAGCTCCAAAGACCGCCCCCAAGCCGAAGAAAATCATTTGAACAGAAAATCCTACTGTGAGGTGGTGTTTGGGAATGATATCAGCGGTTAAAGCGCGCAGAGGATTTTGAGCGAAATTCAAAACAGCCATGAGAAGAGCAAGTAAGATGGTCCCCAACCATAATGATGTGGCATAAGGAATCGCTGTACAAAAGATGCAAACCGCAAAAATTCCTCCAAATATGTATGGACGTCTTCGCCCAAAACGGGTCGTCGTGAGATCACTTAGATGTCCGACCAATGGGTTGATCACGAGCCCTACAAATGGAGGAAGAAGCCACAGGTATGCAAGCATCGAAGCCGATGCTCCAAGGTAGAGGAGAATGGCACTACAATTCGGTATGAGAAGAGCCCAGCAAAACTCAACTCCTAGGATGCCAAAATTAACATTAATGATGTTTTTGTAAATGTGCATTTTGCTCATTTTAACTCTAACTCATCTGCTTGTTTCAAAGCCCATGCAGTAATGGTCAAGTAAGGGTTGGCACTTCCTTGCGAAGGCCACGTGCTTGCATCAGCCACCGACAAGTTGTCGATGCGCCAAAACTTGCCAGAAGGATTGACAATACTTGTTTCTGGATCTGTTCCCATCCGCAAGCCTCCAGAGTCATGCATGGGAATCCCTACAGACAAAATTGTCCAATCGAGTAGCTCAGAGTCCATCGCCGCAGCTAACTTCTTGGTACCATTTTTCATAGCTGCAAGTACAGCAAGATCTTCCTGGCTTTTAGGGTGAATCACTTTGCAACTTGGTAAACGCGTGCCATCTTCAATCAAAACAAGACGTTTGTTTCGATCAGAGCTTGACCTTCCAAAAATCTCACACTCTAAATAATTTCCGGGTTCATTCCAGCCCACCCACCTTGTGGGCAAAGTCGCAAGGTTACTTTGATGAAACTCCATTTTTTCTCGCGTCAAAGGACCACAAAGCTGAAAATGAAATGGATTTTGCGCAGTTGGTGCTGAGTAAAGGTGAAACTTATCCTCCCAAACTCCTGAGTGTTTCTTGAAAAACGTATGCGCAAAGAGATGATCATTGATATAGCAACCTAAAACGTCTTTGTTTTCTTCAATCTTTGAAGCCATGACAAGCCTGACGGATTGGATCCCACCTGCAGCAACGACGATGTTTTTGGGAGAAAGGACATACGATGTCTGAGTCCTTTGATCCTCCACATGCACGGCTTCAATACGCTTCCCGTTTTTCTCAAGTGATCTGACCTCGACTTCCGATGTCAGTGAAATCCCAGGACTTTCTCCAAACGTCACAAGGTGATCACTTCGAACAAGGCGCGCAATAGAACTATTGAAACCAACAGGAAGAATGCCATTTTCCGAACACGAAGAATCAATGGCAACTGAAGATGCCCGAAAGTTAAAACCCTCTTCTTTCAGATCTTGAATCAGTTTATCTTGCCCCTGTGAATGAACAAATGACCCCGCAGAGAGAAGCTTTTCAGCACGGCTATAGTAAGGCTCAAACTGTTCATAGGTAAAAGGCCAATCATGAAAATCTTCGGGGCGAAATCGTGGAACATTGCCGCGCCAAAGCAATGTGCGTCCGCCAACAGTTGCCCAACCTGTTGTATTTGGCTCAAGATTCTGCTCTTGTTCGCACCATGTTGTTTTGTAAGTGATTTGATCTTGAAGACGGCTGACTGCTCGCTCATTGAGTTTCAGAGGTGATGAAGCCACATGGCTTAAAAGCGTTAAAGGTCCAGCTTCAAGAATCGCAATTTTGAGGCCCAATTTTTTTTCCGCTAAAGCAAGCGCTGTGGTGACACCAGCTGTCCCACTTCCAATGATTAAGACGTCTATTTCGGAGCTCTTTTCGACAAGATTTTTTAAGGGTGATTCAAGAGCATGACGTAGCTCATCCGTCATTTCAGAGCCTCATTTCATCAGCAAGCTTTAAGGCCCATGCCGTAATGGTCAAGTAGGGATTAGCACTTCCTTGCGAAGGCCAGGAGCTTGCATCAGCTACATGGAGATTTTGGATACGCCAAAAGCGACCAGATGAGTCCACAATACTTGTTTCAGGGTCTTTTCCCATGCGCAAACCTCCAATATCATGCAAAGCAATCCCAGGAGGCAAGACTTCCCAATTGATCAGCTCAGCATCAATTGCCGCACTCAATTTCTCAATGGTTTTTTTCATTTCATCAAGCACTGCAAGATCTCGCTGACTTCTTTTGTAAATCACTTTGCAGCTTGGTAATCGTCCAAAAGCTGAGTCTTGATCTTCAACAAGTTCTAGACGATTGTCTTTATCTGTCGTGGCAATTCCAAAAAATTGATACTCCAAGCAATCACCTGGAGAGTTCCACTCGAGCCATTTTGTGGGAAGAGCTGTCCAATTATTTCGCAAAAACTCCACTTTTTCCTGCGTGAGAGGCCCACAAAGTTGGCAGTGAAACAGTTTCTCTGGTGTTGGAGGTGAGTAGAGCTGCATTAAATTTTCCCAAGTCCCTGTCCGACGTCTTAAAAAGCCACGAGCAAAAAGATGATCGTTGATGTACTTTCCCAGGACATCATCATTCTCTTCGATCTTCGAAGCCATCACAAGTCTGGCAGATTGGGTCCCGCCACAAGCTATCACAACTTGCTTGGGAGAAAGTGTATAGGAAGTGTCTGTTCTTCGATCGACCACATGAACCGCGGAGATGCTGTCTCCATTTTTCTCGAATGACACAACTTCAACTTCGGATGTGAGAGAAATTCCAGGTCTTTCTCCAAAGGTGACTAGATCTTCACTGCGGATCAGACGTGCAATAGAGCTATCATACCCGACTGGAAGGTTGCCATTTTCCGAACACGAAGAATCAATGGCTAGAGGTGACTCTTGCACAGGGAAGCCGTGTTTTTTGAGCTCAGCAACAAATTTGTCTTGCCCTTTTGTGCGAACAAACGCTGGAGCTCCTTCCCTTGGAGCAGCGCAGATAAGACTCTCTGCCCGTTTGTAATAGGGCTCAAAGTCTTCATAACTAAAAGGCCAATTATGAAAATCTTCTGGGATAAACCGAGGGATATAGCCGCCCCATAAAAGTGTACGCCCCCCTACAGCTGACCACCCATTTGTATTGGGAGCTTCTTCATTTTCTCCCCAAACCGTTTTATAGATGATTTGATCTTGCAGTTGATTCACTGCGCGCGCATTGAGTCGCACAGAAGAAGACCCCACATGTTCTAAAATTGTTAAGGGGCCAGCTTCAAGAATAGCTATGTTGAGTCCCTTTTTCTTTTCAGCTAATGCAACTGCTGCTGTGACTCCCGCTGCTCCACTTCCAATGATTAAGACGTCAATTTCAGAGCTCTTTTCGACAAGATTTTTTAGTGGGGTTTCGAGCGCTTTGCGCACAACGTCAGCCATTTTTTGACCTGGGCTTTTTGTCTCGTAGCTCTTGAATCAAATTAGCCACTAAGGAGGTCCATCCTGTTTGGTGCGATGCCCCAAGCCCCTGCCCTGTTTCTGCATGGAAAAACTCATAAGAAGAGATAAGAGTTGAAATTGGGATCGGTTGAATAGGGAAAACTATCTCCCATATACGGACGAACACCGTTTGAATCATTTTTAAAAATGGAAACCAGTTTTTCCGCAAAGCCATCTGCCATTTCATTGATACTGACAGGCTTTTCATCTTTCACACCAATCTTAAATTCGTCTTTGAAAACTTTAGCGTAAGATTTAAGCGATTGGATGAGCATGTAGCTTGTCGGAAACCAAATCGGTCCACGCCAATTTGAATTTCCCCCTTTCAGCTGCACGAGTGAGTGGCCGGGTTCATAGCCAATATTTTTGTCTTTGTAGAAAAAGGGATGCTTCTCATGAAACTTCGAAAGACTGCGGAGACCATACTCTGAGCGGAATTCTTCTGGATCCCAAACATACTGAAGAACGCGTTTGAGTTGCTCAGGTTCCACAAGCGTCAAAAAGTATAGATTGGAATCTTCAAAATGGAGAACATGCCCTTTTGTGAGCTTATGCTGATTTTTCAAAAACCAAAAAAAGTTCTGCTTGAATTTGGGAAATTGCTTTAAGTCTTCTTCAGTGATTACTTCCGTTGCATAAAGAGGAATAATTCCAACGAGGGAACGGATTCGAAACTTTGAAAAAGTTCCATTAGGATAGCAAAGGACATCATAGAAAAATCCATCCTTTTCGCTCCACATCTCATATTCCTTATTGTCACGTATTTTCATGGCGTGAGCAATGTAGATGAAATGTTGAAAAAACTTGGTCGCCATTGACTCATAGGTATCATCAGTTTTAGCTAGTTCAAGAGAAATGCGCATGAGATTGAGTGTGAAAAATGCCATCCACCCTGTCCCATCCGACTGACGCAAAGTGGCTCCCCCCTCAGCTTCGATAGAACGGTCAACTATTGTAATGTTATCGAGCCCGAGAAATCCTCCCTCAAACACGTTAAAGCCGGAGCTATCAACGCGATTGGTCCACCATGAAAAATTCATCAGTAGTTTCAAATAGCATTTTTTGAGAAACTCAAAATCCTCTTCTCCTTCCATGTCACGCTGCATCTGAAAAATGCGAAGTGTTGCCCAAGCTTGAATAGGGGGATTCAAATCAGAAAATTCCCATTCATAAGCTGGAATGGCTCCATTTGGATGTTGAAATTGGTCGAACAGGAGAAGCCAAAGTTGCTCTTTGGCAAATTCAATATCCACTAAGGCAAATGAGACGCAATGAAAGGCAAGGTCCCATGCTGCAAACCAGGGATATTCCCATTTGTCGGGCATGGAAATGATACGCATCGAATTTAAATGCCGCCAATGTAAATTGCGCAAGTTGTAACGGGTTTCAGGAGCGGGATGAAAGGCACTATCTCCATCCAGCCATTTATTCACATCGAATATATAAATCTGCTTATTCCAAAGAAGCCCTGCAAGCGCCTGCCGCTCAATCATTTTCTCTTCGTCTGTCGCATCTTCAGGCAAGGTACGCTCGTAAAACTCATCGGCCTCTTTTTTCCTTTCAGCAAAGATTGCCTCTACATCCTCTAGAGGATTTTCCATTTCTTGATCTGTCAAACGCAAGTAGACAACTGCTGACTTCCCTGCAGGAATCTCAAAGGTATAATGGAAACATCCTTTAGTCCCCTTCTCTTCAGGGTTGACAGCTTCCTTGCCTTCAACGATCGTTTCATGAAACCCTTCTTTGCTGTAAGGCATGTCAGGAGCACGATTTTCATTTTCGGTAAAGAGAGGTTTTCCTCCTTCAGAAGCATAGAGATACCGCTTACCTAGGTGATAATCAAAAGTCAGAGATGAAGGAGAAGGCATTGCTGAATCGTCTGCCACAATGCAGTTTCCTTGTGCCCCCTTTTGAAGAACAGGCTTGGGGATCTCCTCTTCTTCCCATCGCCATTGATTGCGGAAACAAAGCTGCGGAATGATGTGCAATGGCGCTGTTTTTTTCCCCCGATTGATCGCCTCGACCTTGATACAGGTATCTTCAGGAGTCCCTTTGGCGTATTCGATAAAAATGTCAAAATAGTTCTGCTTGTCCAAGACGCCTGTATCGGCCAGTTCAAACTCATCTTGGTTTGGACCTCTTTCGCGGTTCTCTTTTTTAAGTTCATCATAGGGAAAGGCTGCGTGGGGATATTTGTAGAGGTATTTCATGTAAGAGTGGGTGGGCGTCCCATCAAGATAGTAGTAATACTCTTTGACGTCTTCTCCATGGTTCCCTTCAGGACCAGCAAGCCCAAATAACCTCTCTTTCAAAATCGCATCGTTGCCATTCCAAAAAGCAGGAGAAAAAGCAAGTGTTTGGTACCGGTCGCACCAGCCAGCAATCCCATCTTCGCCCCATCGATACACCTTCTTGTGAGCCTCTTCGAAGGGGAAAAAGCCCCAGGCATCACCATTCCAGCTGTAATCCTCACGGACTGTAGCCCATGATCGCTCAGCAACATACGGCCCCCATTTTCTCCAAGGGGGATTCTCACGGCCTGAGGAATTTTTTAAGCGCTTATGTTCAACCGAGTCCATATCCTGCGTATAAATCACCTCGAAAAATTCTTCAATCTTGAATGAGAGCTCTCATCTCTTTCTTCAGCCCTTCATGACCCACTATCTCTTCTACGGAAGGGCGAAAACGGTAAGTCCAATTAAAAGGAGATGTAGTCCCAGGGATGTTGATTTGTTCGTCTTTGGGATTTTCCCAAACGAGTTCAGGAAACAAGCTGAGATAATCTTGAAGGAGATTGATATGGAACAAGCTAGGCGTCTGATGACTATCACGCAAAATTTCTCGGTGCTGATCAAAGTTAAGCTTCGGGGAGTAGGTCCACCCTTTGAAGTCGGCAAACGCTTTGGCTTCTTCGGGAAGAGCTTGCCACCAAAGAGCTAGTGGCTCCGTATCATGCGTGGAAACAGATGTCATGCTTAGAGGCGGATACTCAGAGTAGGGAATGAACGATCCTCTCTCATCTTCTCTTCGCTCCCAACGAATAATCTTTGTTCCAGGAATCCCTAACTCTGAAAGACATGTTTTAATCTCTGAAGGAACTGTTCCCAAATCTTCCCCTATCGGTAACATGTTCGAGTTGTGGTGAAGGAATTGGAGAATCTCTTTTCCCTGTGGAATCCATTGGGAAGAATCCGCAGGAATAAAACTTCCCGCCTTGGGCGCATGATTTTCAGGAATTCCCCAAATGCGGAAAAAACCCACGATATGATCAATGCGAAATATATCATAAAAATGACCGGCAAAATCGAGTCGCTCTTTCCACCACTGATAGTTCTCCGCATACTTTCTCATTGCATTCCAATTGAATAGCGGACAACCCCAATACTGCCCTTCTGCGCTATAGGCATCAGGAGGAGCGCCAGCTGCTTGCGTCAGATCAAAAAGGTGAGGCTCTGCCCAAACGTCTACGCTATCAGGATTGATGAGAATCGGAATGTCTCCCTTCAAAAACACCCGTTTGGCTAAGGCATAATTTTTGACGCAAGTCATTTGCTCATAACACAAAAATTGGAGGGCGATGTGAAAGATGATGTCATCTTGGTTTTCGTCGACCAGTTGATCATATTCGCTTTTTGAAGGCGATTGGAGCTCCTTAGGCCAATTTGACCAATGAGCTTGATCCGTTTTGTGCTTCAAAACCTTAAAAAGCGCATAAGGTCCAAGCCAATGGTGACTCTCTTTGAACTGCTCAAACTCAGGATTTTCCAAAAAGCTTTCCTTCACCGCCTCAAAATACTCACGCAGCCATACCATCTTCTTTTGCAAAACTTCGTGGTACTGAATCCGAGGAGTCTCATTCAGATAACGAAATCCTGCGAGTTTCTCTTTCACCTTGGGATAGCTCTCGAGATAAGGAAGCTCTTCAAGAGACAGGTAAATCGGATGGAGTGCTCGAGACGAGATGCTATTGTACGGGCTAGGATCAGAGGTGCATTCGTTCAATGGAAGGAGCATTAACACATCGAGCTCAAGCTCATGGCACCAATCGATGATTGGCAGCAGATCAAAGAACTCTCCAATGCCGCAGCTTTTTTTCGTTCTAAGTGCAGAAAGAGGTAGATCAATCCCATGGTGGGAAAAGATGCCAATCCTCTCCCAAAGATACCTTGCCGGAGAGTTCAAGAGTTGTGATTTCAGGTTTTCCATACTTGTAGCCGGGGTTGTGATTACCCCCTAAAAGGCTACATAGCGAATTGGCCTTATATCTTTCAAGCTGAAGCAGCAGTTAGGAAAGATTGTAGAGTCGCGTAAGCTCTAAGCAGCAAGATATCTAAGTTTTCAGCATTGCCACCAACCACCAAACTTTGGTGATATGAACCATGGGAGCGCTCTGGATTTAAGTAGACTTCCCGCATCAAGGCGTCTGAAAGAGCTTCCGTTGACTCCATATCAAAAAGCGCTGCAAACTCTTCTTTTTTCTCTTCTTCTTTGTGAGAAGCACAAGGAAATAAAAGACTCCTTGAAAGTGCATGATGGGACGTTTCCTTAAAACAGGGAGCATAAAACATTCCCGAGTGCGTGTGCATTCCTAATTTTTCTAGCCGGCTGAGAAATTCTTTGTCATAAGCCCCCACCCCAGAAAAATAACAGTCGGTGCGCGCTTGAATTTGAATCACAGTTCGCCCGTCCAATCCATTTGAAAATCTTTCAAAGAAATCTAAACAAGCTCCTTCAGGATCTCCAGCCCAATTACAGGAAGAGGCCGCTCCGTACATCATAGGTGCCCACAGAAAAGAAAACTGCTTTTGGGCAACTTTATAACTGGATGACATAGCCCGATCCAGAATCATTGTCTTCGGTACGATATCAAGCTCTTCATCATTGAGGTGACGCAAACCTTCAAATGCCATCGCTCCAAGTGAAAACAAATCGAGTGAATCAATCCTGATTCCATGCTCTTTTAAAGCCTTTAAAACCAAAATAGGCGCGACCCCAAGTTCATGAATCGTTGCTGGTTTCCACTCAGCCTTTTCACCGTCCTTCTGAACTTGGTTATCATACAAGCTAAAAAGAAAAAGACGAATCCCCTTACCATCGACTTGCTGTATTGACTTGATGTCATACAGGTTGAAGATCACACTCTGGTTTTCAGTTTTAATTTCGATAGGAACTTTCTCAATCGTAAAGGCTCGTCGAATTTCGTCCATTTGAGGAAATGCACTCGAATTAGAGATTGGCTGATCTCCTGTCAAGAGTTCACGTACATGCGCCGCATGTTTCATGTTGTGTTTGTATCCTTCATCGGGATGTGTTAGAGGGAAATAGTACGTATCCCTCAAGTACTGACCGACCCACACAAACGGGGTTGAAAGCTTCTCTCTCAGCCAATCAGAAAGAAACCAAAAATAGTAGCGGCCTAGCTCAGAACTCTTTTGAACTGTTGCTAAAAACCCTCTCTCATCATGAAAGACAAGACTTGATACTTCTCCGCATGCAGCCTCTCCGACAATTAGATCAGAGGACATTCTATCACCTAACAATTTAAAAACACGTAGAGGCTATAGAAAGCATGGTTTTTTGTAAAATAGATTCAACAAATCAAATACAACCTATTTTAATCATAATAAAAACGATTTTATACATTGAAAGATTAACCTATTTTAATTAGCATAATTATAGACGTGAAGTAGAAAGGAAGTAATATAAAAATTTAATAGTATGGGCTTAGTTGAACTTGCTTCAGTAAAGGTCCCCCCTTTCAGCGACTTTTCTCTTCCCGAGCAAATTCTTGATAAAACTGACTCATTGGCCAGCCTTGCAAAGGAAAAAGGCATTTCCTTTTGCAAAGCGCTCGATTTAGGTCTGGAGTGGGTCACTCAAATGTCGAAAATGACACCAACGAGTCAAGAAAAGGTCGGGCTTGCAGAACAAGGCTTTAAGGAAGCTGGGGCTCTTAACACTCTTGTTTCTATCGGGAATTCGGTACCTAAAATGCACGAAGGGGTATCGAATACGCGTAAGAAAATCACCGCTTGGAAAAAGGGAGAATTACAAACTCCCACTATCCAAGAACTGGCAAAAAAAGCTTTATTTGGCGTGCTTCTTCCTCTCGTTAAAAAAGTGGATGATGTCTTTTGGGCTCTTGCCAATTTTAATCTTTTTAAAAACCGAGCTGTCAATATCTTCCATGGGGTTGGCTATGGAGTTGGCGCGACTGTGGCTGCCAAAAACCTGTATGAAACAGGAAAGGAATTCAAAGAACTCTATGAAAATTCTGAGAGTCAACCCGTCACCCCTGAAAAATGGAAACTCTCTGCAGCAAAAATCGGCAAACTTTTTTCAGATATTGGGGCAGCAATCACGGGGTTTGCGCTCCTTCTCACCTCTTCGACCAAACTTTCCTTTGTCTATTTAGGTTTCTCCTCAGGCTCTCTTGCTAGTGATTTGTCAGAATTCATGATCGATAAAGCATCAGATCCGGCTGTAAAACAACAGAAAATGTTAGAAGAAAAGCTGAAACGGGAAAAAACTTTTCAAATGATTACGTAGATGCTACAAGGAAGATCATGATGAATTTTTCGTGGTCTTCCCTTTTTTCAATTGGGTTTTCCCTCTTTTTGCTAATGGATCCCATCGGCAATATTCCTCTATATGTGAGCATCCTTAAAGACCTCGATCCTGCGCGCCAACGCAAAATCATTTTGCGCGAACTGCTCATTGCCCTCGGCATCATCATTCTCTTTAGCTTTCTTGGAAACTACATCCTGAAACTCCTCCACGTGACTCAAGAAACCATCATGATTTCGGGGGGACTTATTCTCTTTCTCATTGCCATTCGGATGATTTTCCCCAATGGACAAAGTAGCTCTAGTCTTTACCCTTCTGAGCACGGTGAACCGTTTATTGTGCCTTTAGCTGTTCCACTTGTGGCGGGGCCCTCAGTTTTAGCCGCTGTCATGATCTATGCGAATCAAGAATCTCACCTCACAATGGTGGGCTCAATCATCTCTGCTTGGATCGTGAGCTTTCTCATTTTGATCGGCTCTCCCTTTCTCAAGAAAGTCCTTGGCGTGCGAGGGATCACTGCTGGTGAGCGCCTCATGGGTCTCCTCCTAACTCTCATAGCCGTTCAAATGTTTGTTGAAGGGGTCGCTCCCTTAATCACCTGAATTCTGGGTTTATTTCACTCATTCTCAGGGATTTTTCTCTTTCTTCCCAGTCTTTTTGCCTTGAAAAGGACCATTTGGCCCTTCCCTTCGGCAAATAAAACTGAGAATTTGAGAGAACTCTCTCCCGGAAATAAGCAAAATATCCCCAGAACTCAGGTTAATGCAACATTAATCCCTCTATGCTATCATTTTCCGCACTAT
Organism: Simkania sp.; assembly: GCF_965215465.1. Lineage (GTDB taxonomy): Bacteria > Chlamydiota > Chlamydiia > Chlamydiales > Simkaniaceae > Simkania. The sequence goes on along the minus strand of NZ_OZ244056.1, from coordinate 739,607 downwards.
GGAAAAGAAGAACATCAAGCTTATCATTTCTTATGACGGCAGCGCTTACTTGGGCTGGCAAGCCTCCAATGTAGGAGTCTCCATCGAAGGGACCCTTAAAGAGGTCCTCGAAAAGATTCTGCAACAAGATGTCAATCTGCAAGCAGCAAGCCGGACCGATGCCGGAGTGCATGCAGAAGCTCAGGTCGTGAACTTTTTTTTAGAAAAGCCTCGCAACTTAGAACAACTTCATAAAAGCCTGAATCAACTGCTCCCAAAAGACATTCGCATTGCCGCTATTGAAGAAGCAGCAGAAGACTTTCATCCAACGCTAGAGACAAAAGGAAAAGAATACCACTACCGCCTTACCCGCTCCCATGTCCAACTTCCGTTCGATCGCCTCTTTGCTTGGCATTACCCCCTCCCTCTTGATCTAAAAAAAATGGAAGCAGCGACGCAGTTCTTTATTGGAGAGCATGACTTCCAAGTATTTGGAAATACCGCTGACCCCAAACCAAAAGATACCATACGGACACTCTACCGACTCGACCTCATTTCAAGTGAAGATGAACTCCGTTTCGAGATACACGGCAACAACTTCCTCTACAAAATGGCGCGCAATATAGTTGGGACTCTTGTCTACATTGGAGCTGGAAAACTCTCATTAGAGGATGCAGAAAAACTCATCGCAACAAAAGACCGCACTCTAGCTGGAATGACTGCACCTGCACATGGACTCCTCCTAAAAAAGGTGTTTTATGTATAATGCTTCGAAAGAGGTTAAACATGATTTCAAGAAATGATCCGTGCTGGTGTGGAAGTGGAAAGAAATGGAAAAAATGCCACGCCCCAATTGAAGCCCCAAGAAATTTTGACACATTTCAAAAAGAGTACTTTAGTAAATACCAAATCATGCTCAAAACACCAGAGCAAATCGAAGGAATCCGCCGCTCTTGCCACTTAGCCGCCAACATGCTCAAAAAGACCTGCGCTCTTGCAAAAGCTGGTGTCACAACAAATGAACTCAATGACTTTGTCGTAGAAGAGCACAAAAAAGCAGGCGCCAAACCTGCCCCGCTCGGATACGGAGATCCCCCTTTCCCCAAAGCCATTTGCACCTCGCTTAATGAAGTCATCTGCCACGGTATTCCCGACGATCGTCCTTTGGAAGATGGAGATATCATGAACATCGATATCACCTGTATTCTAGACGGTTTCTATGGAGATACAAGCGCCATGGTCTGCATCGGTGAAGTCTCAGAAGAAAAACAGCTCGTCGTGGATGTTTCTTACGAATGTCTCATGCGCTCAATCAAAATCCTCAAGCCAGGCATTCCCGTTTCAGATATCGGCCAAGCCATTGAAGACTACGCCTCAGGCCAAAACTGCTCAGTCGTCAACCAGTTTGTCGGACATGGGGTTGGAGTCGGCTTTCACGAAGCTCCCCAAATCCCCCACCATTATAACCGCATTGACATCCCTCTAGCAGCAGGGATGACATTTACTATTGAGCCCATGATCAACGCCGGAGTCCGCTCAGGAGAAATTGATCCATCAGACGGCTGGACAGCCCGCACGCTTGATAGCAAACCGAGCGCTCAGTGGGAACACACCATTCTCATCACCGATGAGGGGTACGAAATCCTCACCCTCCCTGATTAAGCATAAGTCCAAGGCCAGCGCAACCGAAACACTTTTTTAGGAGGATCTACCGGACGCTCATCACTTTTTGGGGATTCTTCAACTTCCCTTCTTTTGGCTGGAGCATCTTTTGCTTTTTTCATCACATCAGCTTCTTGAATGCGTTTAGCAGCAATTTCCTGAATAACGTCATCTACAAGCTCAGTGTCAATCACAGTTTTAAGCTCGAGTTGCTTTGCTTTTAATACGAGATGTCTTTTCATCTGAGGAGCTAAAAAACGTCCTAGAAGAACATATTTTGCTAGAATTTGCTGCTCATCTTGAGAAAGTTGCTTTTCATCAAACTCTGCAACCTTCAATCCCATTTTCATGATCATTTGCTTAATTTCCAAAAGCTGTTTTCTCATCTCAAAAAACTGCGTCAGTTCATTTTGACGACTTTGGGCTTTCGTAGAAGCTGCTTCAAATTGCTCTTTCAACCGCGAAGACTTCTCTGCAACTTGGTCCAATGTATCTGGATCAGCCAAAGCGCCCTGAGAAAGTTGCAGTCTCATTTCACGAGTGGCCTGGAGAACTTCCTCATTCACCGAGCGCTGTGATTCTGATGTTCTTTTAATGCATTCGCGCAAAACCTCTAAAGCAGGATCGACTGCATTCGTGATTTGGCCCAACTCAGGGATTTTTTCGCGAGCTTGCTGAGCAATGTATTGCAATGTCGTTTCATGATCTTCTAAAAAGACGTCAGGCGCATCCTCCAGAATGGAGTCTGATAGGATTTTAATCATCTCTGGCAGGTCTGGCTTTTCGATGAAAATCGTTTCAAAACGTCTTGAGAAAGCGCCTTGTTCCATCACATCTCGCTCATACTCTTCATCTGTTGTGATTCCAATAAAGAATGGGAAACTATCACAGCCCTTATCGAGCAATGTTTTAAGCTGCTGCGCTAGAAGTTCCCGCTTTCCGGGTTTACACGCTTCCTGCAATTCATCAAAAACCACAATCACATCGTTTTTGTTTCGTCCCATTTTTTTGATGACCTGCCGCAACATTTCTCCATTACCCATAAAGCCGTTATCAACAAGGTCAGCCGTATTAAAGTAAAAAACTTCTTTTCCTTTCAGACTCTCTATTTTTCCACGAGTCACAGCTTCAGAAACTGCCAAAACTGTCTCAGTCTTTCCAATGCCCGATTTTCCAACTAGCAAGACCTTTTTGCCTGATTCTAGCGCTCCTACAATCCTTTCTATGTAATCTCTCCTGCCCTCTTTCACATCTAGTCCCAAACGGACCTTTTCACTTAAGTTCTTACCTCTTGGGAGTGTTGAAGGTGCCGGCTTGATCAAAGGATAGATCACACTCAGTATTAGAATCGAAACGATGACGTAACCAAAACGTTTTCCTAACTCAGCATCAAGCTCAAAAATCGAGAGAAGCGTCGCAGGCAATGCGATAAAAAATTGAAAAAGAGACATCATTTTGTAGCCCTTCGATTCCTCATCATACTTGGTATCAGCTGGAGAAAGTAATTCCGCGATTCCGAATGTTGCAAAAAGGATTTCGATCAAGGAAATGATGCGATGAAAACCACCCAAGACGACTCCTTCTGCAAACTGAAGTTCAGCTTTTTTGGGGAGAATCATTTCTGTCCCTACTCTAAATGGCCACCAAAGTGCGACAAGAGACACACATTTAAAAAACAGAGAAAAAGGAACGATAACAATGGTTGGAAGATACTGCCCGACTTTTGTCCCAATCACTGTGACAAAAGCCAAAGGGAGCTTTATGTATGAAATAGCAGTATCAGCATGAGTCTTTTCTAGAAAATACTCAGCAACCTTCTCTGTTTTTTTTGCGGATTGGATCAATTGAGAAGAATTAGGAACTGTAAAGACTTTTGCTAGGTGTCCCAAAACTAAATCTGGACTTTGAATCGCTTCTTTGCTCACCCACTCTTGAACAGCTTCTTGAATGATTTCTTCTTGCTGAGTCACAGACTTTCCTTCAAAGTCCGTGATCCATGCGTTGTCTATTGACTGCCTTGAATCAAAATGGTCTACAAGTCTTGTTGATAACGACATTGGCATCATCTACCTCCATCCAAAAAACATTTGAACTAGAATTTTATAAAAAATGTACTTGAGTCACTTTCCCTCGATTTGCGGAAGAAAGCATAACATGTATAAGAGAAAAAACAAAATAGTATTCAAAAGCCTGGCCAGAACAGAAAGTCACCATTATGGATAAGGGAGACGAAATTCACACCTTGTCTGATGAAGCCACATTAAAATGAAGTGTTTGGCGCAGGCACTTGTAAATGTAGCAAGCCATTCCATGAACCGGAATGGCTTTTTTAATCCTAAGACTTGTCTGAAAAAGTGACTGTCACTTTGCACTCATTTGGATCTCTAAAAGGGATGCCCAATTCTGATATGAAGCCATTTTTAAATGAAATTGTTCCATAGGAGTGATCTGTTGGCAAAACGCTACTGACCATGTCTGTAGAAATTTCATGAGCAATTGAATAATGAGCTGACTTATACTCAAGGGAAAGCATGTTGAGCGCTCCTATTGGAACCATATTAAAGCACGCAATTCCCAAAAAGTGTTTCTCTGGACCAGGAAATTCGTTGTAATCCACCCCGACATAAAATTGAAGTCCTTCATCTTCCAAAAAGCCCATAGGGATCAGAGTATGTTCTCCAGGATGTAGTTCTCTCACTCACTCCTTGCATTCTACCGTAATAAGATACTCCGTTGTAGAATTGACAATTTCAAAATAATAAAGAGCGTAATCATTCGCCTTGAGTGTCGACATGCATGTCATCAAAGCGCAAATGATTAGTAATTTAAACCGCGTCATTTCAGCCTCCTATCAAATGAGAAATGAAGGCGAGTTTGGAAAAGACAGGATTAAATGTCAAAAATTGTCTTTACCTTAAGAAACTTCAAGACCTTGTTGCTGCATCCCCTTTTTAACAACAAAGATCTCTCGCTCTAGAGAAACGAGCTCTGATTTGGTTTGCTCGAGTTTTTTTTGTTTATCAAGTACTTGATTCTCGAGGGTATGAACATGCTCCTCCTCATTTGCCTTAGCCTCTTTGAGCATCTTAGTCAGTTTGGTATGATCTTTTTGTATCTGCTCATACATTTTCTTGATCGTCGTTTTGTCTTTCTCAAGTGTTTTTAGGATGAGCTGCTGACTGCGATCTTCATGCTCCTTCGGCTTAGCAGGTGCCTTTACTGTCTTAGCTCGAGCTTTAGGAGCCGGCTTTTCCTGTAGCTGCTGTCGTTGACTTAAGATGACAGCGCGAAATTTTTGGAAATCATTTTGAGCCGCATCAAAGAGAAGCTGCATCTGAGCATACTCTGTGCGTGCTTGATTGAGTTTTTTAAGCCGCTTTCGATTCTCTTCTAAGAGACGTGTATGCTGCTCTTGAAGACTTTCAAGTTCTTCCATTGATTCATCAGCTTGGAGTTTGAGCGCTTCAATTTGACGATGCTGTTTCAACGACTCAGCTGAGAGGGTTTCATTTTGATGCTGGTTTTTCTCCGCTTCAACACGACTCGCTTCAACCAGTTGCAGTAGCGCTTGCATTTCATCATGAGAAGCCATGAGCTCTTTTTGAAGCCTCTCCACTTCAGACTCGACTTGCCTTTTTTCCGATGCAGCTTTTTCTCCTACCGTGTGAAGAGAAACCTTCAACTCGGCAACAGACTGATCCCCTTCGCTTTTGAGCGCTTGGTAATACTTTTTCAGTTCTTCCATTGCAAGGAATGAGATGGTTAAAGCAAGTGCAAGTGAGCACCCCCAACCAAACTTCCAAAGAGCCACTCCATGCGTTCCAAAGAAAAATTGAGAACCAAAGTAGGCTGCAAATGCCAAAAGTGTGACAGAAAGACCATTCATCCGCCATTTCCAAACGAGTAGTAAGCCTAAAACTGAAACACATGGGAGGAAAGGGTCATAAAAAGTTGGAAGAGAAACAAGCAAGGTTAACAGAATTAGCAGCGGCCCAATCAGCATCCAAAAGAGAGGCTTAATTGGTGAGGAGGAAAAGTCACTCCACTGTTTGATGTACCGCTTGACCATCGTTTATTCTCCGCTTAGGATTTCTACAATCCTCGCAATGCTTAAAAAGCCCATTTCAAATCGCTCAAGACCGAAGCTTTCATTTGGAGCATGCATCCCATCTTCGGCAAGACCTACTCCAGTCATCACAAGTTCGGCTCCGCTAATCTTAGCGAGCTCTGGAACAATCGGAATGGTCGCACCGCATAAGACCTTCTTACAAGAAGTCTGAAACACCTCTTCAAAAGCTTGCGCAGTCATTTCAGCGAGCTTTGAGTGGGGAGATGTGATCATCCCTCGCGACCCATGCCCGAGCTCCAGTTTTACATCTATACCCGCTGGAAGCTTTTTTTTCAAAAAATCAGCAATGAGACTTAAAATCTCTTGAGGATCTTGATCAGGAACAAGGCGGCAGGAAAGCTTAACCATCGATTTCGCCGGAATGATCGTTTTAAAACCTTCACCCGTATACCCGCTACTCACTCCATTGACTTCAAGGGCAGGCCGAATCCAATTAGATTCGAGAAGTGAAAACCCATTTTCCCCTGCAAACGCCCCAACTTGAAAAGGAGCGGCTAAATCTTTTGGATCAACATCCCAAGCAAACGCCTCTAACTCTTCTTTTTGAAAGGACTTCACCTTGTCGTAAAAGCCCGGAATTGTCACTCTCCCCTCATCATTCCACATCGCACTCACAGCTCTCATCAAGGCTCGAGCAGGATTCACAACAAATCCCCCAAACGACCCCGAGTGGAGATCAACTGTTGAATTGCGACAACTGATATTGATCGTCGTGATTCCACGCATGCCAAGTGTAATTGCCGGCTCTTTTTCGCCTAGCATGTCAAAATCAATCACAAGAAAATAATCAGCTTTGAGTTTTTCTTTCTTTGCCTCAAGAATGCCCGATAATCCTTCACTGCCAATTTCTTCTTCTCCCTCAATGCAAAGCTTCACATTCACGCCTAGCTTTTCTGCCATGGCATGAAAGGCTTTGAGAGCAGTCAATGTGTAAAAGCATTGTCCCTTATTGTCGACGGCACCACGCGCCACGACTTTCCCTTCTTTCACGGTCGGTTCAAATGGCGGAGAGTTCCACTCCTCTAAGGGAGTAACAGGTTGAACATCGTAATGGAGATAAAAAAGGAGTGTGGGACGATCAGGACCCGCTGATAGGTTTTCCCCATAAAGCGTTGGATGACCAGACGTTTCCCAAAGCTCTGTTTGAAAACCAAACGTCTCGAGATATTTTTGCAGCCAACCTGCACATGCAAGCATGTCTTTTTGGTGTGCCGGATCTGTGCTAATACTTGCAAACTTGAGAAAGGTAAAGAAATCATCGTAAATGGTATCGCGATGATCTGCAAACCACTGTTTGAATTGATCTATCATGAACCTATCCTACTATTGTAAGGTTGATGATTTTTGAACGATTTTTTTTCAAATTCTAGTCTCATTTCGACGCACATACTTGAAAAAGTAGTGCTAGAAGTGAGGCTAGGGTTTGGGAAAAATGAAACAAAAAGCATAGCTTCAAAATAGTGGGAAAGGTTCATATGCAAAAGTCTACCGCAGTGAGCGATTTAAGAATAGTCTAAACGATCTCTTGCATTTTCCATTAACATCGAGAGAAGAACGGGATCACCTGCGTAATCCAATTCAACATCCATGTCACCCTCGTCGGAAGGCTCCGTGCAAGTAATTAAAACATACGAAAGTTGCTTTTTTGCAAGAGCACTTTTGAGCGCATCGATTTCCGTCGGCTCAAAATCAATTGGGATCACTTTTGGCATACTTTAGTCGTCCACGTGGTTTTTTGTTCTTGATCGCACACTTTACTTTTTCCGCAAAGTGTAAAAATAAAAATAGTAAATATGAAAATCCCAAATTTGTTAAAATGTAGACAAATTTGAGGTATGATATGAAATTTGCAAAAAGAATTTTTTTATTTCTCATCATCAACTTTTTAGTGGTGATGACCATTTCTACTGTTCTCTCTGTTTTGGGAGTGAAACCCTATCTGAATGCTTATGGCCTCGACATCCGCTCTCTTCTAATCTTTTGTGTCATTTGGGGTATGGGAGGTGCGCTCATCTCACTGGCTTTGTCACGCAAAATGGCCAAGTGGCTCATGCGCGTGCAAATTATCGATCCGACCCGTGCAACAGGAGCTCATTTAGCTCTGACAAGCACTGTTGAACGGCTCTCTCGCAGCGCTGGACTGTCGGCAATTCCTGAAGTTGGCATCTTCAACTCCCCCCAGCCAAACGCCTTTGCAACAGGGCCCTCTCAAAAACGAGCACTTGTTGCTGTTTCAACTGGGCTGCTCGAAAAGATGAGTGACTCAGAAGTCGAAGCCGTTTTAGGCCATGAAATCACTCACATCTCTAATGGGGATATGGTGACGATGACTCTCATTCAGGGGATCGTCAATGTCTTCGTCATGTTCTTGGCTCGTATTTTAGCCTACGCCCTTTCGATGCTTGGGCGCGGAGATAATAGACGAGGCTCTTTCATGAGCTTTTATCTGCTAACCTTTGTGTTTGAAATTCTGTTCATGATCTTGGGATCGATGGTAGTAGCCTTTTTCTCGCGGAAAAGAGAATTTCGTGCAGACTTGGGTGGTGCGGCACTATCGAGTAAAGACAAGATGATCGGAGCTCTTGAGCGCTTAAAATCTTTTTCAAAAGAGGCTCGCAGAGTGCCTGAGCAAAATAGCCAAGCAGCAATCAATGCAATGATGATTTCTCGCCCAAGTAAGTTAGGACTTTTGAGACTGTTTGCAACACATCCCCCACTAGACGAGAGAATTCAGCACCTTAGAGGAGAAGTCGTTTAACCCACTCTGACCAAGTGCGGCCAAAACTCTTTTTAAAGATCCCGCTGTTCCTGGTTCGCAAGTAGCCCATGCTCTCAAGCATTTTTGCAATTCCCATCGGCAAGGTTTCTTGGGGATTCAATGACAAAACCTCTCCATAACAGTCCATGAAACGCGAATAGTCTAGACCCGATTGAACAGTGACATCCCGTCCATTTAGCTTTTCAGGGAGTTCCACTCCGTGGCGAGCAAAAAAATCTTGTACCTGTTTCCCTGACAATGCCTTAGAATCCGACATCTGAGAAATTTCTCGTTTAACCTGTTTATAGGGACCTTCTATCCACCTTTTAGAAATAACTTCTCTAAAGTAATTCAGCATATATTCTTGAAAATACTCATCTTTATTACGCGTTTCTAAAACCGCTTTCACTAGCATATTAGGTTGATAGTACTGATCAAAACGGTTTTCTTCTTCCATACGCGTCCGATTGATATCTGTAGGAAGGTCTTCGGGATCAGGTGGCTCTGCAGGAATGCCGCGAGTTTCTCCAATCATGCTCAGTGCATATTTATAGGCTCCACGCTGCCCTTTATAGATGTGGTTTTGAAGCAGCTCTAAGCGGAATTTTCCTAGATCAATCATGATTCGATCATCAAACGTTAAAATTTGATAGTCTCGATTGGCTAGCATGCAATAAATTTGGTATAGAACGATGTGCCAATCACGTGCACAGTGCCCTGCATAAGCCAAATCAAGAAGTGCCGACCTTTTTATCCTTTGAAAGTTATCTTTCTCTTCGTTTCTATACTGCCCTTCTAAAGCTTGAATCTCTTTTAAAATGGCTTGATCTACTTGAGCTGCCAAAGGATCTTTAGGAGAAATAGATTGGTCTTGAATACTTTCATCAGAAATGACTGAAACTTCAATGTCTTTTGAATAGTATAAACTTGGATCACTGCGAAGCTTCTCAAAATACATCCCAATTTTTACTTGAACCTCAGGCGTTTCTTTATCAAAACGTTTCAGAAGATCTTTATCATGAGCAAGTTCTCTGAGAGCTTTTTGTCGCAATGCAATAGGAGATAAAGCATTGCCATCATAACGTAAGTAGTAGGCAATTTGTCTTAGCGTCAATTCAAGGCGCTTGAAAAGAGCTTCTTTTCTCTTGGGATCCGCAGGTAGTCCCTCGATTGATCTGCGCTGCGTAACTGTGCTGATCAGGGTCCTTAAACACTGCTCTAATTCTTCCGGACTATAGAGGTGCCCTTGGAACGTTCTTTCTTCTTCTGACAACTCTCCTAATTTCTTAAATTCTTCTACAAGCGTGTGAAGAAAGATGTGCTTTGGAGGAGATTCGATCGCTTCTGCTTCAATCGTCTTGTCTTCAAAGTTTCCATAATGTGCGTGATTTACTTCATAAAGAGCATTGAGAATCCAATCCGTTTGGATTCTACCATATTTGATCTGAAGCGCGGCTAAATCTTGAACAAATTCAGAATAACTCAAACAGCAAGCAAGTCGTTGCATTGCCTGGTCAGACGCCATAAAAAAGACCTTTTCCAAGGGATTGAAATCTTTTCGTTTTGCCCGCTCAACCAGCGAAGGAATGGCCCAGTCGAGATACTTTTCTCCGCTTAGCCAGTTGCGGGGATTCCACCTCTTTCGTCCTGTCGGGAGAAAATCAGAATCTTCTAAAAACTCGCGGTAGTAGTCCGCATCGTTTTGAAATTGCTCAAAGGTAATCAAGCGTGTGCCATTGGGACGCAAGGTTGTAATATGAGCTCCATTTTTTACGAGAACCCTTGCAAAACTCCAGTCTCGATCGTCTACTGCTTTTTCTAAGATGGTATGCCCGTCCTTGTCCGCAGCATTCACGTCCCATCCAGCTCGCACCATTTGCGTCTCAATCAACTCTTTCTTGCGCTCATAAATCAGGCTCATCACGTCATAGTGAGACAATTTTTTCTCAGTTGGTGGAGTTGCACCTCTCTGAATCAATTTTTCAACCATGGGATAATCTTTCTTTTCCCATGCATAATTTAAAAGCGTGTTTTTGCTTCGGTCCACAAAGTTGTTGACTAGATGCGACTGATCGACAATTTCTAAGGCTAAATCGGCATTTCCTTCTAGATAGGTAATAAGAGCAGGAGTGAAATGGTCTGTTGACTGTTTTGCACTCGGATTTGCTCCATTAGATGAAAGAAGGCGAATGGTTTCTTGATCCTGATTTTTCGCCGCAAGATGATAAAGAGTTTTGCCCTCCCAAGTGAGATTGGAATCACAAGATTCCTGTTTTAAGAGGCGTTTCAAGACCTTTATCTGCTTCTTTTCGTAAGCGATAAAAATCAGCGGCTTCCCTTGAAATCTTTGATTGGGATTCCAACCAATTTTTAGAAAAAAATCTAATTGTTTTTTGTCACCGTCTTCAATCGCCTGACAAAACTGTCGCCCTGAATCCAAAGCATAGTGGTGCATCACGTGATAGAGAATATTGCTTAAGACGAAGAATGCAGGATGCAATAGGAGGCTAATCACTAGATGTGTAACTCTCCCAGTTAAACTGGGGAGGAATTCGCTTCCCTTCGGAACTGTTTCACTGAAAAGTCCATAGAGGGCATACTGCCTTTGCCTGATCGACTCTTCATAGGGGCGTTGGATAAACCGAAGGACCCCGTTGTAAGCCTGTATTCCTGCTTGAATGACCATAAAATGCTAATTTATTGTAAAATTGAAGAAATTATATCGATTCAATACAAATATGTAAAGAAATAGAAAAGTAATATAATCAAATTTTAATTATTGATTAGGCGTTTACGAGATCGTGATGGTGATCGACTGAAAGAAGGTTCTCTCCATCTAGGCTGAAAACTCGGGTAGGGTGAATTTTTTCACACAGGCTAGAAAGGCTATCAGATTTTAAGACAATGTAGTCGACCTCATGCAAGGATGATAGAAGGGCTACAAAGTGTTCATCAGGCTCCTCGTCCGTCAGATAAATCATGAGCTTTTCTTCTGAATCTGAAAGAGCTAAGGTTTGAATTTTCGCAAAAAGGGCTGCTGACAAATCTTCTGTTGAGCTCAGCCCCAAAATCGTGAGCTTTTTATTTTTTAGAGCTTGCTCTAAGGCAAAGAGGTGATGCTCATCAAAAACTTTATTCACCACATTGGTTTCCAAGAGGCGCTCTGCAATGTCAGAGAGAGACACGCGCACACATCCGAGCCTTTCAATTGCAATGCTTGCCGCCACATTCGCAAGGTGCAACCCATCTTTAAGATCGAGATCTGCAGCATAGGCCATCGCTGTAACGGCTAACACAGTATCCCCTGCACCCGTCACATCGGTCACTTCACGCGCTTTCACTGGAAAATCGAAACGGTTTTTCTTTTTGTCGAATAAACTGATGCCTGCTTCAGAGCGTGTCACCATGATATGCTTTGTCTGAGTCATGCAAACAAGCTCATGACCTACTTGATCGAGCGTCGCTTCACTTCCTAGTTTTGCCGCTTCAACAGCTTCCTTGAGGTTGGGCTTGATCATCGTCGCCTGCTCATAGCGTGAGAAGTCATCTCCTTTCGGGTCGACAAGAATAGGGATTTTCCGTTTATTCCCCTCTTGAATCAGCGCGGCAAGTAAAGTCTTCGATAAAAAACCTTTTCCATAATCAGAAACAGCAATCACTTCAATTTCATCAAGGTGAGACTTGATATAGGTGAGAACCTTTTTTTCAACGGCTGGATCAATAGAGGTAAGAGTTTCATCATCGACACGCATGAGCTGCTGCGAGCCAGCAATCAATCTATTTTTCACTGGCGTGCAGGTCTTTTTTTGAACAAAAAGACCGCTTGTGTCGACAGCTTCTGCTTCAAGAAGGCTTTTTAGCCTTTTTCCTTCAAGATCGAGACCAATCCGCCCTACGCACACGACTGACGCTCCAAGAGCTTTAAGATTTAGGACAACGTTTCCTGCCCCACCTGGGAGGTGCTGCGTCTCTTTGACGTGCAAAATCGGAACAGGCGCTTCTGGAGAAATCCGCTGCACGCGCCCTGTCGTGTAGGTATCTAGCATGAAGTCCCCAACCACGAGAACGCGGGTGGGTTTGAGTTGGCTAAAAGAGCCAATGAGTTTAGCCACAGAATGCGACCTAGGCGAATTTGAAGGGATTTTCAATTTTCTCCTCCAGATTCATTATGACAAACTGGTCGCATACTTGAGTAAAGTAGGGACCTGTTTGTCATGAGGGAGCTGGAAGAAAAGAAAAATTCAAGCAGGTTCGAATAGGTTGGATTTTGTGGCGTTACCATCTCTCATCCTTTAGGAGGTAATTACTTACGTAATCATGGACTCCTGATTCAAAAGAATAGTCGTTTGCAAAGGTCCACTTGTTTTCTTTGACCCCTTGACGGAACTTGCTCATTTCGGCGCAGGTATAGTTTTGGTATTTGCCGATGAGGTCCTCAGGCATTGGGATATATTCGATATTGGTCTTTTTGCCAAGAGCTTTGAAGATGATTTCTGCCATCTTGTTCCAAGTATTGGCTTCGCCACTTCCGGCATTGAAAATGCCATTGAGATCGTGGTCAAGGAAAAAGCAAGTCATTTTGACAGCGTCTTTCACATAGTAAAAGTCGCGACATTGATCTCCATCTTTGAACTTCTCGGGCTCGGAAGATTGAAAGAGGCGCACCTTTCCCGTTTCTTGGATTTGACGGGTCATGTGCATGACCATGGAGGCCATACGCCCTTTTTCATATTCATTCGGGCCATAGATGTTAAAATATTTAAGACCGACAACCTTGTTTAAGACCCCTTGTTCTTGTAGCCACTTGTCAAAAATTTGTTTGGAAAAACCGTAAACGTTGAGCGGTCGGAGCTCATCGAGCTGGCTTTCATTATCGGAAAAGCCAAGCGAGCCATCGCCATAGGTTGCTGCCGAAGAAGCATAAATGAAGCGGTGGTCATTTTCGAGAGCATACTCAGCTAAGTGCACAGAAAAACGGTAGTTCGTTTCCATGAAAAGGTCGCCGTCATCTTCGACAGTACTTGAACAAGCACCCAGATGAATGAAAGCTTCGACTTCCGACTCTCTTCCCAAGAGGTATTCGAAAAGCTCATGGCGAGAAATGAAGTCAACAAAGCGCTTATGGCGCAGGTTTTTCCATTTCTCTGTCTTTCCAAAATCGTCAACTAGGAGAAGATTGGAATATCCCTTTTCATTCAAGTAACGGACCACCCCCGATCCAATAAAACCGGCGGCTCCTGTCACAACAATTAACTTATCATCGTAGAGTTGTACTACCATAGGACATCATTTTCTCACATTCAGGACTATTGTACCAACAATTTTCTGGTCGCGAGAAAAAAGTCACAGGAATCATCTCGACTCCAGCAAGTTTAGGCGCTTCGACATCCCCAAAGCAAAAAAAAGTGCTGCCGCTTCCTGTCATGACTACAGAGTCAAATCCTAGAGACAAAAGATCTCGTTTCACTTGGCCAAGTTCACATCGCAGCGCAAAAGCAGGAGCTTCCAAGTCATTGACAAACACCTGGTCATGGAGCAATTTTTCTGGATCTTCGCTAGAACAGGCATTCGGCTTGCAATGTCGATAAACAAGAGGTGTTGACATCCCGCCTTCGGGTTTGGCTAACCACAGCTTTCGTTTGGGAAGAGGAGCAAGCGCAGCAATTTTTTCCCCTCGCCCGGTGCAGTATGCGCTGCCTGGAGAAAAAAAGAAGGGTGCATCGGAAGAAAAGGTTCCCGCCCATTTTCGAAGATCAGCTTCCGTAGCAACACTGCCACTGAGCTCGTTAAGAGCCCAAAGTGTTGTGGCCAGATTGCTGCTTCCGCCTCCTAATCCGGCTTCGACAGGGATCCGTTTTTCAACGTGAATTTGTATCGGAAAAGAAAGACCGGTTTTTTCTCGAAAGAGTTCGCGAGCTCTCCAAATGAGGTTGGTTTCGTCGCAAGGCAAGCTTGAATCACTTGCTGTCAGGGTGTCAAAGTCCCCTCTTTCGAAATGGAGAATATCCCCAAGGGAGATGGCTTGCATGAGACTTGCGATCTCATGGTAGCCATCTTCACGTTTCGCAAGGACGCGAAAAAAGAGATTGAGCTTCGCTGGAGAAAAAAGCGTCAGCTTATTCTTTGCTTCTCTCTTCAAGTTCATCGCGCATCTCGGCTTTCTGCTCTTTCACGGTTGGGAGAGGTTCTCCTTCTTCAGAAACTGCTTCTTCTTCAGCAGCCTCTTTCGTTCCCTCTTCCTTGACCTTCACACGCGATTTAACCTCTTCAATCTGCCCTTCGCCAATGACTTTCAAGAAGAAAGATGCAGGAACATCTTCTTTCAGACGAAGTTGAATTTCAAAAGTTCCCACTGTTTTAATGGGTTTTGGCAACACCACATTGCGACGCTCGAGTTTTACGCCTTCTTCCTCTTCGAGAACTTTGACGATATCGACTACGGCAACAGAACCATAAAGATGTCCTTCTTTATCGCTCTTAACGTTGGTCTTAAGCGTTTTTCCTTTGATTTTAGCAGCAAAAGCTTCTGAATCTTTTTTATCAGCAGCAGCTTGCTTTGCACGCTCTTCTTTCAGCCTTTCCTGCAAACGAATGGTGCGCTTGTCAGCGATGACGGCTTTCTTTTGAGGCAAAAGGAAATTACGAGCAAAACCTGGCTTGGCTTTAACGAGATCACCTTTGCGTCCAAGATTGACAACATCTTCTAGTAAGAGAAGTTGATTGGGAAGTTTATTTTTATGCATGTATTATTCCTCCGCTACAAAAGGCAAGAGAGCCATGTGTCTAGCTCGTTTAATCGCCGCACAAAGAAGTTTCTGAAAACGGTGAGAAACTCCAGTAATACGACGAGGGAGAATTTTTCCTCGCTCTGTGATGAAACGAGAGAGCGTATCGATATCTTTATAATCGATTTTCTTAACACCTGCATTCACAAAGGGGCAGGTTTTACGTTTTTTAAATCCGAGATCACCAAATCTTTTACGCATGATCACTCCTTATGCTTCGGGCAGTGGTTGGAATTCAACTTTTTCAACGACTTTTTCCGCCTGCAATGTGATGAAACGGATTAAATCTTCGTTGAGATGGTATTCTTTCCACATTTCTGCAATCGCGCTCGGGATCACAGAAAAATAGAGAAGATAGTAGTAGCCTTGTTTGTGGCCATTGATTTCATAAGCAAGTTTTTTCCGTCCTTGATCATGAATTTTGAGGATCTCTCCTCCATGCTCTTCAATGAGATCTGTGATGCGACTAAGTGCTTTTTTTTGCGCATCTTCGCTCAAAGAGGCACTGAGGATGTACATCCCTTCATAAAGTCTCTTCTGCTGATTTTTCATAGGTTTCCTTCATTAACCATTTATCTAGAAAGTCAACGCCTTCCTCAATCACTTTCGGCAGGTCTTTTTGTTCTTCGGCCGTGAAAGGAGAGAGAACGTAATCTTCGAGATATCCGCTCACGCGGTCTCCAATTCCAAGGCGAAGGCGTTGGTATTCTTGTGTTCCCAAATGGGACTCAATATCTTTTAGCCCATTGTGACCTCCTGAACTTCCTTTTTCACGGAAGCGGAGTGTCCCAAAATCTAGGGCAATATCATCTGTGACAACGAGAAAGTGGGTCAGGTCGATTTTATAATAATCTAAAACCTTGCGTACAGACTGCCCAGAGAGATTCATGTAGATCTTGGGAAGCAGTAAAATCACTTTGCTTTCATTTACTGTTCCCGACGCAACCTCTCCTTGCATGTTGCGGTCAGCTTTAAACGTCCACCCTTGTTTCTCTGCAAAAGCTTTCACCACCATAAATCCAAAGTTATGGCGCGTGTTTTCATATTTCTTCCCCGGATTTCCGAGGCCAGTTATGAGAAAGCTTTCACTTGTCACTTTAGTTCACCTTAACGTTTTGCAATGACAACGACGACTTCTTCAGGTTTGATCAGTGAGCGGACAGCTTCACTTATCTCGATGTCGCGGATTCTCTTTGTTTGTCCAATCGCTAAACTGCGGATATCCATTTTAAAATCTACAGGGGTATCTTTTGGCAGACAACGTACTCGTACATGGCGAATCACGGGGCTTAAAAATCCTCCCAATTTGATTCCCACACAATCAGCTTGGCCTTCAAAAGAAATCGGCACTTTGAGATCAACTGGGACATCATCTGAAAGAAGTAAAAAGTCAAGATGAAGAACCTGGTACATTGTGGGATGATACTGAATGTCTTTAACAACTGCTTTAGACTTCTTCCCATCAAGGTCCAGTTCAAAAATCGTCGTTGGCAAATACCCTTTTTTAAGGCCACGTAAAATGGCGTGAAATTCACTTCCATTGACAGTGACACTTTCTCCAGGCTTGCCATTTTGGTAGATCACAGCGGGAATGTCCTTGCGAAACCGAATTTGCGTCAGTTCGCTTTTCTTTTCTCCACTGCGCTTTGACAGCTTGAGTTTCATGCACTCTATCCTTGAGTTTGGTTTTTATATAATCTGTCCATGGGTGAGATTAAGTGCGAGGACGGAAAAGAGCGCTAACTGACTGCTTATTCGCAATCGAGTCGATCACTTTTCCAAAAAGTCCCGCTACCGAGAGCACTTCAACATGAGAACGATCTATCTCTTTAGAAAGGGGTACAGAGTCGGTTACTAGCATCTTTTCTATTCCAAAGTCTCGCATCGGATCTTTGGTTAAAAGAGGATGGGTCACAGCGGCAAAAATCCGCTTTGCCCCAGCTTCTTTACAAGCTAAAGCTGCATTTTTAAGTGTGCCTCCTGTCGAACAAATGTCGTCGACAAGAATCACATCTCTCCCCTGCACATCTCCAATGATCGCATTTGTTTCAACATCGGTTGCATTCATCCGACGTTTATCGACAATGGCAAAATCGGCATGTATTTCATTTGCTAGAAGTCGTGCCAATTTAATGCTTCCAATATCTGGCGTCACCACAACGGGATTTTCAGCGCCTAAACGTTGAATTCCTTCTGCTAATACAGGTCTTGCATAGAGGTTATCGACAGGGATGTCGAAAAAACCTTGCACCTGCTCGGCATGAAGGTCCAGTGTGACCACCCGTGAAACTCCAGCTGTTACCAGCAAGTTTGCCACGAGTTTTGCCGTGATTGGAACTCTTCCCTTGTCTTTACGATCTTGGCGTGAATACCCATAATACGGGATCACAGCTACAATTCGATGGGCAGAGGCCCTTTTAAGAGCATCGATCAAAATCAGAAGCTCCATGAGATAGAGGTTGGGCTCTTTCGCAATTGTTTGAATCACGAACACGTCCCGACCGCGGACATTCTCAAGTATTTGAACGCCTATCTCACCATCAGGAAATCTTTCTATATTTGTCAGACTAAGTTTGACTCCAAGTGACTTGGCAATGTCTTCCGAAAGTTGCAAATGAGATGTTCCAGAGAACAACATATAGTCAGGTTTTGACATTCATCAAATCTAGTCAGCAATTCATATTTGGGGTGGGAGGATTCGAACCTCCGCATGGCGATACCAAAAACCGCTGCCTTACCGCTTGGCTACACCCCAGCATATAGGTAAGGATTGATTTTGCCGATACTTTCAATTTTTTTCAAGCGACTTCGTGTCATTCTTCACTAAATTGAAAAATTTCCTTGAATTCAAAAGCATTTCTCTCTAACAAGGGGAGAAACTAAAGAATTTTCTGAGGCACTTAGTATATGAAAAGATTTTTTCTTCCTGTAACTTTGTTTCTTTTGGCAAGCGTGAGTGGCCACTCTGATGAGTATCAAGATGCAACTCTTGCGCAAACCATGCAAAACGGTCGAAGCTCGCAAACTGCAGCTTCAAAAGTGAACCAACAGTATAATGGGGCAACTCCTACAGACCCCAATGTTGTTTCCCATTCTTCAATGGGTTGCATTGACTCTGGATTTACCATCCAAGCCGATTTCCTTTGGTGGCGTGCGAATATGGACGACCTTGACTATGGCCTCCAATTGAATGACACTCTTTTCCTTTCTACAAGCGGAAAGATTGTTGAGCCTGACTTCAATTATGACCCAGGTGTCCGCGTTGGGGCTGGCTATGATTTTGGACGTTCCAATTGGGATATCTTGCTTGCTTGGACTTACCATTACTCCAAGGCAACTGACTCATCAGGCAGTCCTAATGTGCCTATTTCTCTTATCGCAACTCGCGGTCAAACATTCAACGCTGGAAACTATAAAATTGTCATTGGAGCGACTGGACGCGCAAGTTGGAGAGTTCATCTGAACACAGCCGACCTTGAAATGGGATTTGATCATTTCTATACTAAGCATTTCTCTGTCCGCTCCCACTTCGGTCTAAAAGCTGCTTGGATCAATATGGAATACCATGCAAGCTATAAAGATTTGATCGACACAGGAGATGGCCAAGCCAACTCCATCACAAATTATGAAAAACTCAGCTTGCGCACGAAAAGTGATTTCTGGGCTGTTGGGCCCCGAATGGGACTGCAAAGCTTCCTCCATATGTGTTGGGGCTTTAGCTTCTACGGAAAAATTGCCGGATCGCTTGTTTATGGAGAATATGATACAAAAACTCGTCTCTTCATCGAAAGAGAGCAAGTTCCTTTTCCCTTCACAGCAACAACCACAGACATTCCTTTCAAGCATGACGATTTTTCTCGTCTAAGAGCCGTTGTAGAAATGTCGATTGGACTTGAGTGGTCGTATTGCTTTTCAGGCGATTACCTACTTAGCTTGCACCTAGGTTGGGAAAACCAATACTGGTGGAACCAATTGGAAGCACGCTTGCTAACAGATTACCAACCAAATGGTGACCTCACTTACAGCGGAATTGACGCGGGAATTCGCTTCGATTTCTAAGCTGAGATTTGTGCAAAAAATTGCATAAAAAAAGCAGTCTTCGGACTGCTTTTTTTGCTTTTCAAAAATTCCCAATTTTAAATCAGTTTAGCTATACATGCTCAATCAAGAAAACAAAAGTTAGAGCAGAAAGAAACTTCCAACCGTCTTTCATTACAAATACTTGGAATTTCCTTTTTCGGGGGTTTCTAGCTCCAAAAAACACTTGCAAACAGACTATTTTGAGGGTTTGTATCTCTAAAACGCCCAAATGCGTAGAGCATTAGGCAAATTCAGATAGCGCACTCCCTATATGGGCATAACATATGCTTAAATCCTACCAAAAAACGATCGATCGCGAAATTATTTTTGTGGTGACGAAAGACGATTCTAACCTTAGAAATCTACAAGTTGTGCATCTTCACCTTTTCTAAAAGCATCAAAAAAAGTCATGATCTTTTATCTTTTGAGACAAAGCTTAATGGGGCTTTGGCACTTCTGCATTAAAGACTATTCTATGCCAACAATGAGATCTTATGTAGCCTGCACTCAGAGCTCAGGTCTTCCTCCGATGCTTCACTGTGTACAGATGTAAAAATCCGCCATACTAGGAAAGAACTCTATTGTTTCGCCATTGTTATTTGCACTTGTTGTATTTGATGTATACCCAAAAACGCCTCCCACAAAGTTATTCAAGTAATAGGCAGGATCGTAAGGCGATTTATTCCCAATCAGTTCTACACATACATTTGCCCCCGACCGCAAATTTGTAATAAGAGCTGCAGGAGACGTCAAGTCGGTGGTTCCTGACCAAGTATTGTCGATAACCTTAATAAAAAGAGTCTCTGGGCTCTCCCAAACCCTAAAAGCAACTCTGGTATTCCAGGCATTATTAGCACTGGCATTTTTAATCGTATTGTTTTCAAAAATCAAAAGACCTGGCCCTGCAAGCCCCCAACCACCCGACGCATGTCTAATGCTATTTCCGCTTGGATCACCTATTATTTGGTTGTTTGTAATCGATAGAGTTCCGAAGTTCTCAACAGTAGGGCCAAAAGGTAACAATGTTCTTCCTGTACCTAAGGCGATCGCAGTAGTCTCAGTCGAAGTGGAGAACGTCGCATCAAACATGTTATTGTCTATGAAATAATTTGCATCCGGAGCAGTTGAGAGAACGCTAACACCGAAGGCTCGCTCACCTATCAAATTAATCGTATTGTTTCTAACAACAAGATCTCCACTACAATACACCACTTCCATCCTCAGCATTATTAAACCCGTCATAATCCACATTAAATACATTGTCATGAATATTGACATTTCTCACTTCTTGCGCAAATACTGCTGTAGCAAATTCATCTAAAGTTATTTTTACTTCATTATTTATCGTTACCCCCGCTACCTCATTATCGTTGGCAACTGTAACAACTCCGACCCTGAGATTATTTGATGTTTCGAGTATGGGGTTACTCAGAGCTTGAGCAGGAACTGTAATGGTTCCATTATTTGTAGGAAGAGTATGGTTTATTCCCGCCCCAAATAGACGTTGATTATCTTTTAATACGACTCCTTGATCGAGCCCTGTACTTGTTCCATCACCTGGAAAAACATAAATAACATCATGCGTTTTACTCGCCATTTCGGCTGCTCTAAGAGTCGAAAATGGAGATTCAAAAGTGCCGATAGAAGAACTTGTATTATCTACAAACCAAAAAAAGTAGGGCTGCCCAGTAATAGGGTCGATAACCGCTATCCCTTCAGAAGAGGTCTTTTTCTTTTTACATGTGTCTACTGGGATAATTTCAGAACGGGTGGCTCCATGAATTAAGTAGTCATCAATAAACTTAGAGTTGCTTCTCTTTTTTGAGCACTTGAATCGACTAGATGATCTCTTTCCAAGAGGAATCGTGAAGCGCACTTCACCATTCCCTCGAAGATGAAAGACCTTATCATAACTCATTGATCCTGAAATCGAAATGAAGTCGGCCATCTGAAACGTGAGCTTGAACTTACTCCCCCAGGAAGATTTACAGGAATGACTATTATAGTAATAAGGTCCTCCGCTCAAATCGATTGCATACTTTGAAAAATCTAACACTCGAACAGTCCCAATCACATCAAATCCTTTAAAAGCAGACTCCTGTCGAAAACTGTAAGATACTTGACCATTTTGAAGTAAATTGTGTCCTTGAAAATATGGAGGAGACGATGGATTGATAACTGCTATATAGCTTTGATCAAAATGATGAGAGTTTTTTCGTCCCACAGGAAAGTAACCATTAACATTTACACTCCAAAAATCACCAAAAACTTCAGCTCCTATACCAACTTGATGATAGTGATAACGATGGGTGTTCCTGTAATCATAAAAAGCATTGAATCCATATGAGACTTTTTCATCTAGATATCTAAGGCCTAAGCCTGTATTCACTGCAGGATTACCATTGTTAAATACATGAACCTGTCCCTCCTAATAGGGGATCAGAACATTGAAAAAACAGCCATTAGAAGAAACGAATGCTTCAATCGTCGTGTATCCACTGCTGAAACCTACACCAGATCCCTCCAAATGCTTCAGAGACAAGTGACTATTGACGCTCCGTTGATTCTGAGAAAGTGATGCATCCCGAGTATGTCCTTCAGAAAACGCGCAAGTAAAAAAAGCAAAACTGATGATGAAATTTTTCAAAAGCCATCTACGAAACATTTAAAAAGACTCCCCTATCCACCACACATCATCTTCAAAGATAAAAGATCCTTCTGGAGAAAAGTCTGGCGCACACCAACATCTTTTCTCTCTGTCTTCGTGATCATTATCGTGGTTGTTGACTGGGCAGGGATATTCTTCCAACCATTTTTCTCTTACTTCTGTACAAACCATGAAATGATAACGAGGGAAAGAGAATGGAAGAAGATCAGCAAGCTGAACTAAATTCGCTGCAATATTTCTATAGAACATAAAGGGAATTGGCTCTTTGTAATAAATTTTGAATGGAGCTCCTTCATATGTTCCAGCAGAATAATAAATTACCCACTGCTCTGTCGCAGTATTTACATTATAAGGGCCAGGAATAAAAGTGGCCCCATTTAATGTCGTTCCAATACTATTTTGCGACCTTCTTGCAGTATAGATTTTTAAAGGGACATCCGCGCTACCTGTTGTCAAAGTTGCTCCGGGCTCTAAAATGAAACGGCCTGGACCAATTTCGGGAAAAGCAGGAAATCGATCGTCAACGACAAGAGTGAGGCTGCTATTCGTTGTTCCTAGGGCGATAACTTGAGCAGGTTCTCCTATATGGATGTCTCTTCCAGCAATCATGAGTAAATTGCCTACAGGAGCTGGAGTTGAAATCGTTGAAAATCCAAAAACATTTATCGAGTCCTTTGCTGTGACTATTAAGTCACCACCAAAGGTTTGGAGAAATGCGGGGTTATCTGGAGAAGCAGCGTTAGAATAGCAACTCCCTTGACAATTCACTAAAATATCTCCCAATGGAGTTTGAATTCCCGTATTTCCAATGCCACTGCCGCCAGTTACATTTAAAAAGCCGGTGTTTATGGTAATATTTCCTGCTGTCTCCGTCTCAATTAAAGTGTCAACATTTGACACAGATCCACCTGTTACAAAAACCCCTCCAGTAGCATTGATTTTAATGTCTCCACCTATGCCGCCTTTCACCTGCACACATGTATTAGCGCTGTCTGCAGAGCCTCCCCTTAATGTAAGATTTCCCCTTGTGTTAATTGTAACATTTCCATCTGAGACTGACTCAATACAGGTTTCCTGATTTGGACTTGACGCCCCTAAGACAGAAACATTCCCGGAGGCATTGATTGTGACATTTTTTTCAGCTTGAATGAGTGCATCAGATTGGTTTGGATCTGCATTACGACCAGCTGACATTTGCAAATTCGCGCAACTCAATTGAATACTATCATCTGTTGATCTGATTCTAACATTTGATTCATACCCCTCATCATTTTGTCCTCCTACTAATGTCACATCTGTTGCACGAACTGTGAGATTTCCTGCAAATAGGTCAACATTATCTCCTTCTGGAGAGATCCCACTGCCATCCAGTGGACCTAACAAACTTAAATCTTTGCCAATGACGATGTCCATGTTATCATTTGCATACATCTCTGTTAAAACGTCCCAAGAAGTGCTAATGTCTAAAATCTCGACATCTCTTGCATCTAAGATAACATTCCCATCAATATTCCCAACGAGGTCGCCTCTACTACCAAATTTGGCTATGTGATCAACAGTGATTCTACCTCCAGCAGAAATGACTTTCAGATCTCCTTTCGCATCTAAGTTCATGATATTTCTGGACTCGAATTCAGCGTAAAAACTATCTGTTTTATCATCTTCCCCCAGCAGTCCCGTATAAACGGTAATATCATTACACGAAATATTACCCTCATTAAAATCAATAAGAGCCCCCATAAAGCCGCCGCCCCCTCTAGTAGGAGGAGGTGCGGCTGTCGGGAACCCACCCTGTATGTAGATATTGTGACAGTTTAAATTAAAATTCTGAACGAACATTTCAACAAAATTGAAACAACGCCGAGATCCCTGCCTCCACCCTCCAAGAGCATTAAAATCACCACCAATATTTGCTGTTAATGTATTTGCATCAAAGTCTACTACAGCTCTGTCTCGAGCGCTTAATGTTCGCAGATCCAGATTCCCCCCGATATCGAAGGTTGCTGTATTTAAATCGAATCTAGCAGTTGCAAATCCTCTAGAGCATCTAGCTCTTCCAAATAGGTCTCCCGCAACATCCAAATCTAAATGTGAAGAGGAATAGATCGCAGCAGTAGCCATAAGTGAACTAAAAAGCTGATTGGCAAAAACCACACCATTTTCACTCAGTCTGATTTTCATGTCAGGCGCCCTTAAAAAACTTTGACCTGCTTCCGAATATAAAATAAGATCTCGTCCGAGAACATTTAGACTTGTATTACTGATAATTCTTGCATAGTGATCATCTTCAGAACGGAATATTTGGACTACAGAATCACGATTATCTATCGAAATACTATTTCCTAAAATTTCTGCACCTCTGCCAAGACGATTCGATGAAGTCGAAGTGACAGTTACAATAAGATCTCTATCTATAGCTATATCGATTGCATTCCCTGCAGACATATAACCCAACGAATTGCGACCTGTTGAGTTAAGAATCATGTCTACCGAACCTGAGAAAGTCATATCATTTCCAGATGAAATATAGGTGGTGCCATTCAGGGTAAATGCATTCAAGGTAAGATTTTCAGTATTGTAATCAATGCTGAAGTCTCTCCCAGCAGAAATAAAAGCATCATCTTGTAGTGTGAGGCCGTGGCAATCAAAGGAAATATCGCTACTTGCTCCAGTTGTCATGAGTGACGTATTTTGATCGAAATAAACAAGATCTGGTGATGTAATAGAGACAGAGCCGACATTAGAGATCAATGAAGGAGAGCCGCTCACCAAGACTCCACGGCTATCAGTTGCGGTTGGAGAAGCTGTTCCATGCAATGTGAGGGTCCCGGTTCCTGTCGGGATGATTTGAGCACCCGAAAGGATTGATATTCCATCTGCACCTGTTCCTGTTCCCCCTCCCACTCCAATAAGGGAAATCGCTCCAGTTCCTAAGCCATTAATGACAGTAGCTGGTCCAGTCAGGCTAATTCCATCTGTTGCAGCTCCTCCTCCTCCAGTCCCAGTTAAAGTAAGAGATCCCGATACGGTTGTTGAAATGGTTCCCCCCATTACTGAAATCCCATTCGATGCATTTCCTCCTGTTCCGTCAATAGACAGATCACCTTGCGCGACAGAAATCACAGTTGTTCCTTGAATGAGAACTCCTTCATTGCCTGCTCCAGTATTTCCTCCACTTCCACTCAGAACAATATTTCCTAAGCCTGTGGCAGAAAGAGAAGTGTCAGTGATTGAAATTCCTGGGTAAGTTTCACCTAGCACTGTTCCATTTGCAATTGCACTGAAAGTGGCTGCCCCTAAAACGTTAACTTCAGCATCTTGTTGGATTTCGATATTTCTTGCAGCTATGAACGTGAGGTTATAGTCACTACTCCAAGTCAGGGCAGCACCTGCTGTTACTGTATTACTTATTGTAAGCGTTTGTGCCCCAGAACTTCCTGAGTCAGTACTTATGACGACATCAGAACCTGTGATGGGTCCAGAAGGCCTTGGATATAGGAAACTCCATACATTCCTCCAGTTCCAGTGTCACCCCCAGCTATGATATCAATAGACCCTGGATCGATAAGAAATTTACCCGCTCTTCCATTTTGAGAAGAAAGGTTCGGAAAAAGAGGTGTGTCCGCGGTTTTCTTTCCAGAAATTTCTAAAAAACCTCCATTTCCTTCCGGACCTATTGCAGCAGCATTAATGCTCGCAGCACAATATGTGTCTGTCTCAGACCAGATAATAATTTTTCCTGCATCTTGCTCAGTTCCATTTGCTGCAAGCTGAGCACCTTTTTCGACAGTGGTTTTTTGCGCTGGGAAGTTTTCTACAGCATCTCTTCCAATTAGAAGAGTTCCTCCCCTTGGCCCCGAAACATCGATCTTTGCAGTTTCTGTCACATAGACTTCTTGACCAAGAACTTGGACTTCCCCGCCTGTAGCTTCTAGAGAACCTTCGATACAATTTTGCTCGTTTTGAGCCACAAGGTAAATTCGCCCATTTTCTTCTCTAGCTCCTAAAGCCTGAATCGTTCCTGTGTGATGAATGGCTTTTGCGTAAGGGCTAATAACTTGAAGGTCCTCAGAAAGTTCTTTGATTTCACTTTCTTCTAAGAGCAATCGAATGGATACTTTTTCTTCTTCATGAGGAGTGATTAAAACTTCTTGAGCAGAAACAAAGGCAACATTCTCACCATTGATTGTCCCTGAGTTTTTTATTGTCTTTGCGATGAAATAGACATTTCCTTGAGGACAGTGAATCACTCCTTGGTTTGTAATCTTTTCTTCACTTGGATCTGAAAAGAGATAATGTCCTTTTAAAAAGTGATCAGGACTAAGATTTGCGGTGGAGGCTAAAAAACCTCCCGTCTCAATCGATGCATCTGCGCCAATTAAAACCCCATTAGGGTTAATGAGAAAAACCATTCCATTGGAGGTCAATTGCCCAAATAAATGGCTACGCTGATCTGATGTTACGCGATTCAAAACAACAGACCGAGTATGAGGCTGCTCAAAGTGAACTTGTTCTCCTTTACCAATGGAAAAGTCATTCCAGTGCAGAATCGCATTAGAAGTGTTTTCAACAAGAAGGGAATGTTCGCCTTTTGTTGCCGAAGCTTTTCCATTTTGCACTTCCAAACCATTAGGAAGAGCAAAAATAACAGTTGGCAAAAAAAGAAATAATAATAGCTTCATCAGTTTTCAGTATTTAAAGGCGGATCATAAATAATCGTACCATTAGTGGTTGTCACCGCACTTTTAGGATATACCTCAATCGGGGTATTGTCGCCAGAGGCGACCCCATGAACTGTAATATCTCCATCAATAGTAGAGACTTGTACATCATAACCACCAATTTCTACCCCATTACAAAATTCTGTTCCATTAGGACTTCCAGTACCAGTAATGGAAAGATTCCCAGCATTTACACCTACCCCTGTTAACAATATGCTTCCCTGTTCAAGAGAAAATCCATTATTCGCTATTCCAGTCGCCGCAGAAGAGCCATTGATCTTAATGGAGCCGTTGACTCCTCTGAGCTCCGTGCCCATAGATGAAAAGATCACTCCTGTGCAAAAGTCTTGTCCGCCTGAATTGGTTCCCGTAATTGTAATATCGCCAGTTCCCGTAGAAAGGACTTTTGCTTTTGTCTCAAAACGCACTCCATAGTTATAATCGCCTGAACCCTCTCCATTCCCACTGATGGTAATGGGACCATCTTGTGAAGTGACTCTCGCATTTGACAGGATGACTCCATGGTTATTGTTGGTTCCTGAATGACTTTTTCCGCTTATTGAAATGATTCCACTTTCTTTTGAAACAACCTTTGAACCTGACTCAAGGCGAACCCCATAATTCATTGATCCAATTCCAGTTCCTGTGCCATTGAGAGTGACGGGGCCATTAACTGTTGTAATCGTTCCCTGCCCAACCAGGCAAACTCCAGTATTGAGATCTGTTCCCAAAACTGCTTCTCCATCTAGAGTAATAGGTCCTTTTCCAGTCGTTTCGAAGGTACCTGAAAAAATGATTCCGGAATTCATTCCTCCAAGTGGAGTTCCTCCACCTTGCCCAATAACATGAATTGCTCCATCACCAGCTATTGCTTTAACAGACATGTCAGGGATATAGACTCCATGGTTGCCTATATTTCCATTACCCCCTCTACCTTGTAGAGTGATTGTTCCGTTTCCATTTGTTTCGATAAGAGTACTACTTGAAGCTTTAATCCCAGAAGCATGATCTATTCCATTTTGTGGAGCATATCCAGTCAAAGAAATGTTTCCTCCACCAGCATCGATCCTTCCCCCAACAAGATTAATGACTCCTTCTCGTACCGCCCCAAAATTTCCTACATCAACGGTAACATCTCCGCCCTGAGTTATGATCTTAGAACGAGCAAAGGAACTGGAGCTATACATGCCAAAAGTTGCAGTGCCTTTTTCCCGTTCATCTAGCCAAGCTCCTTCATCGTTGATTGTTGCTGAAAAGGCACCTTTATTCAGGGTGATTTCGTTAAGAATGATAATGGATCTCCCGGCTTGAAGAGTCAGGCTACTTCCTTCTGATATGGCCGAAACTTGGTCATCAAAAATAATATCTGTATGAGCTTGAAGGGTGACATGGGCTCCATCCAAAGTATTAGAAAGCGTCTCTCCACTAATCGTAGCATGCCCGCTAGGATCCGAGTCATACAGAAGAGCATGATTTGTGAAAAGATCGGTTCCGCTTGAAGTAATCTGAATATATTTCGGGTCAAAGGTTACATGCCCCATGGTCCCATGGGAAGCTCTTGCACTTACAGGCCCTGTAACTGCATAACTGTTTCCATCAGTAGAAATGGAAATTTTCCCTCCATTTCCAAGATCTTTTCCTCCGCTAGCTTCAGCACTACCATGAAATAAGGTCTCTTTTGTTGACCAAACTGCAATTGTGCCTCCATTCCCTCTTTGCGTCGCATTGGATAAAAACTCCGCCCCCTTTTCGATATTGACTGTTTCCGTATCTTGATTGCCAACCCGAATAACTCCTCCCCCAAAGCGAGATGAAGTATCTATTTGAGCTGTTTTACCAATCGTGATGTCTTTAGAAGCAACACAGATTTCTCCAATCGGGGCTGTAATCTTTCCTTGGATTTGGCTTCCTCCCTGAGAAGCTGTGAGAAACACCTTCCCCCCTTCTGTGTAAACAGAATCCACTTCAAGAGTTCCGGTATGTTGAATCGCTTTTGTATACGGGGAGTCGGTTTCAAAATGGACGGAAAGGGCTTTAATGTCCCCAGAGTTTTGAATTCCTTCGTTAGAAAGCCGGATATAGACTTCTTTTTTGGTATCAACGTCAAGAGCCAATTCAAAGTTTTGCAGTTTTACATCACCACGCTCTGCAATGATCTCACCATGATTTTTAACTGAGCGCCCCACTAATAGGACATTGCCTTTGGAACAAGAAATTGTTCCAAAGTTCACAATATCTTCTCCTTCATAGGAATCAAAGATAAGAGAAGCATCTTTTAAGAAATGCTCATCAGAAAGGTTAGCTGTAGAAGCTATAAATCCAGCCGTAGAGACATGAGCTCCTTCTCTAATATAGATTCCATTTTCATTGATCAAATAGATTGGGCAATTGGCAGTTAAGTTCCCCCAAATATTTGAAGGATCCGTACCAGTCACACGATTCAAAATGCCTTCATTTTTATGTCTTTGAAGAAAAAATACCGATTCACTTTGCTCAATGTCAAATTTCTCCCAATGAAGGACACTCTTGCCAGAAGCCTTGATATAAACATCGTTTTCGTTACATTGAATGGTTGCCTGCCCATAAGTCACTTCGCCTCCAGAAGGAAGTGCATGTAATAGAGAGATTCCACTCAGCATCAAACACAACAACTTTTTGAATTTCACTTCATCCTCTAGTAACTTGCTGTAATATTAAAGTGTATCATCGTATTCCCTCCTCCATAACTAGCCTCTTTATGCAGCTTGATTCCCCAATCCAATCGAAAAGTTAAATAGGGTTCAAGTGTATAACGGATTTCCGGTCCAGTCCCTAAAAGATAGTTACTTTTCTTTCCCCCTGGGAGAGTGTCGATATCAATCCCCCATCCATAATCAAGAAAGACTAAGAATTGCAGAGCATCGACAAGCTTCCATGTCGTTTTGATCTTCCTAATAATGGGAATAGCCGGACTGCGGACTTCTCCACTTAGGCAAATAGCATCATCTTTATTAACCTCACGCTGATCATATCCACGAACAGTATCATATCCCCCCAGACCAAACTGTTCACTAGGAAGCAAAGGCTCACTTGATACTTGCCCCTGAGCTGATAACGACAGAGAAAATGCCTTTGGAAGGCGCTGCAGATAAACAAAAGCCCCCCGAAAATAAACCCAGTAGTTCTTTGCCCCTGGTCGTAAAGAATCATAGTCAGCATTTGTCTGATCGCTGAGCCACTTCCCTGGAGACCAATATAGATTACCATTAAAATCGACTTTAAATGTATTGCGTTCGTAGTTGCCGCTATACATTAAAACAAGCTGCGTTAGATTAACATTCTTTCCAAACGTGGAAAGGTCATCTGAAAACTCAAAGGTATTGTTTGTGCGTTTAAAGTCTCCTCCAAAAGAAACTTCATGCTCAAGGTAGCGGCTTACAGGTAATGGAATGGTATAACGCCCACTTGCTTGCATACTCCATCCATCATTTCTTTTAAAAGGACGATGAACTTTGGGGTGAACCTTAGAATACCCTCCATAGACATCTAAAACATGCCCCCAATTAAGGAAAGCAATGTACTCTGCTGTATGGGCATAGAATCGGTGAACATTCAATGCACTTGTAAACTGATAGGAAAAGATATGCCCGAGTCCAAAGACATTTCCCCAGTTCAATCCAGTATACCAGCGTCCTCTTCCTGTGGGTTCAACTCCAGTATTTTCTGCTCCCGCATAGATGCGATAGCTTCGTCGATCTTTAATTGCAAGAATCACATCAGTCGTCCCTTCTTGTTCTCCAGGAGCATAGACAACATCAACACGTCTGAAAGGATTCCGATTCATAAAGCTCACGTTTTGTAAAAGTCGGTTTTGATCAATCTCTTGATTAGGTTGAAGCTTCACATACTCTTTTAATCGTTCAGCTGAATTCCATCGATTTCCTTCAATCTTGACTTTCCCGAGACGACTCTCAAGAACCATAACCTGCAAAACTCCAGAAGTCACCTCTTGCTGCGGAACTTCAACGATGACAAAAGGGTGGCCTGAAGAGGTGTAATAGTCTGAAATCGTTCTCCTTATCTCAAATAACGTCTCTGTCGTAACTTTTGAGCCAATATAATTTTGAAGTTTTCTTTTCAGCTTATCAGACCGACCGGGAACGCTTAGATGAATAAATTCTACCCCTCGAACCTTTTCAAGTTCTGCTGCGGGCTCCACTACCTGATCTCCTGAAAGAACCATTCCATTCAAATGGTCAATTAGTAGAGTCGGCTCTTTTTCTTGTAGAGGTGTAGGGTTTCTAGGGAATGCTTCATCTGCAACGCTGACTTCCTCTTCAAAAGCCGCTCCCTGCAAGGAATAGCACAAACAGATCAACCACAAAAACTTCTTCATAACGTGTGCATCTTAAAAAAAACTGAGGAATAATAAAACTAAAATTTAAATACTTTCTCTCACCACAGATTAGCAAGCTTTTTGGCAATCTCGAGTGATACCAGTTCGGAAAAATGAAGTGGTGAATTTCACTTCGATTTCTAAGTTGAGATTTGTGCAAAAAATTGCATAAAAAAAAGCAGTCTTCGGACTGCTTTTTTTTTGCTTTCCAAAAATTCCCAATTTGAAAAATATGGAACTTTATTAAGAATCTTTTAAGACGCGAGGTCGTGATGTGCGAACTTTGTTGGAATGCAGATAAGAAGGAAGAAGAACTTACTCTCTGTCCGGTTACACAAGAACCCTATGTGATCACACTCAATCAACTCAAAGAAGAAATCTTAAAAAGGTGGATGACGACGGGTAACATACATTACCGCGTTCACAAAAATGCGATTTTCAACCCGCCAAACCAGAGTTATGTTTGGGAGGCCTCAAA
Source organism: Simkania sp. (assembly GCF_965215465.1). Classification (GTDB taxonomy): domain Bacteria; phylum Chlamydiota; class Chlamydiia; order Chlamydiales; family Simkaniaceae; genus Simkania. The sequence continues at coordinate 707,972 of NZ_OZ244056.1, read as the reverse complement.
GTGTGATGATAACGGACACTTAAAGCAAGAAGCCACACTGTCAATACAGTTTATCTAAAATGTCACATCAATTATACACATGAAAGTATGTATATCGTTCATGTGACAACAGAACTTGCTCCCATTGCCAAGGTGGGAGGCCTTGGAGATATGATCCAAGGGTTAGGGAAAGCGCTCGCAAAAGAAGGCGAACTCGTCGAAATCATTCTCCCTTTTTACGACACCATTGATAAAAAAAAGCTCTCTAACCTCAAAGTCGAAATGGAAGAGCTCCCCTCTTTCTTTAACATGGGGACATGCAAAAACACCGTGTGGTCTGCAGAGATGGATGGGCTTAAGTTGATTTTAATCAAACCCCACCAAGAAAAGGGCTACTTCGACCGAGGAAAAATCTACGGAGAAGAAGACGACAAGATGCGCTTCATTTATTTTTCGCGCGTTGTTCTTGAATACCTTTTAAAAGCAGAAAAACATCCTGACATCTTAAACCTGCATGATTGGTTGACAGGCCTCTGTGCCCCTCTTTATCGTGAAGTGTATCAGCCCCTCGGCTTGCAGATCAAAAAAATTATCACGACTATCCACAATATGCAGTACCAAGGAAAGTGCACTCCTGAGCAGTTTGCTTCGATTGGGCTTCATCCAGAACCTCTTTTGACAAATGACAAACTTCAGGACCATCATGACCCCGAAAAGCTCAACATTTTAAAAGGTGCCATCGTCTACTCAGATCATTTAACCACCGTTTCACCTTCCTACGCCGAGGAAGTCAAGGGAGAAAAAGGGTTTGGGTTAGGACCTCTTCTTATTGAGTATAGCAAAAAACTGAAGGGGATCTTAAATGGGATTGACACAGAATACTGGAACCCCGCAACGGACCCTATGCTTGCAGAAAATTACCCAAGCGACCCCAATCAACTCCAAGAGGTTCTCGACGCAAAAAAAGCCAACCGCAAACAACTATCAAGACGGATTAATATTCAATTCGACAAAGTTCCGTTATTTTCAGTGGTCACTCGCCTTGTGAAACAAAAAGGACCTGAGCTCATTCAACACGGGCTAGAGTACGCCCTAAAAAAAGGAGGACAATTTGTTCTCTTGGGAACACCGTACGAAGAAGATGTTAAAACCGAATTTTACGCACTTCGTGAAGAGTATCGAGATAACCCTCATATTCACTTCCATTTTGAATATGATGAAGCGCTTGCACATGCCACTTATGCATCAGCTGATTTCATTTTAATCCCCTCCCTTTTCGAGCCATGCGGACTCACTCAAATGATTGCTCTCCGCTACGGCACAATCCCCATTGTTCACAAAGTGGGAGGACTGAAAGATACGATCTTTGATATCGACCATGAGGATATCCCTGAAGAAGAACGCAACGGGTACACTTTTGATTTCCCCTCGCAAGACAGCTTGAACTGGTCTATCGATCGAGCCTACGAGCATTTCAAACACGATGAGAAAAAAAGATTCTTGATGCTGGAAAATGGTCTAAGACATGACTGGAGCTGGAAAACCTCAGCCCTTACTTACCTTGAGCTCTATCACCTGGCCATTGCCAAATCAAAATAATCCACCGAAGATTCAATAGAGATATTTTTAGCTAGATAGTCTCTTCACTAGAGGGACAATAAAGAAACGGCTCATGAAAGAAAAGTTCAAGCCGGCTAGATAGCAGGAAGCCCAAATCGGGCTTTCGAAGGAAGGCAACGATGAAATTCAGAGTTCAGGTTATCAAAGCTTATTGCCAAGCTTGCTTGATGTAGAGGCGGTTGGTGTAGATATACTCTGCTCCAGAATAGACCGTGTAGAAGGCCGCTGCTGAGATAATAAACAGACTGATCTGCTGAAGCTGCATGAGAGAAAGAGCTCCCCAGGCATAAGGTATCATCAAAATCAAGATGAGAAAAATTGAAAGCGCTTGAAGAACTGCCTTGATCTTACCACTCGTCCTAGCAGCTAAGGTCACCCCTTTCAACGCACAGACCGTCCTCAGCGTACTGATCATTGCATCGCGATAGACAAACACAAAGACAAGTAATAGAGGTAGATCGATAAAGCCTTGGGTAAAGGTGAGCAAAATTGTCAGGCGGGTAATGCTATCGGCCATCGGATCGAGAATCTTACCTAGCTCTGTAACGACATTGAATTTACGGGCAAGATACCCATCAAAAAAGTCGGAAAGCTCAGATAAACCAAGCAAGAAAATCAAAACAAAAGGAAGAGCATGAAGCGTGATGCCTAAATGTTGGTACTTGAGATAGAAAATCAGGAAGATTGGGCTAATAAAAATCCGCCCAATTGTCAAAATCAATGGAAGCTTTACTGGAAAAGAACTCTTTTCAGTCGCTTGTGAATCTACAACCTTAGTTTTCAAAAATCTTTTTTCCTATTTTCTATAGAGGGGTTTTCATTCCTAAAAAGTCCCTTATACTGGTTTTTCAGCAAATTCGAAAGCTTTTTTTTGCCTGCAAGATTCCGCAGCTCAAAAAGTCCCAATTAAATAATTTTTTTTAATTTAATCGACAGTTGTAAATATAATTTTTAATTATTATTAAATTTATAATATTAAATTATTTCATATTATTCAGATAAAACAAAAAACGTGTTATAATATCCAGGATATCTAATTAAATAACTTAAAAATAGTATCTCTTTAGAGAAGGAGAAGAAAATGACTTCAAGTCAGGCAATTCAAGCCGCGCTCAATCAGTATGCCACTGATTTACAAGGTGGTAGTACGGGGGAAGCTCTATCAAAAGAAAGTTTTACTGAACTGGCTGCAAACGTGAATGGCTTTTTGCAAGGACTGACCACTTTTACAACCATGGCTAATGATGAAAGCATTTCACAAATTAGATCTCTTTTAGCTGTTAACGCTGAGAGGTTTACAGAAGTTCCTCTTAGAACATCATCGACTGGTATCCCACATCAAACAGAACACTGGCCTTCTAATACAGTCAAAGAGCTAGATGCTCAATTAAAAGAACTAGAAAACGCTGCCGATGGCGAAGATTCTGATTTAACCCTTTCGACTTCAATGCTTTCAGAAAAAATAAACGAAACCCTGCAAAAGCAACCAACTTTTGCAGTGATGAGTGACTCTGAAGCCTATGCCTCGCTTCAAAAGCGCGTAGAAACTCTAAAGACGCCGCCTCCAACTCCAGTTCATGAAGAAGCAGACGATAGGCCCGCAATCATCGAAGAATCACTAGACATCGCAGAGCCAAATGAAGTTACAGAAGAATCAGAAGTCCAGGAAGAAGGACCATCTTTTTGGAAAACTGTCGCTGTTCTTGGTTTGGTTGGACTGATCATTGTCGCTCCCATGACAGCCGTTCTTGCACCTGCATTGATGGGATCTTCAAACACGACTAGCCCAACAAACCAGACCTTCGACTTCCCAAGAGGCGGAACCCGAACAGACTTCTCTCCAACTGAAATTAGTATTCCAGATCAGCCTGACGTTAGCCAAAATCTTCCACCAATTACACCTATTCCAAATCCAGCATCATTTTTTGAACCACCTATTAGCTCTCTTAACGGCACTCAGCCTCTAGACACCCACACTTTTCAACCTTCTTTCACCCCTACACCACCATCTCAGTTTAACCCTCTTAATGGCACTCAGCCTCTAGACACCCACACTTTTCAACCCTCTTTCACCCCTGCATCATCAACTGAAGTAGCCCCTTATACTGCCTCGGAAACCTCATCATATTTTGATACGAGTGCTCCTGCAGATGTTCGCTTTATTGACCGTGCGACTTTACGCGGAGATGAGTTAGTACCAGACGGAGTGACTGTGTATGAATACGACAGTACAGCAATGGATCAGCCTATGGGATCATCACCACACCTAGTAATTGGTAGTGATGCAGAGCCGAAGGCTCCAGAGTTTGATCCTGTGAATTTGATGCATTCTCGAGCACCATCTTGGAGCAGGCCTGTACCTACACATTCAGGAGTTCATCACACAGCTGTAACTCAGCTGAAAGCACTTCCAAAACCTCCAGTTGAATCTGCCGTTATTACACCTCCGACAGTTGACACAGTGAGGTCATTGAACCCACCATCATATCTCTCGCCCTTTCTCCAACCACTTGCATTGGGCTCAAGAGACGTGTGTGAAGTTCCACATACAAATAGTACAAATTCTACTAAATAAGACTGTAGACAACGTGTTATAGAGTAATAAGTGCCTCCTCCTTAGGAGGCATTTTTTTTAGCGCTAATTGACCGCAGGCAGCTGCGATGTCTTTTCCTTTCGTATAGCGCCATGTACTGCGGATTCCTGCTCGATCTAGAACTTCTCGAAAGGCTTCTATCGACTCTTTCTCAGGTCGCTTTAACTTCAGACCATCTACAGGGTTATAAGGGATCAAGTTGACGCAACAATGCTGCCCTCTTAAGAGCTCACCGAGCTCCTGAACCTCTTTTCTGCCGTCATTGACGCCCTTTAGAAGGACATATTCGTATGTAAGGTCTCGCTTTGTCTTCTTAGAGTAAAGGTCGACGGCTTTCAAAATGTCTTCTAAAAGATACTTGCGTGAGTAAGGAACGATCTTCTTACGCAGGTGCTGGTTTGGAGCATGGAGGGAAAGTGCTAGATTGACTGAGATTTCTTCATCCATGAGCTTTTCAATCCCTTCAACAACACCAACGGTAGAGACTGTAATGCGCCTCGGAGAGAGATTTAGAGCGAGGGGATGAGTTAAAAGGCGAAGAGTTTTGACAACTTGGTCGTAGTTATCGAGAGGTTCCCCCATTCCCATAAAGACAATATGAGAAACTTGTTCTCCCTTTTTTTTGAGCTGCTTTTGAATTTGAAGTACTTGCTCGTGAATTTCTCCAGCCGTAAGATTTCGGACAAGCCCCTCTTTTCCTGAAGCGCAAAAAGCGCAACGCGCAGGACAACCCACTTGCGACGAAACGCAAACTGTCCGTCTATCTCCTGAAGAAATCAAAACGGATTCGACAAGTTTGCCATCACGCAGCTTCCAAAGAAATTTTGTTGTTTCTTCATCTCCTGAATCTTCGACATTCATCAGCGATAAGCTAGGAAGCGAAAAAGATGCGGCCAATTTATCCCGCAAACTTTTGGGCAAGTTAGCCATCTCATCAAAGGCAAAGATCGTTTTCTTATAAAGCCAATCAAAAATCTGTTTGTAGCGGTATGCCGGCTCTCCATTTTCTTCAAGCCAAGCTTTCAATTCTCCGGGAAGTAACCCAACCAATTCCACAGCAACACCAATAAATTCTAAAATTTTCAAATCATTATGACAAAAAACGCAATTTCTTTATACTCAGATGATCCAAGAATGGATAAAAACATGCTCACTTTTCAACAAATCATTACGAAACTCTCAACCTTTTGGGCAAATCACGGCTGTGTCATCCAGCAAGGTCATGATCTCGAGGTTGGGGCCGGCACTTTCAATCCCGCGACTTTTTTGCGGTCCCTGGGTCCCGAGCCCTTCAACACGGTCTATGTCGAGCCCTCAAGACGCCCTCAAGACGGCCGTTTTGGAAAAAATCCGAACCGACTTCAGCTCTTTCACCAAATGCAAGTGATCATGAAGCCTTCCCCTGTCGAAATTCAACAAATGTATGTAGAATCTCTCGAAGCCATCGGATTTGACCTTTCCAACCATGATATCCGGTTCGTTCATGATGATTGGGAATCTCCCACTCTTGGCGCCTGGGGACTCGGTTGGGAAGTGTGGCTTGACGGAATGGAAGTGACGCAGTTCACCTATTTTCAATCGGTCGCTGGATACAGCTTAGAACCCATCAGTGTCGAACTCACCTATGGTTTAGAGCGCCTTTGCATGGTCCTCCAGAAAAAAGACAATTTCTTTGACATGATGTGGAATGAAACCTTGACCTATGGAGACATTTTCCATCGCAACGAAGTGGAGTGGAGCCACTATAATTTTAACCGTGCTTCGACAGAAATGTGGCTAAGACACTTTGATGATTTTGAGAGAGAAGCCAAAACTTTAGCTGAACTTCATCTACCAATTCCCGCTTACGACTTTGTGATGAAAGCTTCCCATGCCTTCAATATGTTAGAAGCTCGTGGCGTTTTGTCTGTGACCGAAAGAATGGGATACATCACACGCGTGAGAGATTTGGCAAAAGTTGCCGCAACAGAGTTTCTTGAGTCACGCGAAAAGCTTGGGTTCCCTTTAGTGCAACCACCACATGCGAAAAAACACGAACCCCACGAACTTTCTCTACCCAAAGCCTTTGACGCATCCCACAAAGAAGATTTTCTTCTTGAGATCGGATCGGAAGAACTCCCAGCTGCATTTGTTCCAATCGGATGTCAAAGCTTGAAGCAAGCAATCGAAAAACTTCTGAAGGTGTCTGATCTTTCATTTGATCACATCCAAGTGTTTGGCGCACCGCGCCGTTTAAGCGTTTTAGTCAAAAATCTTGCACGTGGCACGAAAGACACCTCAACCGTTCGAAAAGGCCCCCCTCTTTCTCTGGCATTTGATGAAAAGGGCAACCTAACAAAACAGGGCAGCGGCTTTTTCCAATCTATCGATTCAGAAGAAAAGCCAACTTTAGAAAAGGTTAAGCAAGGAAAAGTTCTAGGCGTCTCCATTCAAGAAGTTAAAGGAAATGACTATCTCAGCTGCAAAGTCGAAAAAAAAGGTGTTTCAGCAGCAGAAATTTTAGCAAAACAACTCCCAAAGTTAATTGCTGATTTAAGCTTCCCCAAAAAAATGCGTTGGGCTGATCTCGATCTCGCTTATGCTCGCCCTCTCCACTGGATCGTGGCACTGCATGGCAAAGAAGTTGTCCCTTTTTGCATTGTGGGAATCCTTTCAGGAAATATGTCACGCGGTCATCGACAGCTTAACCCCGAGCCCTTCTCCATTCCACACGCCTCTGATTATGTCGAAGAATTGAAAAAACACTTTGTTGATGTCGATATTGAAAATCGTCGCGCTTCAATTTTGAAACAGCTTGAAGCCATCGAATCAGAAACAAATACCGTCGCGCTGGAGAAAGAAAAGGTCATGAAAGAAGTCCTTTATCTCAGTGAGTGGCCGCAGCTTTTCCATGCTTCATTCGATACTAAGTTTTTAAAAGTCCCAGAAGAAGTTCTTACTTCAGAAATGATCGAACACCAAAGGTATTTTCCCCTAGCGGAAACTTCAGGTAAACTCTCGAACCGTTTTATCATCACAGCCGACAACCATCCAAATGAAACCATTCGCTCGGGAAATGAGCATGTCCTCACCGCACGCCTTTCTGATGGCGAGTTTCTCTATAAACAAGATTTAGAAACATCTCTCGATGAATTTGCCGCAAAACTGAATGCGATCATCTTTCAAAAAGATTTGGGAACTGTTGCCGAAAAGGCAGACCGCCTCAAGCGCGAAGCCGTCATTTTAACTCAAGCACTTGAACTTAGCTCTGAGAAGCAAGTCGAAAGAGCTGCAGGACTTGCAAAAGCCGATCTAGCCACCGAACTCGTTCAGGAATTCCCTAACTTGCAAGGTGTGATTGGAAAACATTACGCACTGCATCAAAACGAAGATGATGAAATTGCCCTAGCAATTGAAGAGCACTGGCTACCCAAAGCTGAAGGAGGCCCGCTCCCCAAAACACAAACAGGAACCGTAGTCAGTCTTGCCGATAAACTCGACAATCTCATTGGTTACTTTAGCGTCGGACTTAAACCTACATCTTCAAGCGATCCTTATGCGTTGCGACGCCAAACAATTGGCCTCATTAAGATTCTAATTGAAAATTCGCTGAGTTTAGATCTTCACGGCATTCTAACTGAAATGAGCTCGCTTTTTGATTTCCACGATAAAAAAGGGCTAATTCAAGACCTACTCGAATACATTACAAGCCGCTCAAAAGGGGTCTTAGAAGATTACGGCTTCAAGAAAGACGAAATTGAAGCCTCTCTAGCAGGTCTTTGCACTGATCCTTATGACCAGTTCCTCAAAACAAAGTCACTCCACGCCTTCCGACAAAGACCTGAGTTCAATCAACTCTATGAGGTCTACAAAAGAGCCAAAGGACAGCTGGAAAACCAAGAAGCGTTTACTCTTCAACCCGATCAATTGGCTGAAAAAGCCGAAGTCGCTCTACATCAAGCGTTTAGAGAAATTTCACCTCCTTTTAACGCTGCTATGGACAAAAGAGACTATGAAGGAGCATTTAGCCTCTTAGCAAAGCTCCAACAGCCTCTGGGGACCTTATTTGACGAGGTCAAAATCCTCGCTGACGACCCAAAGGTCCGTCAAAACCGCCTGGCCCTTCTTCAGGAGGTTTTCGCCTGCTTCAGCCTGGTTATGGACTTCAGTAAGATTCAAATTCTATAAAAGCTTAACTATCAGTTACTTGCTAAATTAATTAAATTTTTCATTAAGTTTTAGTTAAATTAAATTAATAGATATTATATAATAGAATCAAATTGAAACATTTGACATAAGAAAAACCTTTTTATAGAAACCCAGAGCTGCCGAACTCTGGGTTTTTTTTGGCCTTATTTAAGCAGTTCAGATATGGGGTAAAATATGATTACGTTATTCCTCTATCCAGAGCTTTTTGGCGTCCCTGATAATAATCCCTTTGGGCTTAAGGTAGATACGTTCTTACGGCTCACAGGGCTTGAATATCAAGCCAAACACATCATCGACACCTCAGAGGCCCCAAGGCAACAGCTTCCTTATCTAGTGGACGGTGATAATATTGTTTCAGACAGCAATAACATGATCTCTTATCTCATTGTAAATTATGAGCTTGAGATTGACAACGATCTCACACGCGACCAGCAAAGCCTCTCCTTACTGATCCGAAGAATGCTCGACGAGCATCTCTACTGGGTCATGGCTTATTCTCGCTGGCAAGATGAACGCTTCTGGCCTCTATTTAGAGACGAACTCTTAAGGAGCTTACCTGAAATTTCTCCCGAGGATCTAGAACCTCTCCGCCAAATCAACTTGGGAAAGTACCAAATCCAAGGAATCGGAAAATACAGCCTTGATGAGATCTACCAAGCAGGAATTGATGATCTAGCTGTCATCGCCCACTTTTTGGGAAGCCAAAATTACATTTTTGGGAAAAACGTTCACAGCTTAGATGCGTGTATTTACGGATTCTTAGCCAACATCTACTACTTTGAGATCGACACACCCCTCAAAGAGTTTCTCGTGGCAACAAAGACTTTGCCAGCATATTGCGACCGCATACGCAATTTCACTCAATGATTCACTTTTGGTGACAAGCTAAAGCGCTCTTGAAGAATCTCACACGATTCGATGAGTTGCTTCATCGGCTTATCTTGAGGAAACTGCATCTCCCGATAATATTGCATGGCGTGCTCAATCGTTTCTAGATCTTTGATTGGACCAACTTCTCCTGAGGCAAACTTAAGAATCCAAACAGCCCCCTCTTCAAGAGAATCGGCAATGCAATCACTTAAACTTTCCACAAAAGGATGGATATAATCATCGACCGACTGCCCTAACAGCGACGCAATCGCTTTGCGATAATGGCTTTCTTTCGGAGCTAAAACGACGACGGGTTTCCCTAACACTTTTGCCCACATCATTTCAGCGCCGACTCCAAGCCCTCGTCGATGACGTGCGTCGACAAACAGGAGATCTGCAAGATAAACTTGCGTCATATCTCTTCCAAAAACCGCGAACTCGTCACTTAAGTCATCTGTCCGCACAGCAGGATTGAGAATATGAACATAATGAGGATCTAGAAGTGTGCGCAATGAGGCAAAATCTTCTTCCGTCCAATACGAGTCATTTTTCTCATGGTCCTTTTGAATCGAGCCGGCAAAATAAATGGAAAGTTTCAACTTGGCACCTCATAGAGATAGATTTTTGAATTGTGAAGGTCATTGACCTCAATCACAGTTTTAGGATCCCATCCAGGTATAGCAAATGTATGACTCACAACATGCGTCCCAGGTCGGAGTTCTTTTTCAAACTTGTCTTTGAGCTCCTCCATCCCCTTTGGGAAAAGATAGCAAACAACCATATCGGCATCTTGTAAGGGCACGTTAAAAAAGTTGGAACGTTGAATTTTTAAATTCTTCTTATGGTTGATCAATGAGGAAAACCAATAGGGCACAGGTGAATTTTCATAACCAAAGATATGACAATGCTCATACTTACTCGCGAGAGGGAAAATCAAATTGCCCCAACCTGATCCCAAATCAATGATGACTCCATCGTTCAATTCTGGAAGTACATCAAACAGAGCTCGTTTCACCTTTTCCGATGTTGGCATAGGAGAGATCCCATTTTCAGCGTATGAAAAATTAAGGAAAAGAGAATGATAAGAGCAATAGATAGAGTTACAACAAAATAAAACATGATTTCATTCTCCTCCCCTAACCCTATTTTTTGCAAGACCCGATCATTCCTCGGGCAATGTGATCGTCGGCGCTTGCCCTTTGATTGAATCGAATTCTTTAGCAAGCTCGAGTATCTCTTCTTCAGAGCAGCGTCCGCTTTGGATTTGAATCCGAATTTTTTCCCGTTTTTCCATCCAATGTCGCTGAAGCAGTTTTGACACTGTTTCCACCACTCCTTCCTCAGCCTTTTCCGTATTCACTTTCTTTTGAATGATTTCAGAAAAGAGAAGTTGCTCTTCAGCTGATTCAAGGTTATTGGCAAGTTGGAGTAAATCGGTTTTTTGCTCTTTTTCAAGACTTTCACTGTAAATCGAAAAGAGACGACGGCAAAGGGGGATTTGAAAATGCTCGGGACGCATATTCGCTTTGATGATATTGAGTAACCGCTGATTGGAATCTCCCATCAAAAAGAGCCAACGCAAAAGATCGGTTTCTAAAACCCGATCGGGATCGACTGCGACTTCCGAAACGCTCCCTTGTCGTTTGACAAAAACATCGCGCCGCATGACCTCATCGCCTACTCCAATGAGTTTTTCCGGTACACGGGTCAGTTTGGCCAGTTTACGCAGACTTTCATGAACCATAAGAGGGTGGTCCCAACTGCGGATGCGCTCGACCATGGTTTGAACAAGGTGATTTTTCTGAGAAGGTGACTCGACATCTACTCCTTCAGAAAGATGTGCAAGTAGAAAGGTCAAATAGTCTTGTGATTCTGTGAGAAGCTTTTTAAACGCTGGAGGCCCCTCTTCTCGTAAAAGCGTATCGGGATCACTCCCAGGAGGCAACTTGGTCACTGAGACGTCGATTCCCTCTTTTTGAAAAAGATGTCCAATTTTTGAAGCAGCAACCCGTCCCGCTTCATCCCCATCAAGAGCTAAGTAGACATGTGCCACACCCTGCTCGCTTAAAACTTTCACATGTTCTTCTCCAAAAGCTGTCCCTTGCCCTGCTACGGTTAAGTCAAACCCTTCTTGAATGAGCCGAAGAGCATCGATTTGCCCTTCCACCACAATGGCCCGCTTTTCTTTCGCGATACGCCGCCGAGAAAAACTGAGTCCGTAAAGAGTGCGGGATTTTTTGAAGAGAGCTGTTTCAGGGGTATTGATGTACTTGGGACCAAACGTTGCTTCACTGATTTTTCTGCCTGAAAAACCGATGATGTGACCCAATGCGTCTTGAATGGGAAACATGATGCGATCGGAGAAAAAAACCTTTTTCTTTCCCGTTGCAAGGGTTTTGATGAGCCCCGTCTTTTCCAGGATTTCGGCGGTTTGCTTCTCTTTTTTCATCATTTGCCCAAAAAGCGCCCCTTTTTTAGGAGCAAAGCCAATTTTAAAAAGTTGAATGAAGTCGAGATCAAGTCCGCGGTCATACAGATATTTGAGCGCTTGGTGCCCTTCATCTGTGTGGAGAAGGTAGTAACAGTAGAAATCGGCTGCAAGCTGCAATGCATGACGCAGCTCTTTTTTCCCTGGGCCTGTTTGCTCTCGCTCCCATTCAACTTGCTCGAGGGGAACTTGGAACCGTTCTGCCAAAGACTCGATTGCTTCGACAAACGACATTTTCATATGACTCATCAAAAAAGCGATGGCATCGCCGTGAGCCCCACACCCAAAGCAGTGATAATGGGACTCTCCCTTCTGAATCACAAAGGAAGGAGTCTTTTCATCGTGAAACGGACAAAGGCCTTTATAAGAACTCCCTGCCGACTTCATTGGAACATACGATGAAACGACTTCAACGAGGTCGATTTTTTCACGTAATAGTTCGAGACTTTTTTTTGAATAGACACCCATGTTTACCAGTATAGTCGATGGGGTTTAAAATTCACAGATCGGACAGAAGATTTCAGAAATAGCTTTTTTCAAACAGAGGAATGGAGTATCTTTTTGTCCATGGAATCTAAAAAAACAAACACAACCTTTAGAAAAAAAGTTTACAGCAAACTTGACTCATCCCCCATTTCTGAGTCCATTCCCCCCCCGTCTTCTTTTACTGCTTCATCTGACCCCAAAAAGATCATTCCAACTTCAGCAACGAAGGGGCTGCGTGAAGACTGTAAAAAGACCTTTCTTCCGCTGCTCATCGATGTGTTTGAACTCAGGCAAATGATTGAAAACTATAAATCCCAAGCTGAGTCCCCTCTTCCTATAGGGAAAGTGACGAAATCCCCTCGTGAAATTTTAGAATCACTCGAGCAACTGCGCAATGACATCGAAGAGACCAAGCGGTGGTGCGAAGGCGTCCTCCTTCAAATCGCCAAAGGTTTTGAAGAGGCCTCTGAGGCTTTTGAAATGATGGAAGGGAAAGACTCTGAACAAGGACTCTTGAAAAAATTGCTCAAAAAATGGAAACGGTAAAACCCCAAACTCCCATGATGGCCCAATGGTATGCGTGTAAAAAGCAGGCAAAAGATGCCGTGCTTTTGTTTCGTTTGGGTGATTTTTACGAAGCCTTTTACGAAGATGCCGCCATTTTAGCCAAAGAGCTCGATTTAACCCTCACCAAACGACAAGACATTCCCATGAGCGGCGTCCCCGCCCATGCTGCCGAAGGGTACATCGAAAAACTCGTCGAAAAGGGATTTTTAGTTGCCATTGCCGAGCAAGTTGAAGACCCCAAAGAAGTCAAAGGGCTCGTTAAACGAGAAGTCGTCAAAACAGTTTCTCCTGGAACCATTCTCCACTCCTCTTTTCTTTCTGAAAAAGCCAACAATTTTTTCGCTTCCATCACCCAAGTCAACGCACTTTTTGCTCTAGCCCTTTTAGATCTTTCAACTGGAGAATTGCGCACACTCGAACTCGAAAATGAACGGGACTTGCAAGATGAACTCTTTCGTCGCTCGCCATCAGAAATTCTCATTTCTGACAAATGCTCCAAATCGCTCAAACCCTTGCTCGATGATCTGAAGCAATCTTTGAACTTTCGACTTAATGTGAAAGACGATTGGAACTTTGAACACCGCACCTGTTACAATTGGCTGACAAACCATTTTCAAGTGCACAATCTCGATGGATTCGGATTGCAAGGCAAAGTGGCCGCCATTAACGCGACAGGAGCTCTTCTTTCCTACCTTCAAGATGAACTTTCCTTATCTGTCGCTCATATCAAGCAAATCCAACTTGACCACCTCTCTTCCTATATGTCTATTGACCGTGCGACCCAACGCAATCTTGAACTCACAGAGCCGCTACATCGCGGAAGCAAAAGTTGTACCCTCCTCAAACTTTTAGACCGCACCGTCACCCCTATGGGTGCTCGCCTTCTCAAAAGCTGGGTGATCCATCCCCTTCTTTCGCCTCCTAAAATTCAGAAACGACAAGATGCGATTGAGGAACTTCTAAGTCAGCAAAAAGAAACGCGCCTCCTTCGAGAAAATTTACAAGACATTCGCGACTTAGAGCGCCTCATCATGCGTATCTCAACAAGCTACTCAACCCCACGCGATTTAAGTGGCCTGCGTTTTTCACTGGAAAATATCCCTTCCGTCCGGGAGCATCTAGCCTTTTTCCAAACTCCCTTGATGCAGACTCTTTTGTCCCATCTCCCTGACCCCTCTGAAATCACTCAAGAGATCCAAAAAACTCTCGTTGACGAGCCTCCCATCAAAATGGGAGAAGGGAAAGTGATCCGCCCAGGCTTCAGTCCCGAACTTGACGAGTTGCGCTCTCTTAAAGCCAACAGCCAATCTTGGATTGCAAATTACCAAGCTGAGCTCAAAGAAGCTACCGGAATTAAAACTCTCAAAATTATCTACAGCAAAGCCTTTGGTTATTGCATCGAAGTGAGTCGCGGCCAAGCCGACAAAATGCCTTCATCTTTTCAGCGGAGACAAACCCTCGTGAACTCCGAGCGGTTTATTTCACCTGAGCTCAAAGCCTACGAAGAAAAAATCCTAACTGCTGAAGAAAAGATTCAAGCGCTGGAACAATCGCTTTACCAAGCGCTTCGCAAAAAAGTTGCCAAGCATCTTCCAACCGTCAAAAAAATCGCCAAAGCCATTGCCAACCTCGACTGTCTTCTCGGTCTCATGCGCGTGGCGCGTGATAACGACTACTGCCGCCCTCTGATTGACGATTCCGACACACTCGACATCCAAAAAGGACGCCACCCAGTCATCGAAGCCTCTCTTTTCGACGATTCGTTCATCCCCAACGACACCCACCTGAGCCAACAAGAATGCCAACTCATGCTCATCACTGGCCCCAACATGGCTGGAAAGTCGACTTACATCCGTCAAGTGGCTCTCATCGCCATCATGGCGCAAATTGGTTCGTACGTCCCTGCCCACTCAGCCCACATCGGAATCATCGACAAAGTCTTTAGCCGGATTGGAGCAAGTGATGATCTCGCCCGCGGACAGTCCACTTTCATGGTCGAAATGACAGAAACTGCCAACATTCTCAACAACGCCTCTCCCCGATCCCTCGTCATTCTCGATGAAATTGGGCGCGGAACAAGTACCTACGACGGTATCTCGATTGCCTGGGCCGTTGCTGAGCACCTGCTCACACTTCGTGGAGAAGGAGTCAAAACCCTCTTTGCCACCCACTATTGGGAACTCACCGAACTCGCTCAGGAACGCAAAGGCATTCAAAACTTCAATGTCGCCGTCAAAGAAACCTCTGATAGTATTGTTTTTTTACGAAAGATAATTCCTGGCTGCACAGATAAAAGCTACGGCATCCACGTTGCACGTCTTGCAGGCTTGCCCCACAGCGCCATTAAACGTGCGCAAGAAAAACTGCGCCAGCTTGAAAATAAAGAAACGGTGCCCGCCGCAAAAGAAGAAAGTAATCAACTTTCCTTCTTTACGGCTCCACCGCCTGTAGACTCTTCACATACACAAATCATTGACGAACTCAAAGAACTCAACGTCAATGAAACCTCTCCTCTCAAGGCACTTCAAAAACTCCTCGATTGGCAGCAAACCCTGAGTTAACTGCAAGCCATCTCCCATGAGACTAAGTTGTAAAGTCATCCAAGGCAGTCCGAAAAGCACCCATGACATTGTCAGATAAAGCAAATTTCTTAACTTCTTGAATCGCTTCTTGAGCCTTACCCTGCTTCAATAATGGCTCTGTTTTACTGCAACACGTTGTAGATATTGTTTGTAGAATCAGTTGCATCTCTGAGCCAGCCATGAATTGTGCTATTTTAAAAGCTTCAGAAGCTGAGCTCAAAGAAACTCTTTCAGTGACAAGTTGATGTGTGATGATTGTCCGCACAAAAGAGGTCATGACACTCATAACTAGATCACTCATCTCAGGACGATAACAAGCCTGCATAAGCTTAGCAGTTAACTTTTCTCGGAGGTTTTGATCATGAATGATCTCTTGGGACACTGTAAATGCTGTCTCATACTCCTTCATCTCTAAATAGGCCTCTGTTAGCTTCGCTAAAAACCTCTCTTTTCTTCCGCAATCATGAATGATCTCTTTAATGACTTTTAATGCTGTCTCATACTCCTTCGCTTCTAAATGAGCCTCTGCTAACTTAGCTAAAAACGTCTCTTTTCTGTTATGGTCATGAACGATTTTTTTGATCACTTTAAAAGCTGTCTTATACTCTTTCGCTTCTAAATGAGCTTCTGCCAGCTTGGTCAAGAACACCTCTTTTTCCGAGGAAGAGAGGAGTATTTTTTGCACTTCCGTCAATGCTTGTTGATGTTTTCCCTCTCTCAAATATTCTTCAGCTTGCAAGAGATTAGGATTAGTTTGCACTGGTTTTTCTGGTTTTGGCCATGAAACATGCCCAATTGATGAATGTCCTCCAGAACCTGTTGAGTCAGACGTAGTAGATTTGGTGGAACAACGATAACACTGTACATGGAATAGAGCATCTTGATAAAGATACTCTCCTATCTTCTCAAAAAATAGAGCTGTGATAGTTCCAAAAAATAGTTGGAAATCACGAATGAGGCAAAAAGCATAGCTTTGAAGATAAAGAGAATTCCCGCGAGTCAGCTCAGGAATGCCTTTAATCAAAGCAAGGCCTACATGGTTAGGATACAAAATTGCAAAATTAATAAGCCGATTTGGAAGAAGAGCTACTCTAGCTGAGAACGAATGCTGAGCAGAATAGCTATTTGAAAACTTTTCAAAACTGACGTCTCCATAGAAGAACTGTGGATGATTCTTCACATAGGAACAAATTGCCTTATCATTTTTGAAGTCACTGCCTTGTCTTACTAAAGACAAGTATAAATTACTTTTAAACTCAACGGCCATGATCTCACCTTGGTATTCATAGCAGTCAACTTCTAACCATTTAAATTAGTCATAAGTTTTGGGCGGTCTCCATACTCTTTTCGCCCTAACGAATTTTTCTTTTACACGAAAAAGTGTCAAAAAGTGCAAGAAATCATCCCACACTCTCAGATAAACGTCAAATTCTATTCAGACTTTCCTGTCGGCTTAAAAGCAGGAGCATTCGGATTCAAACGGATTTTTCGAACTCTCTCAACTTTTTCCTGGTGCTTTTGCTCTAGTTGCTTGACCTCATTTGGATACAGTGGCCGAGGAATCACAATTTCTTGTTGATCAGCTAGTGGATTTCTCATTAAACGAAATCGATATTCTTGAGTTAGATTTCTTAAAAGAGTGCCTACTTGAACAACTCCTTGGTTTCGGCGAGCTAGCTCTAGCCAAGCATCTGCTGGAATAGCCCGAGCTGTTGCTCCAAATCCTGGAACTTCTAATGACATACGTACCCCTCATCTGTTAAAGTGATAGGAATATTTTACCTCATCTTCGAAATAAGGACAAATTCTTATGTCTTTCGATATAAGTAAATTAGAAAATATTTCTCAAGAACCAGGCGTCTATTTAATGAAAAATAGACAGGAAAATATTTTATATATTGGGAAAGCTAAAAACCTTAAAAAAAGATTAAAACAGTATTTTCTTCCGGGGCGCGATGGAAGGATGATGGTTCCATTTCTTACGTCTCAGGTCGAAACAATTGAAACAATTATTACCTTTTCCGAAAAAGAAGCTCTTCTACTAGAGAACAACCTGATTAAACGGCACCAACCGAAGTACAATGTCCTCCTCAAAGATGACAAAACGTTTATTAGTTTGACGATCAACCACCGGCATAAATGGCCAATGATCCGGCTCACACGCTATAAAGGCAAGCCGCAAGAAGGGAGGCTCCACTTTGGTCCCTACACAAGCGCCTATGCTGCAAGGCAAACTCTTAACCTCATGCAACGGATCTTTCAGCTGCGACAGTGCTCTGATCGCGAACTCGCCTCTCGCACACGTCCGTGCCTTCTGCACGATATTAAACGGTGTCTAGCCCCTTGCGTTGAAAAGTGCACCAAAGAAGACTATGAAAAGGAAGTCGAGCGGGCCATTGCGTTTCTCAAAGGCAATGACAAAGAAGTTCTTAAGGCTCTTCAAGAAGAAATGAAAAAAGCCTCTGAAGCCTTGGAATTTGAGCGAGCAGGCGCTCTACACAAAACCATTCAGCAAATCGAGCATGTGACAAGCAGCCAGCAATCGATTGTGCGCTCTAAGGGAAAAGACTGCGACGTCTTTGCTCTGCATCACGAGGGAAAGCACCACCTGATTTCTCAGCTCATTTGCCGTGAAGGGCGGCTCATTGGCGCGGAACAATTTCCATTTACCGAGCTCGCCTCCACAGATGAAGAAATTTGGGAAACATTTCTCTTACAACACTACAAAGATCAGGCAAAGCCTCCTCCTGAAATTCTCCTCCCGGTTTCTCTAAAACACCAAACGTTGATTGAAGAAATCCTATCCGAAGAAAGTGGTCGCAAAGTGAAACTCATCTACCCCAAAATGGGAGAAAAAGCGCAGCTTATCCTACTGGCAGAAAAAAATGCCAAAACCCTCTTTCAACAAGAACGAAAAAATCAATCAGCAATTGAAGAAATGCTGCTCGATCTTGAAGAGACCTGCGAACTGACCCAATGCCCCCTCACGATTGAATGCTTTGACACCTCCAATATCGCCGGCACAGATCTCGTTGCTTGCATGGTTGGCTTCACCAATGGTGAACGTGATAAAAAACGGACACGCCTCTTTAAAATTAGAGGAATCGATAAGTCAGACGATTATGGCGCTCTGCGAGAAACGCTAACGCGTCATTTTTCCAAAACCAAAGAAAAAGGAGAATTGCCTGATTTAGCCCTTATTGATGGAGGAAAGGGGCAGCTCAATGTCGCACTAGAAGTTTTAAAAGAATTAGAAATCGCTTCAGTCGATGTGATCTCTCTTGCCAAGGAAGAAGGGCGCCACGATAAAGGACTCAATTTTGAAAAGATCTTCGTCCCGCATAAAAAAGATCCCATTTTTCTCTCACCGCGCTCCTCCACTCTTTTCATCTTGCAAAAGATTCGGGACGAAGCGCACCGCGTTGCCATCACATTCCACCGTAAACGGCGTCAAAAACGCACGCTCCAAAGCTCTTTAGACCAAGTGCCAGGAATCGGCCCCACAAAACGCACACGCCTTTTAAAACATTTTGGCAGTGTTAAAAAAATCAAAGAAGCGACAGATGATGAGCTCTTAGAAGTTCAAGGCATTTCTCAAAAAGACATTCTTGCCTTAAGGAAGCATTTATAAACCCAACTGATTTGCAAGCAAATGATCTAATTGCATCCCAAACATGTTCCAAATCATATGAAGATTTATTGTATTGACTACCGACCCTCCACCTTCGATAATCATTCCATAAATTAGACCTCCCATCAAAGGCCCTACACCCCCTCCTTCATCACATGAGTATTGATCGGTATGCAGTACAGCAAAAAGCGAAGCTGTAATTAGAGTTCGCAAAATTTTAAATGGCGCCGCATCTAAGTTAATGCCATGGTCAGGAAACACCTGATCTAAAACGGTTTTTGGGAGGTGTTTCAACATAACCTGCTGAAGCAAATATCTAAACTCTAACTCCTCCAACACAGGAGAAAATGTTGTGGCAGCTACTTCGTTACGCACGCTAAAAAAATTGGATAGAGATCTCATTGGAGTCGTAGCAACCTGAGCCCAAGAGTTAAAAACGCTCTTTACACTCTTTGAAACCAAATTTTCCAAACAATACCCGCTACTCGTAGCAATCGAAGTAAATTGGCGGTTTAGAATGATGTCGACTGCTGTCAACGCAAAACTTCCACCTAACACGAATCCAACATCTCTCAAATAAGAACTATTTGATTGAATACCCATATAACCACTCCTTCTTTCCAAACTTACAAAGATTATACAGAAAAATATAATTAATTGATATTAATAAAATTATTAATTGTCAGATAATGTAAGATAGAACTCTTTATAGTAACCTAAACGACGTGAAAGACGATCACCCAGGTCATTTTGGAGGCGCTGTAGATGCTCTTCGACCTCACCTTCCCAGTCCTTGGGAGCTGGAACAATGATCTCCAAAACCTCACCTTTTTGGACCACAACATCCACCACACCCTCATCAGACGTATGCTTTTCTTTAAAATAGTCCTGAACGTAATCTTGAACAACTCTCTCGTCAATTTGGGTCATAGCCGGCCCCATCCTGACAGTTAAAAAACGCCGTTTGTTCAAGAAATAAAACCCCAGAAATAAGAGTAACCCAAAACCTAATGTCACTCCCCCAATGAGCTTAAAGAGGCCTGGCCTTTCATAGATGTAATAGGTGAGATGAAACCGAAAAGTTTCAGCATAGGGGAGAGCCAATAAAAGCCCTCCAAGACTTAAAATAAGCAAGATCACGAAGAAATGAACGGCTGAGAAAAGAACGTTTCCCGATCTCATGAAAATTCTTCGACTGAAAATTCCTCTTTTTCAGACGGCTCTTCTTCAACCTTTTCAGGTTCGAGCGATTGCTCCGAAATAAGCGCCTTGAAGATCACATGGACACAAGCCACGTGCAATCCTGTTAAACTACAGACTTCCGCTGCAATCTTTGTTTGGATTTCTTCCGCTTTTTCAGGGATTGAAATGCCATGCGCCACATTGACTTCAACTTTGATACTGACGCTATGATTTTTCTGATCTTGTTCAACATGGATCCCTTTGATCCGCTCATTCCCTTCTCTTCCGAGAAGATTATCGAGAAGGTTTCCTTCTAACAGAGCAACCCCCTCGATTTCAGCCAAGCATTTAATGACGATAGCTTGGAAAACCCGCGACTCAATGTCGCGAACAAAGATGGTGTCAGCAAATTCAATCTCTTTTGTATCAAGATCTGTAAATTGATCGTTCATGATGATTCCTTATCTGATCAAGTGAAATTCAATTCTAAAATTTGCTGACAATTCTGTAAACAGTGTCTTAATATACACGAATGCCACCGATTCCTCCTGGATTAAAAGGAGTCGCTGGAGGTCCGGTATGAATGGGCACTGTGGTTTTTTGTCGCATGCTTTGATCATCTGATGATCCACGCAAGTTATGAATCAAGTTATCGAACATTCCTTTTGAATACCCATAAACGATCAATGCTGCACCTATGACTGTAGCGACAAGCATATTGTAAGCACCAAGCTGAGCTAAACAACATTGAGAATCTGTTGGGCCTGAAGTGTCTTCTGAGCTCCCTGTCCCAGAACTTCTAGAACCATGTAGCGATTTAACAGGTGGCATTGAAGAAGAGGCGTCAGGATCAAAACCAAGAGGAAGCCCTAAATCATGTCTCACTTTATCACGGAGACGTCTGGCATTTTCCATATGAAGTTGATTTTTGCCTAAGTCGCGACCCTCTCCTATAAACTCTATCATTAATGAGCTGACGAGAGGAGCATACTCTTGATCAATCCATTGAGCTCCGTGAATGAAAGCTCGGACAAGCGGAGCGTATTCTTGGTCTTCCCAAGGGTCTTCGTCAAGTAATGCTTTGATAAGAGGTGCATGTAACCTTTTTTCCCAATCTCGATCATTAATAAGTTCTTTCACTTGTGGAGCATAATCTTGATCTTCCCATGGCTTATCGTCAATTAATGCTCGAATTAGAGGAGCATATTCTTCATCCTCCCAGCTAGCTCTTAAAACGGGCCTTGCCACTTCAGAAGTCCTTGTTGATACAGGGTGTAAATCTCCTCTCATGTCGCTTTCCCATGCCCTTATTACCTGATCATAACTCATTCTCACGGTTGGTCTTGGGGAGTATGGTCCATCAAATCGATACTTTCTCGAACGCACTTCTTGTCCAAACGGCTCTTCTGCATCAGGCATATAGAGCGCATAACAAGTTTCAACGCTTCCTTCATATTCAACTTTTTCTGAGGCCTCAACGATTGTTGAGCCGTCATACTCCTCACCTTTCTTTTCAGAAATCTTGCCTATCACTCGCTGCGTTCGACCATCTTCGAGTTTCACAAATGTGACTTCAACAGGCTTTTCTTCTTCTACTGTTTCAGAAATTTCAAGCGTGCTTTCCAACATTTCGCGATAAGGAATCACTTCTGTGAATTCTTGTTGACAAACCGTGCATTTGACAGCTGCATCGCGGTCCTTTTCTCCAAAGATTGTCTTTGCAACGATTTCACAAGTACTTGCTAGCCCATGCGCATGTTGACACTCATTCCACCCATCACTCGTATCTACAAATTTAACCGGACAAGATCCTAAAAAGTCTAAGGTGACAGGATCTTCCCATCCTTTCTGCTCATATACTCTTGGCGTTTCATTCATAATCTAGCTCTATCTTTATGATTTCTTAAAAAAGTTGCTGCCATTAAACGCGTAAAGAATTTTTTTTTCAAGGTTTTCAAGGATTTCGTCAGATTTTTCTTTTATTCCTGACTTTGTTATGCTTACAAGAAAGTTTTTATACCCTTAGGATCGACTCATGTTCTCTTATCTCAGCCTATTTTTTCTTCTTATCATTGGCGGTGTTTGCGCTTACAATGCAAAACTTCGCGGCCGCAATCCCACTGCTTGGTTTGCAATAGGGCTTTTCCTAGGAGCCATTGGTCTTCTAATTCTTTACCTCCTCCCTCCAAAGCGAGAGCCCCTATCATCAGTGGCAGCATCGAGTCCTGCAAAACCCTTGCCTGAAGTGACTCCTCAGTTAGAACCCACCCCCGCTCCACAAGCGCCCGCCACAACACCCCATAAGCTTTGGTACTACCTGGATGAAGACAACGAGCGACATGGTCCTATGAGTTTTGATCGGCTTAAGCGTGCTTGGGTCGAAGATCAAGTCACACGAGAAACTTATATGTGGAATGAAGATATGGAAGATTGGAAAACCGTGAAAGACCTTCCGGATCTTCTAGATCAACTAGGGGAAATGGATTCCCCTAATCAGTAAACATGCTTACCAAGAAGCTTTGACCACACCAGGAATACTTCCATCGTTGGCCATCTCTCGGAAACAGAGACGTGAAATTTGAAATTTTCTGAGATACCCACGGCAACGTCCCGTCATTTTGCATCGGTTACGTCGACGAATAGGAGAAGAGTTTTTAGGAAGACGGTTGAGTTTGATCATTGCGTCTAAACGCTCTTCTTCAGTCACGTTCAGATTGCGAACAATCTTCTTAAGCTCTTGCCTTTTTTCCCACTTGACTTTCGACATGTGGTCACGTTTTTTTTCTTTTTCAATCATCGCTTTTCTAGCCATATCCGTCCTATTTTTTCCTTGCGGGGCCTTTTTGTCTTTGTTTGCGATTTGGGTCGCGCTTATTGATCACGTAAAGCCGTCCTCTACGACGCACAATCTTGTCGCCCTTACCAGGATCTGCTTTAACTGAAGCTTTAACTTTCATTGTGAAGTTCCAATTTGTCACATTTTAATTTAGAGCATCATTCTAGCTTTTATCTCATTTCTTGACAAGTGCTTTGGGTGGTGTAGACCTATGATTGCTGATGCCTTGGCTCTCCCATAGAGGATTTCAATCAGACATCTCAAAAACTTCAAAATTTAAAATTTTACTTCTCCTCACAAAACATATGTTGGCTTTGATGAGATGGTGAGGTGAAAGGCGAAGCCACGGAAGGAGGCTTCAGAGGAGAAATGTTCAAAGCGACCGATGCCGGCAACCCCGCCAGCGGGTTGTCGAAGCAGGGCAACGCTGAAATTTTCCCTATGAAGTCTCAAAACGACGCTTACACCTTTCACTTCACTATCTTTTTAAGCTTGTATATTTGGCTCATTTTCTGTAGAATGGCTTTTTTAATTGGAGTGAATTGTTATGAAACGCACTTATCAACCAAGCAAACGTCGACGCAAGAAGACCCATGGATTTCGTGCTCGCATGAAGACAAAAAATGGAAGACTTGTCATCAAACGTAAACGTCAAAAGGGACGTAAAACGCTCGCAGTGTGAAGCTAAAGTTTTCTCGTTTTCAAAGGCTCCTTTCCCGTCAGGACTTCCGCAATACATATGATGATGGGAAAAGGTATGTTGGGACAAAGATTCTTGCCCATTATCGCATAGGCAAACAAAGCCACTCAAGGCTAGGAATTACAATTAGCCGCAAATGGGGAAAAGCTCACAAAAGAAACCGTTTTAAACGGATCGTCCGGGAAGCTTACCGTCAAATTTACCCAGAGCTTCCTCGCCATCTAGAACTCAATATCCATCCTCGCCATCACTTTGAGGAGCTTTCCTCAAGCGAAGTTGCGAGGGAATTGAAGCGCTTAGTGAAGAAAATCGGTGACGAAACTCAATCCAAATCAACAAAAAGCCGTAGTTACAACTGAAGGTCACGTCTTGATCCTTGCAGGTGCCGGAAGTGGAAAAACGCGGGTACTTGTTCATAGAATTGGGCATCTCATTCGTGAAAAGGGAGTTCCCCCCACAGCCATTCTGGGGATGACATTCATGAACAAAGCAGCCGAAGAGATGCGGGAACGGGTAGCTGGGCTCATCGGTAAGGAAAAAGCAAAGCAAGTCACCCTCTCGACATTTCACAGCTTCTGCATGAAGATTCTCCGCAAAGATATTGAGCGACTCGGTTTCACTTCCCGCTTTAGCTTGTATGATGAGCGAGACATGAAGCGACTTGTGACACTTGTTGCAGAAGATTTGTTTGGTGAACAAGATCTCGATCCGATTGTCCAATCGATCATGACAGCAAAAGGAAAGGGAAAGCGCCCTGAAGGAAAAATGGGCGAAGTGTATGACAAGGTTCACATTGCCATGCGTGCTCACAACGCGGTTGATTTTGATAGTCTCCTAAGTTTAACGGTAGAACTTTTCAAGCAGTTCCCAGACGTCTTAGAAGCTTATCAAGACCATTTTCGCTACATCATGATCGATGAGTATCAAGACACAAACCCCATCCAATATGAACTCGCCTCGATGCTCGCTGAAAAGTACAAGAATTTGTGCGTTGTTGGAGATGACGACCAATCGATTTATGCGTGGCGTGGAGCTGAGATCCAACATATTTTAGAATTTCCTGCAGACTCAACGATTAAATTGGAGCAAAACTACCGCTCGACGTCACACATTCTTCAGGCTGCCAATGCCGTGATTCGCAATAATTTGGTGCGGCACGATAAAACACTTAAGGCTGCAAAGGAATCGGGTGACACGATTGAAATTTTCAACGCTCCGACTGACCAAGACGAGGTCGATGCGGTGATTGATCGCATTCTCTATCTGAAAGAACACAAGAATTTGCGCTGGAAGGATATGGCAGTTCTTTACCGATCAAATCAGTTATCCAGGCTCTTTGAACTCAAATTGATGAATACCTCATGGCGTAAAGAGGGACACTTTGTCCGAGGAATCCCCTATCAAGTTTTTGGAGGGATGGACTTCTTTGAGCGAAGCGAAGTGAAAGATCTTATGAGCTACCTCCGAATCTTTGCCAATGAACGTGATCAGGAAGCATTACTGCGCATTGTCAATTATCCAAGGCGAGGTATTTCAAACCAAACTCTTGATAAACTCACGACCTATAACCGGCAAAATGATATTCCTTTACTTCAGTTGATGCGAGGCATTGCAAAGCTCAATCCTGACCTCTTAAATTTCATGGAAGAGTTGACTCCACAAGGAATCAAGGGTATCCATGCATTTGTCACTCTGTACGAGAAAGCGCAAGAGCGATTTGCGACTTCTTCGCTCAGTGAAGCCTTGCAATGGCTCGTCGAAACGATCGATTACAAGAAGACTATTTTCGACGAAGTGAAAAGCGAAAAAGCTAGGGAGTTCAAATGGGAAAACGTCCAAGAATGCATTCGAGCTTTAAATCATTATGAAAACCAAGAACCTTCTCCCTCACTAGAAGATTTTGTGTCAGGTGCAATGCTTGACAACCGCAAGGATAAGCGAAAAGAAAGGTTAGCTGATGATAAGCTCAACCTAATGACATTTCATAGTGCAAAAGGGCTTGAGTTCCCTGCAGTCTTTTTAATCGGAATTGAAGACAATCTCATCCCTCATGTCAAAAGCCAGACTGAGCAAGGTATTGAGGAAGAAAGACGTCTTTTGTATGTCGCTTTGACGCGAGCAATGCAGTACCTTTCCCTCAGTATGGCGCGCAAACGTGTCCGTCATGGAAAATTAGAAGCGACGAACCCTTCTCGCTTCTTATTTGAAATCCCTAAAGAGATTCTCCGTGTGACATCATGGAAATCTGTTCAATGAGGTTAGACACCACCTCTTTGTCAGCAGCAGGAGCGTAACGATACGACTCTTGAGCATGTTCCAGGGCTTCTTCCGATTTTCCTTTTTCAAAAAAGTGCTCCGATAGGACCAGATGAATCCTCCAAAAGTTTTCCGATTCATGAGAACAAAATTGCTTGAGAACCGTTTCTAAAGGAAAGGCGTTTCTCTGCTCCTGAAAGTCAAAAGAGCAATTTTTTCACGAATTCCCTTTTCATTTTGAGGATCTGATTTGAGCAAGTAGTGACGCAATTGCCTTGCATCTGGATGATTCCGTTTCCCTTCATTGACCAAAGCAACATACCGCTCGAATAAAAGCTCTGGACAGAGACGTGCACTTGCTGCAAAGGCAACGATTTCTTCCAAAAGGGGTGCTAATCCAAGTGTTTGAGCTTCTTCATAACATGTGGTGATCAATTGCTCATTTTGCGTCTCCTGTGCAAGCGCCCATTTTTCAGCAAGATGCTCATAAATAAAGAGTCTTTCTTTGACAAGTGCCACAAAATCCTGCTCAGTTGGATACCCAAAACGGGTGATTTCTTCCCCCGATGGATCAAGTAACACAATCGTGGGAAAGTGCGTGATGTGCAACTGCTCTTTTATACGATAATCTTGCTCAACTAAACGAGCCTCTTTGATGTTCAACTCAGGAAAATCAAGCCAAGCAAAGACGAGATCGTGGCGCAAGACTTTGCCTCGATCTTTGTGAAAAAGCCATTCGCTCAAAAATGCCTCGCTATCGGTCGACCAGTCAGAGCCAGTAAAAACAACGGCTAATGGAATTCCATTTTCACGACAGACTCGCTCTGCTTTTTGGTAATTTTCGGTGATGAACAAGGAAGACTCCTGCCCATAGAGGAGGCTTCCGCATAAAGTTAACAGATAGATCCACTTTTTCATCCTGCTTCTCCCTCTTGAGGTTTATCCGTAGGAGGTCTATCCTATTTTGTATAGGTTATGGATCGTTTTCTTCCCACAATAATTTTGCGTCATCGCAAAGAAAATTTGAAAAAGTGCAGTTTGCGCGGACTTGAATCCCGCGAGGATATGCAATTTTTCACCTACCCCAAGGACCCTCTCCCACCATTGCAGGGGTACTTCTTGCTTGCTCTCGACGCTCCAATTCTCTCGGAAGCAGACCGAGACATGGGCATCTTTTTGATTGATGGCACATGGAAATACGCCGAAGTGATGGGGCGCCAGATCCCTCCCTTGGAGCGCCGAAGCCTGCCTCCAGGGCTCAAAACAAGCTATCCTCGGAAACAAACGGGCTGCAGTAACCCAGAAGAAGGTCTAGCCTCTGTAGAGGCCCTCTACGCCGCCTACTGCCTCACAGGCCGAGATCCTTCAGACCTCCTAGACGGCTACTTCTGGAAAGAACAATTCCTCGAAATCAATTCAGCTTTATTATCATTAATCAGTTAAACTCACCATAAACATAATACCACTTGCCATTTATTTTTTTAAATGTGCTAAGCTCATGCATTGTGTGTATCTCACCATTATCTTTAAATGACGCCATAAACTGGACGGTGCCTGTGTCATCTTCTTCTGTTGAATTTAAGACAGTGAGCTGGATCCAAGTCGTGTGCTCTAGGGTTTTTTCCGAAGCTTTGCGATTGAACCGGGTCAAAGCGTTGTCCCGCATGGTCTGCTCAATATAATCAAGATCTCCTAGCGAATAGGCTGTGTAGCGTGAGCGCATTAACGCTTCCGGTGTGGGAGCATCTTTTTCCCGTTCAAGGTAAGGACCACAGCACCCCTCGAGTGGTTTATTGGATCCACATGGGCAAAACACTAGAGCAACTCCTTCGTCAGTTCGACAATCAGTTCAAACGCAACAAATGCTGCTAAGATTATTAAAATGAAACGCCCTCCTGGCAGCTGCCGATGGAGCACCCCATAATCTTTAAAATACCTGCCTCGCCAAACCATGATAATCGGCAACAGCCCAAGCAGAAGCGCACAACCCACGCCGCCTGCATAGCCAAGCGCAGTTAAAAAGATGCCGGGGTTATATGCTGCAATAATAATCGGTGGAATATAGACAAGCCCGCAAAGCAGGAATTTTTTCCAGCCAATTTTAGCAACTTGCAACCCATCAGAAAGAAAATCTAAGAGCCCAAGCGTCACTCCTAAAAAGGAAGTTGTCAAAGCAAACGCACCAAAAAATTGACCAATAAGGTAGATAGGTGACCCAGGAAAGATGTGACGCAGCGGTTCGACAGCTGTTTGTCCTGTTGCTTCAGCAGCCATGAGGCCATGAGGCCCATCAGTTGGAACGATCCCAATGATTAAAAACTGCCAGACAATGTACGCTAGAAAAGGTAAAGCTGTTCCCACAAGAATGGCAAAACGGATCATTTTGGGGTTTCTTTCAAGATACGTCGTCAAGCTAGGAATGATCCCTTGGTAGCTAAACGAGGTAAAAATCACGGGCAGCGCCATGATCGCAGGGATCACATTCACCCGCTTGAAGTAGTTAAATTCAATCTTGGTAAATCCAAAATAAATAAAGAGAAAGTAAGAAACTCCTAGACCTATCATAAGAATGACGTTGATCCGGTCGACAAACCGAGTTCCCATGTAGACGCAAGAGCCAAAAATGGCTGTGAAAATCAAAAGTCCCAGGACGTGAGGCAAGTTCCCCCCGAAAAGAGCCACAATAAAGCCTCCCCCCCCTGCTACATAAGCAATGGTCAAACAATAAAAGAGGAAGAGATAGAGGACCCAAGCAACGGCTTTTCCGATAGGCCCCAGAAGATGGCTTGCCATCGAAATGATATTGGCATCATTCGGCATCCAAAGGCAAATTTCTAGGAGTAAGAGTCCTGTGCACGCACTAAAAATCCAACAAATAAGGTAAATCACATAGGAAGGAAGAAGCCCTGCATTGGCTGTGACAACAGGTAAAGCTAACATCCCAGCCCCAATTGCGGTTCCTCCCACTAGGAGAGCGCCTCCAAAAGCTTTTAAAAAATTCATAGTCATTTCCGATAATCTATAAGATGAAATACCATACATGATTAAAGGTTTTGGTTGAACCCCAGAGTGTAATCCTGTAATCTAGTCCCTTGAGATAATACTTTCTGAGGAATGTGAAGAAACCGAAAACGTATTCGAAAGAAGAGCATGAGATTGATTTAAATCTCATCGATCCAAAAGCGATTTATATTCTCGAAAAACTGCGTGCTGCAGGTTATGTTGCCTACCTTGTTGGAGGTGGAGTGCGGGACCTTCTACTCAAAAAAAGACCAAAAGATTTCGACATCTCGACTTCGGCCAGGCCAGAAGAAATTAAAAATCTCTTTCCAAGCTCCATTTTGATTGGAAAACGCTTTCGTTTGGCCCACGTCCGATTTGGACGGAAGGTGATTGAAGTTTCAACGTTCCGCGCAGGAGATATTGAAAATGAGCAGCTCATCACCGAAGACAATATTTGGGGCAACCCTGAGCAAGATGTTTTAAGGCGCGATTTCACGATCAACGGCCTCTTTTACGATTGCGCGACTGAAGAAGTTATCGACTATGTCGGAGGCTATGCCGACATTCAGAAAAAGTATCTTAGAGCTATTGGCCAACCTTACCTCCGCTTTAAACAAGATCCCGTACGGATGATACGCTGTTTGAAATTTCAAGCCCGCTATGGATTTGAAGTGGACGAAGAAGCTAGACAAGCTCTTATCGATTGTAAAAAAGAAATCGTCAAAAGTGCTCAAGCTCGGGTTTTAGAAGAACTTCTACGGATGCTTGAATCTGGAAGTGCGAGCTCCTTCTTCAAACTCATGACCGACCATGGTCTTCTTCAACAATTGATCCCCACCCTGGCTGAGTTCTTAGAAATGCCCGAAGGGGGCGAAATTTATGATTATCTACAAGAAGCAGATGGAACCCTGAAGGAACCTCACAGACCACAATTAGAACGTCCTGTACTGCTTGCTTGCCTTCTTTTTCCTCTACTCCAAAAGCATCTGCAAACACATTTTATCGATCGGGAAAAGATTCCACACCTTGGAGACATTTACCTGGAAGCAAGTGATTTGATTGATTCGGTCTTCACCACATTTTTTAAGTTGCCGAGACGTCTGCGAATCAGCACGGTTGGTCTTCTCGTTTCTCAATATCGTATCACTCCATTCACAAAACGGAAAAAGCAAATTCGGATTCCACGAGTGGCGGGGTTTGATTTAGCTCTGCAGTTTCTCAATATCCGTTCGCGCATTGAGCCGGCACTTCAAGAAACCACTCTGAAGTGGAATAGTACATATAATAAGTTTACCGAAACCAACGAACTCCCCACCAAAACAAAAAGACGGCGTCGACGCCCTCGCAAAAAAACATGAAAGTCTCTCAAGTAAAGGTTTCAGATTCTTTGACGTTTTCTTTTGTAGGGCCAAGTCTTGAAGAAGGCCCGCTACCTACAATCTTTTACTTCGCCCTATCCGCCAAAGACTCGCTCGAAACAGACCCCTATAATCAGCCAGCCCTCTTCCTCCAATCTGACAAGTGGCGGATCTTTACAGTCACCCTTCCTGGGCACGAAGAAGGCAGAAAACCTGAAAATGCCATTTCTTATTGGGCTGAGCAAATGAAGCAGGGAAACGAACTGCTCACACCGTTTTTTCAAGAGGTAGCGCAAGGAATTCAATATCTACTCCAGGAAAATCTGATTCAGAAAGATCAGTTTGGATGTATGGGACTTTCTCGCGGGGTTTTTATAGCAGCTCATGTCGCTGCTCTTTGTCCAGAGCTCCGTTTCATTTTAGGTTTTGCGCCGCTTACACGTTTGAGCTATGCCAAAGAATTTCAAAATGGGCCCGATGTTTCCCACTTTGATTTAGAAAAGCTCGCTTTTAAACTCTATGATCGGAAAATTCGCTTTTACATTGGGAATATCGATTCACGCGTGGGTACAAAGTACACCTTCGAGCTTGTTTCCCATCTCGCAGAAGAGGCAAAAAATCACCGGATCCGCTCTTCTCCGATTGAACTCATTATTGGTCCCTCCATTGGCTATCAAGGCCATGGAACCGGACCTCAAGTCTTTCAAGCAGGTACTCTTTGGGTTCGGTCATTGTTGGAGGGTTCATCATGAGTTACGATCTTTTTATTTTTGCAGGAGAAGCTAGCGGTGATCTGCACGGTGAGAAGTTACTGAAAGCATTACAAGAAGCGCGTCCCGACCTCAAAATTAAAGGGGTTGGTGGGCCTAGAATGCGCAAGGCTGGATTAGATTGCTTTCTTCCCATGGAAGAATTTGAGGTGATGGGGTTCATCGACATTCTCGGTTCACTGCCACATTTGCGTAACATGTTCAAAACCATTCGAAAAGAAATTCTAACTTCTAAACCTCAAGCTGTCTTGTTTATTGACTACCCAGGCTTCAACCTTCGCCTGGCTCGTAGCTTGAAGAAGCACAAAACTTCGTCGAAATTGCTTCACTTTGTCTGCCCAAGTGTTTGGGCTTGGGGGAAAAGACGGATTCCCTTGATGGAAAAAAACCTCGACAAATTGATGACGCTCCTCCCTTTTGAACCTGAGCTATTTTCTCGTCATCTTCTCGATGTGGAATACGTAGGGCATCCTCTTATTTCTCGCATTGAATCGCATGAATATAATAGCAACTGGCGTGAGCAATATGGGATTGCAGAAGATCAGAGGCTTTTAAGCCTATTCCCAGGGAGTCGCCAAAAAGAGCTCGAGCGCAATTTCCCCTTGCAGCTGAAAGTCGCAAAGCAATTTCTCAAGAACCGGAAAGATTTTCTTCTGATTATTTCATGCTCTAACGAAAAATTTCTTCCCTTCTTGAAAAAACATGCAGGAGAAAATGTCAAAATCATTCATCCAGATCATCTGTATGAACTCATGAGAGCAACGCACCTCGCAATCGCCACTTCAGGAACTGTCACGTTAGAGCTTGCGCTACACCGCGTTCCAACAGTTGTCACTTATGCCATCACTCCTCTAGATACTTTCCTAGCTACTAAGATTTTCCGCATCAACCTTCCCCACTATGCCTTGCCCAATGTCATCGCTAAGGACGAAGTCTTCCCTGAGCTTTTTGGCCCGCAGCTCACTGAAGAATCACTCACCCAAGCTTTGCATGAGCTTGCAGCCAGCCAGCTGCGACGAGAAGCATCTATCCGTAAGTGTGAATGGTTGAAAGAAAACCTTGGCCCCAAGAATGCTTCCAAAGAAGCCGCTCAGGCGATTTTACAAACTCTAGAACTTTGTGATCAAAGTAGATGATTGAGAAGAAGTGGAGCTCCTTTTTCAGAGCCGAGCTTAACAAGCCCTTTGTCTAAAACCCCAATTTGAAAAATCTCTAGATGCTCTAGAGCATAGTAGCCTCCACCCACACAAGCAATTCCAGATGCCAGGTGCCAGAAAGAGCCTGTTCCAATGCAATGAAGGAGAGCTTGAGCTCCATAAGCAAGGCCATAAAAACTTGCGCCTGTGACTAATGAGGCCGTCGATAAAATTGATCCTAGAACACCTGTCGTCACAACGCTCCATCCCATGTAGCGAACCGCATAGAACCCACCCGCAAAAAGAGCAATTTGCAAAGCTCCTCGGATCATCTTCTGCGCTTCTTCAGTTGCCCGTTGCCCCGCTTCACATTTCAAAAAAGACTCAACGGTTTGACTCGGGCCTCTTTTTTTTGCGAGAGCTTGAATATCTGATGTCGCATAAATGATTTCTCGCACGGGACGAGGAACTAAATCTCGTATCTTAAAATTGTTCATTTTAATCTCCACAAACCGAGGTAATAATACCTAAGGCTCAGAAAAAAAACAATATAAACAAACTGAATTTCAAAATATTTATATATAAATTTAGGGAAAATCTGTGACGACCTTGATCTTTATCGTTTTTTCGGGTAGACTGTGAGTCATTTTTAGAATTCCCTTTATTTGAGGACTAATGGAACCTGAGTTAAAGGTTTACCTTGACAGACTCCAGGGAGGGAAGACAGAGATCATCGATTTGACTCTTTCTTCTACTTTCATGGATGTGGACGAAGCCGACCTGAAATTCAATGATAGAGTCATCATTAAGGGAAAGGCCTATTTGGCGAATGACCACCTCGTGATTCACCTCAAGGTCGAAACAAAGGTCTCGATCCCCTGCTCTGTCTGTAATAAGATGGTGCTTATACCGATCCGGGTTCCTGAGTTTTACCATACTGAAGACCTTGAAGAAGTTAAAGGACGAGTGTATTATTATGCCAACCCATTAAGGGAAGCCATCCTCCTAGAAGTTCCTCCGTTTGGAGAATGCTTAGGCGGGTGTGCTGAAAGGAAAGAATTAGAAAAATATAAGCCCTCAGAAGGAAATACCGACAGTGTTCAATTCCCTTTTGCGGATTTGACATAACTTGAAAGGAGAACAGAAACGATGGCAGTTCCAAGAAATCGCCATTCTAACGCACGAAAAAACACTAAACGGGCGCATCACGCAAAGAAAGAAAAAAATGTCTCAAATTGCTCAAACTGCGGAAAACCAAGGCTCTCCCACAGACTGTGTCCATTCTGTGGCCACTACGGAGGAAGAGCGGTTATCACCGAAGAGCAAGAGTAAAATTCCGTTTGTCGGGATCGACCTCTTGGGGGGTGATAACAATCATCCCGAATTTATTATAGAGACCTTACAAGGTATTTTCAGTAAGGTTAGCGATCCCCTACGCTTGCTCGTTTTTGCAACGCCAGACATTCGCACTCGCATCGAAAGCATGCAAGAGCTGCACTCAAAACTGCTTCCCAAAGAATCTCTCTGTTTTTATGAAGTCGAAGAAGTCATTCACATGGATGATGATCCACTGCTAGCAATCAGAAGAAAGAAGGAAGCCTCAATGAGTGTAGGGATGCGTTTGTTAAAAGAACATAAGATTGATGCCCTAGTTTCCACAGGAAACACAGGCGCACTTATCGCCAGCGCTCGAATGCACCTTCCTCTGCTCGAAGGCATTCAACGTAGCGCACTGATTACCCTCCTCCCCACCAAGAAATCCCCTATTGCTGTTCTCGACGTCGGAGCCAATATTGAATGTACGCCTGAGCATTTGGTGCAGTTTGCCCAAATGGGCCTCGCCTATCAGAAAAGCAGAGGGATCCTTAAGCCACGTATTGGTCTTCTCAACATTGGAACCGAAGAAAAGAAAGGTCGTGGGGATCTTCGCGAAACTTACAAACTTCTTCAAAAGTTTAACTTTCCAAACGAAGCTCCAGTTTTCGTTGGAAACGTTGAAGGAAAGGAAATCTTTTCTGGTAATGTCGATGTTTTAGTCACAGATGGATTTACAGGAAACGTCTTTTTGAAAACATCAGAAGGGATCTCTTCTTTTATCCTAGAAACTTTGCATGAAAACCAGGCAATTTTGCCTTTTTCAAAGCCACTTCTCAGTCGCCTTGAAAAAGAGCTGTACTCAGCTGAATCTCCCGGTGCAATTCTTTGCGGCACTGACGGGATCATCATGAAATGCCATGGCGATGCAAATCCAGAAGCACTGATGAGTGGAGTTCAAGGGGCTCTGAGACTGATCAATGGACGCTTCATCGCGAAAATGAAAGAGCAGCTTGCAAACCTATCCCAAGACTGATAGTTTTTGCTAGAAAAACAACCATTTTTATTATAAACTCATCTCTCAGGCGCTCAAACAGACTATGGTGAATCGATGAAAGAAATTTTGATCAATATCACTTCGAAAGAGAAGAGATGCGCGATCCTAAAATACGGAAAACTTCAAGATCTGATCTTCGAAAGAAAAGCAAGCCAGCAACTATCTGGAAACATCTATCGCGGTCAGGTCATCAATATCCTCCACAACATCCAATCGGCATTCATTGACATCAATGAAGGGGAAAACGGTTTCATCCATATCAGTGATATTGTAGAGAATACACAGAAATTCCAAGAGATGTTCGACATGGAGTTTGATTGGGATTACGACATCAGCTCCATTAAACCTCGTGAAGTAAAAGATGCTGACATCTCAAAGTTCATGGAGATCGGCCACCCCGTTCTCGTCCAGGTCGTAAAGGAACCCATTGGAACAAAAGGGGCACGGCTCACTTCGAATATTACCATTCCAGGCCGCTACCTCGTTCTCCTCCCAAACACGCCTCATCGAGGCGTCTCGCGAAAAGTTGCTGACCGAGGAGAAAGAGACCGCCTAAAGAAAATCATCCGCGCTTTTGAAATGCCTCAACGAATGGGACTCATTTGTCGAACAGCTAGTGTGAATGCTCCAACCGAAGCTCTAATTCAAGAAGCAAATGAACTCCTCGAAGCATGGGAAAAAATCCAGAAAGACTTTCATAACTACTCTGAACCCGCCTGCCTTTACCGTGAGTCTGACCTTATCAAAAAGGCCATTCTCAAGGCAGTTGATAAGAAGTTCAACCGGATTCTCATTGACGACTACAAAACGTTTCAGTACGCGCGAAAAATTTACAACCGTTACAAAAGCGAACACACAATCAAGCTCGAATATTACCGAGATAAGATTCCGATGTTTGACCGCTTCATGGTTGAAAATGAAATCAACCGCTGTTTAAGACGAAAAATTTGGCTCCAAAGTGGCGGCTCCCTCTTTTTCGACAAAACCGAAGCGATGTACACCATTGATGTCAACTCGGGTCGTAGCACGTCTTCGAATGAAAACATCGACGTCGAAGAGACGCTTGTCCGGATCAACATGGAAGCTGCCGAAGAAATTGCACGCCAACTCAGAATTCGTAACATCGGTGGGCTTGTTATCTGTGACTTTATCGATATGCGCTCTAGACGCAATCAAAGACGGGTACTCGAAACACTTAAAGAGGCTATGAAACAAGACTCAGCAAAGTGCACGATTCTTGGAATGAGTGACTTTGGCTTAGTCGAGATGACACGCCAAAGAACGAGAGAATCTCTCATTCACACTCTTTTCACCCATTGTCCTTATTGCAGTGGAAAGGGAATGATTAAAAATCATGAGAGTGTCGCAATCGAAATCGAACGGGCCATCACCCGCTTGATCAAACAACATAAAGAGACGCAGCTAAAGCTTATCATTCACCCTGAGCTCGATAACTTTCTTTCAGGAAATGATAAAAAGCTCTTCGAATCGATTGCGAAAAAAGAGCAAGGACAGCTCGAATTTGAATCCAACGATGAACTCCACCTGAACACTTTTGAATTTTACTCACTTGCCGATGGAACAAAACTCGAACTCTAATCTTACGCTTCAATCTCTAAGGGAAAAAATCAGAACACTCATTTCTAGTGGGCATGTTCCTGAAAAATATGAGAAGATTCTCGAGGGTTTTTTAGAGAGCTATCAATCTGTGATCGCCTCTCACAAAAAAAATCTGTCCGACTGTTTGCCCTCTTTTGAACTTTTTCTCTCTCTCATTGAGCAACAGTTTCAAAAGCCTTATCTCTTTGAACCCTATCACAAATGCATTCGTGCTCCCATTGACTACTACAAATTTGGACTCGATTTCCTCCGTCCTCTTGTTGACCTTCCTCATTCGACAGTCAATGGATTGGGCAACTTGAAACAAATCGCGACCCAGCTTGAAAAAAAAGAAAATGTGATTCTCTTTGCAAACCACCAGATCGAAGCCGACCCCCAAGCCATTAGCGTCCTTTTAGAAAACCATGAACCCAAGTTTGCTGAAAACTTGATCTTTGTGGCAGGAACGCGAGTGACAACAGATCCTCTAGCCATTCCGTTTAGCATGGGACGCAATCTACTCTGCATTCACTCAAAAAAATACATCGACGACCCACCTGAGCAAAAACATGAAAAGCAGCTGCACAATAAGCGCACCATGGAACTGATGTCGGAGCTACTCAGTGAAGGAGGTCATGCTATTTACGTTGCACCAAGTGGTGGGCGAGACCGCACGAATGCAGAAGGCGAAATAGAAATTGCTCCTTTCGACCCTCAAAGTATCGAAATGTTTTACCTCATGACTCAGCGCGCTAAACAAAAAACCCACTTTTACACCTTAGCCCTATCAACTTATCATTTGCTCCCTCCTCCAGAAACAACTGATACAGAAATTGGAGAAACCCGTATCACTCATGGTGGTGCAATTCACCTTGCCTTTGGACCTGAAGTTGACATGGAAAACATTCCCAACTTTACCGAAGAAACAGACAAACATGAAAAAAGGAAAATTCGAGCGGAATTTCTCTGGAGACAAGTAAAAGAAGAGTATGATAAATTTCCGTGAACGACACATCAAGCTAAGGACGACAAATGAAATCAAAAATCTTTCTCTTTATCTGTCTTTTTGCAACCTTCTCGCTTTCAGCAGATACGCCAAGTTATGAAGAAATTACCGACCGCAATAAGCTCGAAGTTCGCACTCCAAGTCTAGCTTCCCGCAAAACAGCAAAAATTCGCCTCTACAACGGTCTTGAAGTTTTACTCATTTCTGATCCCGATGCTTCCCAATCAGCAGCAGCACTGGCGATGGAAGTTGGCTCATGGTCCGACCCTGATGAATATCCTGGAATGGCTCACTTCACTGAGCACCTCCTCTTTATGGCGAGTAAAACTTACCCTGAAGAGAATGGTTACTTCAAACAAGTGACCAATAATAGCGGGATGCTCAATGCCTTCACGGCTTCTGATCGC
The DNA here is from genome assembly GCF_965215465.1 of Simkania sp. Taxonomy (GTDB): domain Bacteria; phylum Chlamydiota; class Chlamydiia; order Chlamydiales; family Simkaniaceae; genus Simkania. The sequence goes on along the minus strand of NZ_OZ244056.1, from coordinate 670,343 downwards.
ACAGTCTACTCATTCTGCGTGAACCACGACGCTTTTCCTGCGACTCTTGACTATTTCTCTCACATGTTCATCGATCCCCTTTTCAGTCAATCGGGAGTGGGGCGCGAACTTCACGCTGTTGACCAAGAACACGATAAGAATATCGAAAATGATGGTTTCCGCGAATACATGGTTCTTAAAACGACTGGAAACCCCAAGCATCCTAATGCGCGCTTTGCAACTGGAAATGCCGAAACTCTTGGTGGCATTCCACGCGAAGCGGTTATCAAATGGTACAGCGAAAACTATAGTTCAGATAAGGCACACCTTGTTATCTATGCAGCTCTCCCCATTGAAGAGCTTAAAGAACTTGCTGCCACACATTTCTCAGCAGTCCCATTGAACTCAAATCCCAAAGCCTCTTTCCCAGAAAGACTCACGACAACTTCTCAGCAAGGTTCAATCACCTACATCACCCCAGTAAAGGAAGTGCGTGAATTGGGAATTTATTGGGAACTGCCCGAAAGTTTTTTTGCAAACATCGAAGATAAGTCCGACGCACTCCTTTCGTATATTCTCAGTAGCCGACACCCTGAAAGCCTTTATAGCAAGCTCAAACAAGCCGAACTGATCGACACTCTTTATGCTGGCTGCCACCCGTTTTCAAAAGACAGTGGCTTTTACGCAGTTGATTTCATCTTAACTCCTAAGGGTGTGGGTCAAACAGAACAAATTTTAGAAGCTTTGTTTCAAACAATGAATACCATCAAAGAGCATGGAATTCCCCCCTACATCTTTGATGAAACAAAAAACATGGCAAAACTTGACTATGAATATCAAGGACGCGCTCACCCATTTGGCTTTGTCACAGATGCCGCCTACCGTATGGCAGAAGAGCCCCTTGAAACTTTTCCTCAAATGTCGATTCTTCCTACAGAGTATAGCGCAAACGATTGTGCAAAACTCGTAGGAATGCTCCATCCCAAAACAGCTCTTTACAGCCTAAAAGCTCCTCCAGCAGAAACAGGAGTGAATGGAAATCAGGTTGAAAAGTGGTCAGGAGCAAAATATACTGTCCAACAGCTAGACGAAAAGATGCTCGCATCATGGGGAGAAGGCACAACCCAAATGAGCGCTGTTTATCCCAAGCAAAATCCTTATATTCCATCTGACCTTGCACTCGTCACCCAAAAAAGAGAAACAGAAGAGACTCCTATTCCTTCTCTTCTCGTTGATGATGAGTTTGGAAAGGTGTACTACTGGGAAGATGGGCACTACCTCGTCCCTGAAGTCTCCTGGATCTTAAGCTTTAAATCGCCTCTGATTGACCGTAGTGCACATCAAATTGCTCTCATCAACTTGTTTAAAAAGTGTATCAGTGACCACATGGTTGCAACAAGTTACTATACCAATGCAGCAAGTCTTTCCGCACATGTTGGAGATACCGACTACAAATTTGGGATCTATATCAACGGATTTAGTGAGAAAGCTCCTGTTCTACTCGAACAAGTCCTCGATGGGATCAAAACTTGCAACTGGACAAGAGAAGAGTTTGAGCTCCAGCGCTCTCTTCTCATCTCTCAATACGAAAACTTTCGCAAAGCTCCGCCACTCACGCAAGCTGTTGAACTTCTTGAAAACGTTCTTTTCGATATTTATCCTAGAAAAGAAGCGGAGCTTAATGCGCTGCGCTCGCTTTCCTATGAAGACTTCTTAAATTTTAAAGCAAAGTTCATGCAGCAAGCCTACGCAGAAGTCCTTCTCACTGGAAACATGACTCAAGAGGATGCTTACAAGACTTGGAACTTGGTCCAAAACAAGCTCCACTATCTCCCTTATCCAAAAAGCCAACATCCCGAAAGAAGTTTTCTCGTGTTGCCCTCACACCAGGGACCTTATAAGCTGCAAGAAACAGCAGATACTCTCGGACATGGGGCTGTTCTCGTCCTTCAAGAAGGCCCTTTTTCATTCGATAAAAATGCTTCGTCATCTATCTTATCGAAAGGCATTTCAGAAGACTTTTTCAATACTTTGCGTACAAAACAACAAACTGCTTACATCGCTCAAACGACAAAGATGGAAGAAGACGGACAACTGTTCCAACTCTTTTATGTGCAGTCAAGCACTCACCAACCTGATGAACTCATTGCACGCTTTGAACTCTTCTTAGAAGATTATGTCAAAGACTTTGAAGCAAAGATTCCTGAAGGGCAATTTGATAACATTCGAACTAACATCATTACCTTAGCGAAACAGCCGCCAGACAATCTCGCCGGAATGGCTGGGCGTCTCTACATGCTAGCCTTCAAATATGATGGAGACTTTCGCCACATTGATAAAAAAATCGATGCATTAGCTGAGCTCGACTACGAAACGTTTAAGCAAGACAGTATCTCTTTCTTGTCTCGCTCCAACTCCAAGCGCATCGCCATCATGCTCGAAGGACATCCGCCTGAAGGTAAGGGCTTCCGTTATCAAGACATCACTGCAGACGAGCTCAAGACGCGCGGCGCTTATGTCACATGGAGGACACCTAATGAGTAAATGGAAACGTTCATCCGAAGCCTTAGTTGAAAAATTCCATGGTTGCATGGACATCTTTGAAGAACTTGAGCCACGTAAAATGTTTGGCTACTCTTGTCGCTTTCTCAACGGCAATATGCTCACAGGGCTTCACGAAGAAAATTGGGTTCTGCGCCTTTCTGAAGAAGATCGTGAAGAGATTCAAAAGCTGGGTGCAAAGCCGTTCGAGCCTATGGGACGCAAGATGCGGGAGTACGTGCTACTCCCCGCTGAAATTCTTGTGGATGAGGCCCAGCTAAAAGTCTGGATTGAGCGATCTATTGCCTTTGTAGGCGCTCTCCCCCCTAAATAAGATCACTGATAGTCGCTAAGCTGCTTCACAAGTTTGGCGACAAATCCGGTCCACCCCATTTGGTGGTTGGCTCCCAATCCTTGCCCAGTGTTCCCATGAAAATACTCATGAAAGAGGATGTAATCTTGGAAATGTGGGTCAGTTTTGAACTTTTCTCGATCACCAAAAACGGGCCGGACTCCTGCTTCATCTTTTTCAAAGATACTCACAAGGCGACGAGAGAGTTCTGCTGCCACCTCCCAAAGGGTCATCATGTTCCCCGAACCTGTAGGACATTCGACTTTAAAGTCATCCCCATGATAGTGATGAAACTTTTGCAGCGACTCGATGATGAGGACATTGATGGGAAACCAAATCGGTCCACGCCAATTGGAGTTTCCTCCAAACAGTCGGCTTGTGGACTCGCCGGGTTCGTAATCAACGGTGTAGCTTTCTCCATCGATTTCTAAGGTGAAGGGATTTTTCTCATGGCATTTCGAAACGGCGCGGATACCATACGGGCTTAAAAACTCCTCTTCATTTAACATCATCTTGAGTAGCTTTGTCAGCTTATCTTTGTCGAGAATCGCAAGAATGCGACGGTCTTCTTGTCCTGGAGTTTTCATACAGGCCACTTTACTGCAGAGGTCATGACGGTGATTGAGAAACCAATCCATTTTGTTTTTAAAAATTGGCAGAGACTCAAGTGTTTTATGGTCGATTGTCATGACAGCAAGGAGTGGCATGAGCCCCACAAGAGAGTGGACTTTGATGGGATATTCCTCTCCAGTAGGGAGTTTGAGAACGTCGTAGTAGAAACCGTCTTCTTCATTCCACAAGGGATGCGAGCGCTCTGCTGAGAAATTGATGGCATCGGCAATCAACAGGAAGTGATTGTAAAACTTGTTGGCCATGTCTTCATATGTCCGGTCTTCTTTTGCAAGTTCAAGGGCAATCGTCAGCATGTTGAGACAAAACATGGCCATCCAGCTTGTTGCATCGGATTGATACAGGGTTCCATCTTTGGGCAAGTGCTCACTACGGTTGAAAACACTGATATTATCAAGCCCCAAGAATCCTCCTTGGAAAATATTGCGGCCTCCTGAATCTTTTCGGTTCACCCACCAGGTAAAGTTAAGCAAGAGCTTTTGAAAAACACGCTCTAAGAAAAATCGGTCTGCTTCTCCGGTACGCCGCTCTTCAATTTTATAAACCCTCCAGGTTGACCAAGCGTGGACAGGAGGATTCACATCGTAAAAGTTCCATTCATACGCGGCAAGTTGACCATTGGGGTGCATGTACCACTCTTGAGCAAGAATGTAGAGCTGTCTTTTTGCAAAATCAGGATCAACCATGGCAAGAGGAATGGCATGAAACGCACTATCCCAGGAGAAAAACTGAGGAAACTCCCATGTATCTGGAACAGAAAAGACATCATCGGAATAGAGGTGAAGCCATTCGCTGTTACGAGCAGAGCATGAATCATGAGAAGGCAGAGGAGGACGAAAATCAGGATCTCCTTTAAGCCAATCGGGAATAATGAGGTTGTAGTACATCTTATTCCACAGCATCCCAGCTATTGCTTGACGACCAATTTCGCTGAGACCTTCGGAACATTTGGGATAAAGCTCAGCATAAAACTCTTCTGCTTCACGAAACCGGGTTTTAAAGACTTTTGAAGCGTCACTTAAAGGCTTCTTTTCCTCTCCTTCTGTTGTCAAACGGAGATAAATCACTTTCTCTTCATGTGGTGGAATCAAAAACTTGTAGTGGAAGGCGGCTTTCGTTCCTTTCTTTTCGGAGTTGACGGCGGTCGTGTCTCGTTTAACGAGATAGTCATTGAACCCATCTTTTGCAAACCCTTTACGTTCTGGAGCTCCCATGATGACTTGCTCATTGGTTTCATTTTCTGTGAAAAGCAGCTCTTCAGCTTTATCTCCATAGAGGTAATAGGTTCCCAAAGAGGGATGAGATGCTTTGATCTTTCCATCGACTTCTTCAATCACGGGTTTTTCAACCCCTTGTTGAAACCATGTATTACGTGACCAAAGAGTTGGAAGAACGTGAATGACTTGTTGCTCATTTCCCCTATTGCACACAGTCAACCGCATATAGATATCCGTGGGACTATCTTTGGCATACTCAATGAAAATATCGAAGTAGCGATTGTGATTAAAAATACCCGTATCGACAAGTTCGTATTCGGGTTCTTCTTGAGAACGAGAAGCATTTGCCTTACGAATTTCTTCGTAGGGATAGGCCGAATGAGGATATTTATATAGGTACTTCATGTAGGAGTGCGTCGGAGTGTTGTCAAGAAAGTAATAGTACTCTTTGACATCTTCTCCGTGGTTGCCTTCAAGGTTCGCTAGCCCAAAGATGCGCTCTTTTAAAATCGGATCTTTTTCGTTCCAAAACGACAAAGCAAGGCACAGGCGTTGATGGGTATCTGAAATCCCAGCGATGCCATCTTCTCCCCAACGGTAGGCGCGCGACATCGCATCTTCATAAGTGAAATACCCCCACGCATTCCCATCTTTGCTATAATCTTCACGGACTGTTCCCCATTGCCTTTCTGGAACATACGGCCCCCAATGCTTCCAGTATTTTTCCCTTTTTTTGTTTTCCTTTAACCGCTTTTTTTCAGCCAGCATTGAAGCCCTCGTTGCAAACTATCTTCTAAAATTCTTATATATAAAATAAAAACCAAATAATCAAATGTACGATATCATTGTCATCGGCGCTGGATCTGGCGGACTTGTCATTGCTATAGGTGCGGCAAAAGCCGGCAAAAAAACTTTGCTCATCGAAAAAGGCGAGTTTGGGGGTGATTGCACCAACTATGGATGCATTCCAAGCAAATCGTTGATTGCATCTGCATTAGTGGCTCACACAATCAAATCGTCTGAAACTCACGGAATTCAAGCTGAATCTATTGAAATCAATACCGGGAAAGTTCTCGATCGCGTGCGCGGAATTGTTGAGACAATTCGATCGCACGAAGATCCCGAGGCATTAGAAAAACACGACGTTAAAACTCTCGAAGGAGCCGCTTCTTTTAAAGACCCTCATACACTCATTGTCAATGAAACAGAGGTGCAAGGCAAGCAGATTGTCATTGCAACGGGATCCACTCCTTTCATTCCACTCATTGAGGGCCTTGAAAAAACCCCGTTTTATACAAACGAAAATATTTTCTACTTAAAAAAGCTTCCCAAGAGCATCATCTTTGTTGGCGGCGGCCCAATCTGTTGTGAGTTGTCTCAAGCTCTTGCTCGACTTGGGACCGAGGTCACTCTGATTGAAAGTCAAAAAATCCTTGCACGCGAAGATGCAGATGCCCGTAAGGTGCTTGAAACCACTTTGCAAAAAGAAGGCGTTTCTCTCATCTTTGGTGACCGCCCCAGAAAAATCCTTTTGGAAGACCGCTATAAGGTTTGGGTCGGAGACAAGATACTTCATGCAGATGCTTTATTTATTGGAACGGGAAGACATCCTGATTTAAAACCCCTCAACCTCGATAACGCACAAGTCAAATGGACACAAAATGGAATTGTCGTCGATGCATACGGACGGACAAATCAGCGTCACATTTGGGCGGTCGGCGATGCAATTGGACCTCCTTTCTTCACCCACTATGCTGAAAACCAAGCCAGGACAGTTCTCAAAAACCTCATCCTCCCTTTCAAATTTAAAAAGTCCAACCAACCTCTTCCTCGCACAACCTACACCGATCCTGAAATTGCAAGCATTGGACTGCTTGAAGAAGAAGCCACACAAAAGTATGGAACCAAAAAGCTTGCCCTTTATACAATTCCTTTATCAGACGTTGACCGAAACCTCACGAGTGGTCACACCGAAGGATTTGTCAAAATCATCACAAAAAAATGGAGCAGTCAAATTATTGGGGCAACAATTGTAGGGCCAAGAGCTGGTGAAATGCTCATGGAAATCAGCATGGCAATGTTTACCAAAACCCCTTTAAGAAAATTGAGCAATTTAATTCACCCCTACCCGACATACAGTTTAGCCATCCGTAAGGCAGCAGATCTCTACCTCACTCAAACATTATTAGGAGCATTTAAACGAAAATCATGAGTTGGAAAAAATGGATCCCCATTGTTGTCATCATCATTTTAATGGTTGTAGCCTACTTTTCAGGAGTCACTGACTATCTCACGTTTGACAATTTAAAAGCCCATCGGGAAAAGCTACTCGACCACATCCATGCACATCCCATCTTATCTCCGGTTCTCTATATCCTCCTCTACATCATTGTCGTTGCCCTGTCGCTTCCAGGTGGAACCCTTTTAACTCTCTTTGGAGGCTTCCTGTTTGGAGTCCCCATTGGAACCATCTATGTTGTGATCGGAGCCACCATTGGGGCCACATGCATTTTTATCGCTGCCAAAACAGCCCTTGGAGATGTCCTCAAGAGAAAAGCCGGACCGTTCTTGAGCAAAATGGAAAAAGGATTTCAAAAAAATGTCGTCAGCTATCTTCTCTTTTTACGCTTTATTCCCCTCTTCCCCTTTTGGCTCGTCAATCTCGCGCCCGCCTTTTTTCAAGTGCGACTTTGGACCTACATCTTGACCACTTTCATCGGGATCATTCCTGGAACATATGTCTATTCTCAAGCGGGAAGTGGGCTTGGAGCGATTTTTGATACAGGACAAACTTTTTCGCTCGATGCTGTTTTTAATACCCAAATCAAGATCGCCCTCGTTGTCCTGGGAGTCTTTGTTTTAATTCCTATATTTGTTAAACCTTTACTCAAGAAATACGGCAAAAATAATGATCGATAGTTATTTCCGCTCACCTTATCAAAAGCGGATCATTCACCCTTTACTCAAATGGAATTTCATAGGACGTGTTTCGCCTGCCCTCCTCACGCTCATTGGTTTACTTTTCGGACTTCTTGTCCCTTTCTTTCTCGCTTGGCACTTCTCTTTTCTTGCTTTAGTAGCTTTGGTAGCTTCGGGTTTTTTAGACACGCTTGATGGGTCTGTTGCACGCAGTCAAAAAGTGACTTCCAATCGAGGAGCGGTTTTTGACATCCTTGCGGATCGTGCTGTCGAAGGTGGAGTGATTTTAGGACTTTACTTTTACGACCCTACGAGAAGTTTACTTTGCCTATTGATGATGGGAAGCATCTTGCTTTGTATCACTTCTTTTTTAGTTGTTGGAGTGTTCCAAGCAAATACGTCAGAAAAGAGTTTCCACTACAGCCCAGGATTGATTGAGCGCGCTGAAGCGTTTATCTTTTTTTCTCTGATGATTTTGATGCCCCAATTCTTTACGGTCTTAGCGATCCTGTTCGTCACACTAGTTCTCTTTACTGCCGCTTTGCGCACCTACCAATTTAGGTCTCAATAGCTCTCTATACCGTCGAGCCTTCTCTCGGGTAAACAACTTATGAGTTCATCTCCTTCATGAAGGCACTGTACTTTTTGTAAGGAACCGGCCGGCCCTCTTCGTAGCGATACACCATCTCATTTTTAAGTTGATCTTTTGACATCTCACCCATTCGAATCGAATAGAGCTCTCCCTTGATGTTTACCACAACATGGTTGGGGAGAACATGCAAAGTCTCGTCTGGCTTAAGATGGACGTTGTAAAAGAGGTTTTCCGTAGCAGTGCTACCTTCAAAGACTAACTGACCCTGGATCTCTGATTTGAATGCGACATACGTTCCCTTTGAATGCTTCGTTGTATGATCAGGCATACTTTCTACGGCAAAGCGGAAGAGCGCATAAGGATCATCGAAGTTTTGCCAGGGAGCATCGAAAACGCGCGCGGCATTTTGCTCTGGTGAGTTTGTATCAATGTTGTGCTTTGCTTTGAGCTCTTGAATCTTATCGTACACTTGGCCCCACTGCTCTTTATCCATAAGCTGTGGTTTTCCACTTTGCATCCAAATCGTGCGATCGGTTTTCATTCCACGAACTAAGATATTTTCCCATGTGATCTCGTTCCAAACATACGAAGGAAGTAAAGGCATGACCTCTCGATTGAAATCAGCTAAAAATTCCTTACTCATCACCATTAAGAATGGGGTTTTCATTCCTCCAATTTTGCGTGCTGCATTGTACTGCAAGAACTGCCCATAAGTGTCAGAAAGAACGGATGCACCTGGAATCGTTCCTCCTCCAGTTTTATCTGAACTTGAAACTCCATCATCATCAACAGTTGAATGAACTGTCTCAGCTGCACGGAAAACTGTCTCAATAGAGTCTTTGGTTCCAACTGATCTGACGGCTCCTTTTGCAAAGGGAACGTTCATTAAAAAATCTTCAGACAATTCGCCTATCGATGCGTGATGTCTTAAAAACGCTTGTGTATCAGTCACTGTCAATGGCATGACGTCTTTCCCTCCATTGGGCAAGTCGCACCAGTAAAAACCAACACCTGCTTCGAGGTATTGCCTCATTTTTTCAGCTTGATCAGGTGTGATATTCAACAAATCATCACTTGAGGCAAGAATCACATACCCTTCTGGGAGGTAGTTTTCAGCAAGCCACTGTAGATCATGTGCGGAATGTGCATAAAGCGGCTTATCACCAACGACAATGCCTCCTTTTGTTCCGCCATCTTCTCCGTATTTAAGAACCGAAGCGCGGGTTGCAGAACCGGCATCAAGCATTAAGATCTCTGTAGGTCTATATAAAGTGGCATCGACTAGGGTATCTGCTAAAGGGCCAATTGACCCCATTTCAACTCCAACTTTCCCACTGTCTCTGGCTTGGGGATGAGAACTTGAAACCACGTGTCTGTACGCATAAAAAACACTTGAGTCTGGAAGTTTTGGCATTCCATGTGGGCTATAGGCATGTTGGTACCCTACAGCACTCCGCTGTAAGGCCTCTCTTCTCTTTTGCCCTTCCGTCTTATCTCCTTGAAGATCCACACTTGGCAATTCCGCATCAGGGAATTCGACTGCAAACGCATCACCTGAACGCTGGTCAGATCCAAAAACACGCGCCTCACTAGGTCGACTTAAATCCTCTTCAATATCGTTGAGGAATTGATGCATCTGACTTTTGTAGTATTCAAGCACTCTTTCTTTCATTTCAGGAGGTAAGCTCCGAAGAAGAATTTCTAATTCGATGTAATCATACCGCTTATCAACTTGGTTTCGTGCAACCTCAAGATTGATCAAAGAAAGATCATCGACAAGCTCTCCTGGGTCAAGAACCATGAGTCGCTGACTTCCTGAAGAGTCTTCAAAAAATCCGGTATCACACATGAAGTTCGTATCGAGGTCAAAAAGGCCTCTTTTCCAAAGGTCACGGAAAAGGCCTACCCCTTGATCGACAAGTAATTTTAGACCTTCTTCATCTTTTGCATCGATAAAGCGTTGCGCCCGGTCTTTGAAAACTTCGTCAGCAAAAACCGATTGTTTTGCATTATCTTCTGCAGTAAAAGCGCGCGGCTTTCCATAAATTTCTAAAACAAAGTCTTCTTCAATAAAGCGGAATGGAATCACGAGGTCTTTTCCGAGTCGTGCAGCCGTCGTATATCCCATTGACTTGTAGTTTTTATTCTCAAACGATGTGATCACTTTCATCACAAAGATATTGAGATCGTTCCAGCTTCGAAGAGCTGGGATGTACTTACTAAATCTTGGTGAAGTGAGCAATTTGCTAATAAACTGCGAGGTGATGAGTTTATCTTGCTGGTCACCCATTCCCATTTCTTTTCGCCCTTTGAATAAAACGTGTTTCAAAAAGCCCGTAAAATCAGGGTCGAGAGCTTCATGTGGAATCTTCACAATCGTTCCATCCGTAAGACGGTAAACGATGTTTTCTGCGCCGCCCCCAATCAGGCGCGCTTCTCCTGGCCTTTGCGGAGTTGCAGGTGTATCCTTTGTTGTCGCTCGAATCGAAATGACTTCATCAAACAGACTCGAAATCTGTTCTTCACCGAAGTCCGCGACATTTTGCGTGCTATCCAAGAAGTCCACCGGACATTCTGAAATGCTGTGACCTAAACGTTTTGCTTGCTGCAGAAGCTCGATATCAAATGCAAGTGAGTCGTTTTTTAATCCAAGTGCTGCAATTTGCTGCCAAGCACCAGCTCTAAACAGTTTAAATCCCGTCTGGGTATCACTGATATCAAACAGATGGGGGAACATCCCTTTGACCATGAGGTTCAGTCCCATACTACGCAGCAAGAAAGGAATCGGTTTGTTTTCCACTTCACTTTCTTGTAGACGACGTGAACCAATGGCCACCCCACTGTTTTCATGACACTCTGCAAAAAGGTGGGTCATTTCTAACACGTCAATCTTATCTGAAAAGTCGATAAACCCAACAAAGTCACTCGAGCTTGCTGCATCACTCATTCCATAACGGACCGCAGAAGCCTTACCTGTCGGTTCTTCTAACACAATGTGTCGGCCTGAGACATTTCCTCCTGACTCGCGCTCTAAAATTTCAATAAAGTCTCTTTCAATTCCTGAAGTGCGCTCTTTTCGAGCATCAACGACGAGGAACTCCCACTCAATGGTATCATATTCCCCAAGAGATTCTTTCACTTGACGCATCTTAGGAACTAAAACGCGCTCAATGTAGTCACGACTCGTCCCATCCATGTTATACTGAATCACCATGCTGACTTTTCGTTTTTCACCTTTCGTCTGAAGTTCTTCGTGAATTTGCGCAACCCGTGCAATACCTCGATCTAATCGCTCAATATTGGGGTCCATGAGCACACGCTTTTTGGACGCAGAAGCCTCTACTTGCTTTTTACCATGTTCAAGCCACTGTTCAAAAGCCACACCGAGAGGGATGTCATCACAGCGATCGAGAAAGCGACCAAAAGAATCAAAGCCATGCTTTGAAATCAATTTTGTCGCAGGATTGTCTCCAAAAAGGAGTGGAACGATCACTCGTGCATAGTGCGGATCTTTATTGAGGAGCTCCATCACATCCATCACTTCAGGAAATTCGTGAAAGAAAAATGCAAGTGCATCAGACTCTTCAAGGTTTTCTTTCAAAATCAAGAAGCTCTTTACAACAGCTTCAAGCTCATCTTGTTTTAAATCATTTGTCGCAACTTTTTTCAGGAAATTTTCAATGGCGTGAACGAAATTTTTAAAGTCACGAGGAGCAAGGCCTAAGTAGATATCATCGAGGTGTTCGATGACAAATCTCCACTTCGGATCACTGGCAAGTTTAAGTAGAGATTGAAAGAGCTTTCCTTCTTGAGTTAAAGCCCGCCCTTTAATCTTAAATTCTTCTAAGCTGCCCATCGGAGCGCCCGATGGAGGATTTGCTGGAAACGATTTTTCCCAAATGCGCAAAAGACCATTTAACATCGAACCACTTTGGTCTGCCGATTTAGATTCAATTGCCGAATCGGTCCAAACGATTCCATCTTCTCCGACACTATGTCCTTTTTTCATTGTTAAACGGAAGATTTCCGAATCAAAAGCCATACTCAGCTCAGTAAAACCTTCATGAACATCAGTAATCACATCTGGTCTGAAAACCTTGGCACCGACCTGGGTATCTGTGAGCTGAACATTCAAAAGAAGTCTGACGAGTGAGTTAAACGCAAACGATTGCAAATGACGCTCTGCAGACTTTCCGACAACGTGAGCACCTTGAATCCTTCTTGACCCAATCCCAACTTCATGACCTAAATCTGGGTTGTAAATCTGATTCAAGAGAATCCCGCTGTTCCCCAAGTTCACCGACGTATCACAGTCTGTATAAATAATCGCTGCGGTTTTTGGGGTTTTGAACTGTTTATCTGGAGCTACCTGAGCCAAATAACGAAGCCCTACCTGAATAGCACCTCCTTTGACACTGGCGCGTGCAAACTCATCACCGCTCATCCCTGCAATTTCAGGATCTTTGTACATGGCGATTTCTTCTTTCAAATCGACATCATAATCGAGAAAGTGAACTTGATCTCTAACACCATCGAATTCTGCACTCTGCATCATCTCGCGCATCACATCAATTGTACGTGGAGAGTCTCCTTTGGGCTCATCTTCGACAAAAGTCAAGGACCATTTAAAGTGTTCAAGCCCCCCAAAGAGAAACTGAAGCTGCTCAATTTTTACACGAAGAAAGTCTTCACCAGTAAAGCACTGGTCTTGTGTTTGCAGACGATTATGCTCTTGATAAGTTGCTGCTAAAAAGGCAACTTGCTGCTCAGAATCGACCTTTTCATCCATTCCGATGAGTAAGATCTTCGAAACGACAAGTTCAATCATGCTGTAATCATCAAGCGAAAGGTCTCCACCTCTCACTTTAGAAACATAGGCAGTCACGACCTCTTGAATGTCATTTCGGGACTGATTTTTTAACGTGGCGACATCGACATGGGATAAAACGAAATTCGCATTGCGGTACAGTGCTTGACGTTTTGCAAGCCCCGCGCGATTCAGTCGACTGAGGATTTGTTGGAATTCAATCTGTTCAGCAGGGCTGAGTTTGCCTCGGCGTGCATAGAGGTCCTGAGCACGTTTCTGATCTTCGGATAAACGGAGTTCGTGCGTCTCAGCACCCTTTTTTCGCGACTCACGAAATGCAGAGTAATCAGTTAAAAGCGTGTAAGCTGTTTGATAATCTCGAATCCCTGTTCCTGCAAACTTTCTCATGACCCAGCCAAGCGTTAAATCACTTTTCTGGTAGTGCTCAACTGCTTTTCTGACGGTTTGGAAGCCTGAAAAAATCCAGTTTCCAAATTGCTGCATGATTCCTGGGCTGACCGAGACCTCCTCGACCTCTCTTTCGTCGAGAGAAGATCCTAGGTTGGGCTCCTCACGCTCTAAGAGTAAGTGAGAGCAATTGACTACCCTATCACTTTCTGCATTAGGTGTTTGTGTATTTTCGTGAATTGGCGTGTCAACGCGCATTGAAGCCATAATTTAGACCCTTCCATTCCGTTCATCCCTTAATTATTATTTTACAGTAAATTAATAATTTAATAATAAAAAATTAAATACACACAAGCAAACAAAACGATAAGTAACTTAGCAACAATTATTTATGTATATGACTATCCGACAAATGCTTATATTAAGCACTTAACAGTCAATAGATTATTGTTTAGTTAATTTTAATTAATAAATATGTTATAATTATTTCAATTGGTTGGGGGACCGAATGACAATAAAAGATGGAATTACAATTCGCCCAAGAGGGCAATCTTATCTCGTAGGATTTGAGGAACCATCTCATATCTCTAAGACTGATTCACTTAAAGATGCTCACACCTTAAAAGCTTTCTATCAACACATCAGGGATCGAGCCAACGGACTCTTCTCCATCAAGGAAATCGGAGAGCGCAATGGAACAGTCACCCCTGTGACAATTATACAAGGTGGTAAAGAAATAACTCTGAACATTGATGTCTTTGAGCTCCAAGAAGAGCTCGACCTCAGCCGTCTTTCTCACCTGACATTTTCAAGCCCCTCAACTTTCGCCACAAACACAACAGAAGCGCTTCAGGCTGGAAATTTTCGCGATGGTTTTACCCTTGCCGCGACCTCTTATTTTGAACTCAAACAAAAAAAGGTTTCAGAAGTTCCACGTCAATGGAGCTTTTTCTCCCCTCAATCTCGTCTTGTAGTGGATGAAGATAAAGTTGTTTTAACTCGGCGGGGACTTTCCCGTTTCGAACGGATCTTTCACCGTTTATTTAATACAAACACTTATCGCGAATATATGAGACAAAATACAGCAACCATTGAAGCTTACCAAAACTTTCTCCAGCGAGAAGTAGGCGCAGCAAAAGTCAATCTCATTGAAAGAACTTTCGGAATTTCTCTTGATGAAATGAAAAACGAAGGCCATCCTCTTCTCCCTTCCCACATTCATTATTTCAACACGGGAATGAATCACATTGAAATGCGCGACGTCGAAGCCTTTAAAGAAAAAATCGAAAACGTCTTTAAAGATTATCATGAAGAAGAGCGTGTCATTGACTTCTTTACTGAAGAGGAACACAATTTTACAATGCGGGAAATGCGAGGGATGCTTACATTCTTCGAAACCCCAGAAACTACTACCATGAAGCAGCTCCACGAGCATTTCGAACAAGCATTTTTCAATCGCTGCGTGGATGCTGTGATGACACCTCGGGCAGATTGGGAAGGAGCCTACACAGGACGAAAATTTAGCGCCCCCATTAAAGGATCATACAATAAAGAAGTCGATGATTACGAGACTTTGCGCTACGAAATTGACATGCAAGAAATGGCGCAAGTCCACCATGAAATTCTCGATGCAGCTTCAAGTGATGAAACCCTCTCCTTAAGAATTTTCAATGAATACCTCGTAAAAATCGCTGCTAAAAAACATCCGATGATCAGCACTGCAGATGGATCTGAATGGCGTGTGGGTGGAATCATTCCCTCTCCTTTTCGAGATGTCCATGGTGAAATCGTTTGGTACCGTGTTGATCAAGCAGTTGACTCAGCTCATGGGAAGCTTTGGTATGTCTTTAAACCTGCAAACGAAGATACATCCGGAGACTTCCCCGTTTTTCGCGCAATGCGTGATACTTGCAGACAAAACTACGCCCTGAGAGCAGGACCAACCTTGTCCCGTGACCTAGCTGAGCATGCAGGTTATAAATATAGCAACACGACAGAACTGGAAGACCGAGAGTTCTTTGACCAATTCACACTCCCCGTTTGGATGAGTTACCTCTTTGCTGCTACAAAAGAAAACAACACGGACGAGCGCCTTCAACTATTAAAAACAGCCACAGAAGAACTGATGCAAGAGGTTGCTTGGCGTTTCACTAATCTAAGATTAACTCCTGCAGAAAAAGGACGTTATACCGAGAAGCTTGAAGCATTTCTTACAAAGAAAAGTGCCTTGTTAGCAGCCCCCAGTGAGGAGGCAATTGAGGATTTTATCGATCAAATAAAAGCATTTGCATCGCGCAAGGACCGCATCCTTTTTGAAAAGCTTCTCGATGGGAAACACCCCCCACCTGTTGTTTCTGGAGGAAGCAGCTTAGGTGGATTTGACGCACAATTTGATGTTGTCAAACATACAGCTTATCGCCACCGATTACCTATTACACTCATGCTAGTCTACTCTCATAGCACCTTAAAAATTCATGAAGATGATGACAAAGCGCTAACAGAGTTTATGCTCAAGCACAAAGATGTCATGCACGCGATGGGTGGCACCCTAGCTTTCGATCACATCACTGAAGACGGGGACATCGTGTCCATGTTTGGAAGTGACCGCACCTTTTTAGGAAAAGGCCTCAAAGATCAAGGAGGTTTCCCTTTTGAATTTAGAGTCTTTAGCCCTCTTAAAGAAACAAGTGACAGTCCCGAAATTCTACAATTAGGCACCCACATCCGCCGAGTGGAAGGGCTCAAGAAAGGAACGGATATTGAATGGGCAGATTACAGCGTTGAGCAGTACGAAGAGATTTCCCGACAAAAGCGAGTTGCCCGAGCCACTCTCGATGCGTGGCATTGGGGGGGCGTGAAATTAGGCCTCTTTGGAACAAGTGACTCTGTCTGGAGACTTTCCCGTTATTTCAACCGGGGAACTCCACACATTTCATGGGAAGACCGGAATAAAAAACTCGTTGTAAAATACGAAGAACGGCACCGCTTTGCTTCCATCCATCCGAATCACTTACAAACTGAAAGAAGGAGCGCC
This sequence comes from Simkania sp., assembly GCF_965215465.1. Classification (GTDB taxonomy): domain Bacteria; phylum Chlamydiota; class Chlamydiia; order Chlamydiales; family Simkaniaceae; genus Simkania. The sequence goes on along the minus strand of NZ_OZ244056.1, from coordinate 653,864 downwards.
AGAGAATCCTCTGCAGAACACCTCCTCGATTCTCTAGATATATCGAGCCCGCTCCTCTAACTCTCTTTGAATTAGAAAAAACAAACTTAAAAGAACTCAAAGCCCTTTTATCTTGATGAGAAATTTTCAAAAGGCGTGTCATTAACCCATGTTGTGGAAAACAACGTCGACGTCATCGAGATCTTCTAAAAATTCGATAAGCTCGAGGTTAGCTTTTTGGTCTTCTTCTGAGCATTCGACAGATGTTTTAGGAATCATTTCTAAGCTAGCCTCCGAACACGTGACACCTTGCTCTTCAAGCTTCTCTTTCACTTCATAAAGTTGTTCTACTGAAGTGATCACCATATACAGGTCGTCAGCCAGGTCAAAGTCTTCAGCTCCCGCTTCAGTTGCTTGCATGAAAAGAGCTTCTTCATCCCCTTGATCTTTTCCAATTTGGATCACCCCTTTGCGGTCAAAGTTATAAGCAACCGATCCAGGAGAAGCAATCGTCCCGCCTTTCTTATTCGTCGCAATTCGCATGTCGGAAGCGGTGCGGTTTTTGTTGTCTGTCATCGCATCGACAATGATCCCCACTCCGCCATGTCCATAAAGTTCATAGGTGAGTTCACTGAAATCGGTTTGGTCACTACTAGAGGCTTTTTTGATATTGCGCTCAATATTTTCAGCAGGAACATTGGCAGACTTTGCCTTTTGGAGGACAAGTCGCAATTTTGAATTCGATTTGGGATCGGGCCCTCCCTGTTTCACTGCGCTGATGATTTCTTTCGCAATGCGCGAAAAGATCTTTCCTTTTTTTGCATCTGCGCGCCCTTTTTTATGCTTGATGTTTGCCCACTTACTATGTCCGGCCATTTTTACTTCCTATATGAACTTTTGCATCATGATTTTATCGTAATATGTTCCATCAGGCTCTTTGAGGTACTTCGGATGGCAACCATAACGCTCAAATCCCAAGCGCTCGTAGAGCTTGACAGCTGGATTGTTTTCGTACACTTCGAGGTGAAGAAGTTCGATTTGAAACATTTCTTTCGCACGTTTTTCGAGAGCTTTCATTAGCATCGTGCCAATGCCCTGCCCTCGGTAATCTTCACCGACAATGATCACAAAAAGACACTGATGCTTGAGCTTTTCAATCGGTTGAATGTAGAGGTTGGCACACCCTGCAGGCTTCTTTTTATAAAGAGCGGTAATCGACATCTTTCCTTCGATGTATTGTTTCCAATAGCGGATCGAGTCTTCCACTTCCCGCTTATCTATCATGGGAAACCCTTTCAAAACCTCTTTATCTAAGAGCCACTCTTCAATGAAAGGCAAGTCGTCTAAGACTGATTCACGGATTTGAACCACAGGTTTTTTAACCATTTGTAAACCCCTCCAGTTCGACTTCCATGATCACGCGGGCCAAATAAGAACCGTCTTCTTGCTTCACAAAATGATCTTGACGCACAATTTCTTTGTACCCCACTTTCTGAAGTAGCGAAAGCGAAGGACACCCTTCATATGTTTCCAAATGAACTTTTTCGAAGCGAAAATAGGTTTTAGCTAAGTGTGTCGCATTTTTCACAATAGAAGTTCCCACTCCCTGACCTTTATGGTCTGGATCTACAGCAAAGTACAGAAGACAGTGATGAATGAGCTTCCTATAGGGCATTAAAAATAGCGTCGCAATTCCCACCGGCTTTCCCTTGTAGTCGGCAGTTAAGCTCGCCCCAAAACGGGAAAAACCAATCCAGTTTTTGGTCATGTCTTCGATATCCTTTTCTGTCGAAACAGGATACCATTTGACTGCCTCGGGATGACTGACCCACTCTTTCAAATATTCTAAGTCTTCGACTTTAGAATAACGGATATCATATTCGGGACTATCCGGAATCCGATTCATCCAAACTCCTTGAGATAAGCATTCACAAAACCATCGAGCTCACCATCCATTACATCTTGGATGTTTCCTTCTTCGTACTTGGTTCGGGTATCTTTTACAAGTGTATAAGGCTGAAAAACGTAATTTCTAATTTGCGATCCCCAAGCGATTTCTTTCTTTTCGCCTCCCATTTCCTTGATAGAGGCTTCGCGCTCCAAAATCTCTTTTTCATAGAGCTTTGAACGGAGCATTTTAAAGCAAGTTTCCTTATTCTGCAACTGACTCCGCTCTCCTTGACAACTGACAACAATCCCTGTTTCCAAGTGGGTGATACGCACTGCAGAATCGGTTGTGTTGACGTGTTGTCCTCCTGCGCCAGAAGAGCGAAACGTGTCGATCCGGATATCTTCAGGACGAATCTCAATTTCAATATCGTCTTCAATTTCAGGAGAAACATCGACTGATGCAAAGCTCGTGTGACGACGCGCGTTACTATCAAATGGAGAGATCCGCACAAGGCGGTGGACCCCCTTTTCCGCTTTGCAGTAACCATAAGCGAACGGGCCAACGATTCGGAGTGTCACATTCTTTATCCCAGCAACTTCTCCATCTAAGAGATCAACTGTTTCGATTTTCCACCCTCTTTTTGTCGCCCAACGTTGGTACATACGCATAAGCATCGAAGCCCAATCGCAAGATTCAGTTCCCCCGGCTCCTGCATTAATCGTAAGGTAACAGTCTTTTGCATCGAGCTTCCCCGATAGCATTTTCTTTACCTCGAGATCTTCTAATTTCTCTTCAATCTTACTGAGTTCATCGACAAGTTCTCCGTAGAGATCAGCATCTTCTTCTTCATTCACTTCCAGGAGCAAACTTTCACAGTCATCAAAACGACGGCGAATGTCTTTCGCAGGAACGGTCCAAGCTTTGAGATTGTTACGCTCAGAAATGACTTTTTGAGCGCTTTCATTATCCGACCAAAAATCGGATTCTTCCATTTGGCTTTCTAAAGTGGTGATTTGACAGTTTTTTCCCTCAATGTCAAAGAAACCTCCACATTTGAAGGAGTCGGTCTTTGATCATTTTCACTCTTGCACGTGTTTCTTCGTTCATGGGGCTTTCCTAACCTAAATTTTTTTTGGCATTTTAGGTCAATTCCCTGGAAAAATCAAGGAATGAAAATCAAAAACATTATCGCGAAGGTTCCTGTATAAAAAGTATTTCCATTTATCTAATTTCATTTTCAATTTGTTTATCTTAGTTAGACTCCCCACCTTTTACTTACATTTTCCATATGAAAAATTTTTTTAAAAAAACTAGGATTGTTTATCCTTTACATAAATTAAAAACTGCCTATAATAATTGGAATCAAAAATATTTCGGGGAGTCAAGCTCTCCAAAACCTATAAGCAATTATTTCGGAGGAAATATGGCATTAGAAGGTGTTACTAACGCAGTTGGACCTTATGCGACACAGTTTACTGATTTCGTTTCTAGAAACTGGACTGCATTTAAAAATGCATCTGTTGAGTATGGAACAGCGATTTGGAACAGTGGCCCTGTTCAAAAAGTTGTTGAGTTTACATCTCCTTACTTCAACAAAGCAGCAGCATACTACCCAGAATGGGCTAAGTTTTCTTGGTCAACAGGAACAGCAGTAGCGACTTTAGGCGCATCTGTTCTTTTATTAGCTCTAATCGGCTACTGGACTGGAGGCTCAACCCCAGCTGGAGGAAGAACGGCTCACTAATTTCTAATTCTTAGAGATTAGCGATGAAGTTAAAAACGGATCTCAATAGAGATCCGTTTTTTCGTAAGATTTTCTGCTATCTATCTAAATTTTCTTTTAATTTTTTCAAGAAAGCTTGTTCTTTTTCGGATTCTCCTGCTGAGAAAGCTTCATGATTTGGCAACTCTCCCACAGAAACTAGGGCTTCTTGGGCTGCCTGCTCGAAGTCAGAAAAAATCTGAGCAATCACTTCCAACTCTTCAGGACTGTGCGTCCCGACAGACAAACGGGTTCTTGGGCTGCCTATTGAAGCAATAGAACTTTCATTAAATCCAAAGCTATCTCTAAATGTTAAATTAACACCTGCACGCTTAGCTCTCTCAATAGTAAAGTCCATCAGAAGACTTTGAGTTCGGTTAGCTAATTGACCCGTTTTAGGGTACTGAAACTCGAGATAATAAGACTTCGTATCCGACTTTGGAGTGAGACTTAAGAAGCTCGTTGGATTAGAAATTAAACTCTCTAACCTTTGATAGATAACATTCGTATTTTTGTAATGTTTTTTTACATACTGGTGCATTTCAATATGTGCACTTTTGTGAAAGTGACATAAAGCTTGGTAATCTAATCCTTCAAGAGTTCCACCCAGATTTTCAAAATGCCCTCTAAGAGCCTCATTTGTCGTGTAAACCTGCATGTATCCAGCATTAAACTTATCGACTCCTAACTGGTCAAACTTGTGACCACTTCGATATAAAACCACATTTAACCTTCCATCTTCAATTGCTTGATGGTGCTCATTCAAAAACTCTTCAAACTCTTTAGAGTGCATTTTGTCCAAGGTTATATCAACCGCAAGGGTTAAAGGCGTCTCAGCCTTTCTATCTTTAAGAAGTTGTGTTGTCATTTCGTTGAGGTCTTTTGTATCATAACTTTTAGCTTTCATTGATGGACTAGGACGAAGATCCAAAAATACTAAATCAGGATCTTTGCCATCAGCTTTTAACTTGGAAATACTGCCCCCAATATCGGTTGCCTCAATTGCATAGAAATTTGGCTTTTGTTTTCCATCAATGGATGTGCCTGACATTTCACCTAAGGTGTTAAATGTCTCAAAATAGTTGTCGTCAAGACAAGCAATGCCCAAGTTCGGTTTATCTTGTCTTAAACTTCTTACGATTCCATCAACACACGCCATTCCACTGTGCATTGGCACAACGGTTGGATCAAAAGGAGCAAGCGCCTCCGGCCCTACCTCTGGATCAAGCGCACCAAGTCCATGCTCTCGGTTTTCTAGAAAAATTTCATGAAAAGCGCCTTCTTGATAAGGTTGGCAAATGTTAAGTAATAGAAGAACTTCTTCACTTATCAGCTCGTGATAGAGCGAAAATGTCGTATGATTATTGCAGTGCTCAGCAGATAGGTTCATCAAGGCGGCTAATCGATTTAGAGAAGCATTGATGAGTTTGGCTTTAGCAGGATCTTGCATAGCTACTTCTAGACTAGGCTCAAGATGCATTAGCATACGATAATTCGCGCTACTTAGTAGCTCAACAGCTGACGGGTCAGCTTTGTTCGCAAATCGAAAAGCAGCACCTAAAGCTGCATAGTTTTGCACCGCAGCATGGTCCATAAATTCACCTGGATTCGCAAACTGTTCCAGTTCAACTGTGACTCCAGTTGGACGAATATTTGCAAAAGCTTGTGAGCCTTCAATACTATGAATGAGACCACTACATTGGGTCATACTGGGTGTATATCCTCCTGTTGGGATGTGGTCAAAAAGGAATTTTTTACGTATGTCGAACCCATGTAATCTTTGCGCTTGGGGCGTCTTATCAATTGGTAGAATTAACGTTGTTAGACCCTTGAATTCCTGCTGACTGGCTACACTTAATCCGAAACGAATTACCGTGGCTTGTTTAGGCGGCACTTCACGCTCCTTCAAACGGGCCTCCATTCTTCCCACAACAGCCTCATTCAGATCTTTCACTTTCTTGATTCGGTCTGCATAAGGCAACTCGCGATCAATCATTTGATCTACAAAAATGTAAACTTTAGGTGCATCGACAACGTCTTCCTTACCTTCCGTAGAAGCTATAAGTAAATCTATAATCCCATCAATCTGTGCTTCATCAGTTAGATTAAAAACATCTGCATAGCTTTCCAAACTTTCTTTAAAATGGGCATTGCCTAATAAACCGATCTCTCTTTCCGATATAACTGGAGAACCTTGGTTGACTTCAGACGCAATATGTCGGGTAACTTTCGTAAATAACATATCGTGCCTAAGATACTCACGATGGTATGTCTGTAAACTTTGTGGATTAAAGGAAGATAGGGGTCGGCCCATTTGAGTCGCCTCTTTGGAGCTCCAATTGGCTCCTTTATGGAGGTAATGTAACAAATACAATCCTACTTCAGAGCTATCCAAGTCCTCTACATGCATACCAACGAGGCAATTGTGTAGAAACGTGGGACTTGTGGCTAGTCTTGTAAACAGCTCTTTTGCTGATAGGATTTGCTCTTGAGGTGCTTCTTCTGAAGAAAATTGATTTCTAAATCTTTGAATTAAATTAGCACCGACTGATGGTATCTCGTAACCCATTTTTCCGCCCTTCCTTAACTTTATAAATGCAATTATTTGATTATTAACAACTTACAATGAAACTAGAAATGCAATATGACGCACAGAAGCTCACATAGACTTCTATTTCAAAGTAAACAACCTTAAGTCGCTTACAGAGAGCTGCTTGGTTGGTTTGGCGCATTTATGAGGTAAAGAAAAACGTCGTATTAAATGACGATATTATAGTGCGGTTTTAGATACCTCTACTCCATCTAGGGTCATATGTTGATTTAAAATCTCCCCAACATAGAACCTTCTCCTTAATTAATATTATAAATTAAATTCAACAATAATTCAAAATTAAACTACAACTCTTTAATATTATGATATTAATCGCTAATATTTAATTAGTTATAAACGAGATGGAAATAAAGGCAGAATTCAGATTATAGAGTGTTCGAGAACGCTCTTAATCTTGTTAGAAAATAAGATTTAAGCTGCTGACAGAGAACGACATATATTTCATACACCGTTAATTTCTTTCTAATTCAGGTGAGAGGACTATCGACGAAGCTGAATCGATTCGTCGGACTCGATTTGATAGGTCCAAAATGGCTCATCATCGCTCAGCGGACGCTCTTCATAGCGGAGCTCTCCATTTTGCTCTGTCACGATGAGATGGACCCCATCTGGAACCTCGATCGTGTGATCCCCTTTGAAGGTTACATTCTCAGCCTGAAATCGGCTATGCCCCTGTAGATGGATTGTCAAGCTAGAGCGCCGCTTGATTTCGTGTTTCCAGAAAAGGTGATCCTCGGCATTCCAATCGATTCCCGCGTTTTCAATGCGGACATTTTTCAATGAGCACTGCCCTGTGTGGTTTGAGTAGACAAGTTGACCTTTAGGGTCTTTGTGACCCATTAAATTGTCGGCAAAAATGAGTAGGCTGCCATCTAAAAATAGGCCTTTCATCTCTAAGTCGGCAATTTCCAATTGGAGCTCTGATCCATACCGAATTTCCCCTCCTTGAATCTTTTGACGAATGATCGAATAAAAAGGACCAAGAGCTGGATGATAACTCATCAGAAAGGAGGGACCTTTCCTAAGAAACGCTGACTCATCACTGACCTCAAGTAGCTTCATGCCGCAATCTTCACTCAGAAGCTCTTGGGCATTTTGCATGAAATCATAAAAACAACCCTCAGGAGTTTCAAGAAGCTCTCCGTCGGAAACGGTCTTCCGTTTGGTTGTCGAAATGGTCTTGCGTCGCTCATTAAACGTCACATAGGTTGGCAAGCTTTCAGCAGCCACATCTTCAGCAGGAACGACAAAAGCATCTGCAATGTTTTGCATGGTTGTTTCCAATCGGGTAATGCGCTCTTTTTTTGTCCCTTCAGTTGGAAGGTAGTGCGTGCCCATACGAAAATTGACCAAAAGACCTGGGAAGGGAAGGAGTTGAATGGCTTCTTGCACAGCTTCTAAGTCAACGAAGAGAATGTTGGTATTAGAGGGAAAAAGAGAGAAAGGACTTGTCTCATCTCTGGGCTTATCTTGAATCCCATTCTTTTCAAAGTCGCAGTACTCGACATTTGTCACAGCCATCACGGTTCCTTCAGGTGTCGTTTTTTCTTTTAAAACGACCATTCCTTCATGGGCATTGACACGTCTTTCGCAAGATGCAAATCCAAATGCTCTGTTTTCTTCATGTCCCACGCCTAAAAAAGCCGCAAGGCCATAATCAACAGCTGCCATCGGATTGTTAATCTGTCTTACGAGCGCTTTCTTTTTTCCAAGCGAGTGTAGCCAATCGAAAACTCCTTTTTCCTCAGCAAGTTTCCAAATAACTCCATGTCCTCCGGGACGAAGTTGAAGTTTCAGAGGCTTTTTTAAACACCAGTTTCCCTCTTCAGTGAAAACAGGAACTGATGGCTGAGTGAAAAATTTGAAGCTATCACGGGGTCGCCCAAACCATTGGTTCTTCACGCAAATTTCTTGAATGTGATCATGGTTTCTGTTGACCTTGGAAGTCATCAGTGCCAACGGTGTGAGAATCTGCTCATCAAAGAGCTTGTAATAGAGGTATTCTCGCGCTTGAAGATCATGTACCATTCCTTCTAGGAGCTGTTTCCCTTGAAAAATCAAGCAAGCTGCAGGAAGTCCTTTTCCTGTTTGACCATCTTTCAATTGCAGGCGATCGGCAGCGCCACCTACAGGATAAAACTCTGCCATATGCTTTTGGTTGCGGATTCCTTCTAAAATTGCATGCCGTACTTCAGGCGTATTTTCTTTTGAAAGATCTATTCCTTGAGGAGGTTTAAATGTGACTTCTTCCTGAGCCTCTTCCGTTTTTGCTAGAAAAGATAAGACTAAACATTGATACCCAACAACTCCTCCAATGTCTTGGTAAAAGTCATCAATCGCAAGAAGCTCATCAAGTAATCGACGAAAATAAGGAACTGGATCGACAACATTTGTGGGAACATCAAAAAGATGAGGGCCTTGATTGATTGCAAACGTCGCTTTGATTGTATACTCACAATCTTGTGAGAGTCCTGCTAAAAAAGTGCGCAAAGGAGATGCTTCTGCAAAGTAACTTTGCACTTCGCTAAGTTCATCTAAAAGAGCAATTTTCTCAATGTAACTTGACGCATTTGTTAAGTCTGAAAGAAGTTCAGATAAGCGAGAAATTTCATGGTGAACAGTAGTGTCTCGGTCAGCTGCTTGCAGTGTCGATGAGAGTGCAAGTAGTGTTACAAGTAGACTTTTCGTTTTCAATATCAGGCCTCTATAGCTCATGAGTATCTTACTGAAGATTATCATAATACCCCTTTAGTTGTCCAAAATGGAAAAAGTAGTCTGCCACTTTGTCAAAAAAAAGAGCAACTCCTATGCGCTCCGTTTCAATTTTCACTGGGAAAAAAATTCTGCTAAACGCTTTTTTTTTTGACTAATAATCCCGAAGAAGGCTACAAGTGGTCTCAAAGGGAACAAGTTATGACCATTTAACCCTTTCTTCTGACAACCGTTTTTTTTTAAGGAGAAAACACATGGCCAAAAAAGCACCATCAAAATTCATGCAACCAATGAAGATCAGCTCTGAGCTGGCTGAAGTCGTTGGAAAAGGACCAATGCCAAGAACTGAAGTGACAAAAAAGCTTTGGGCTTACATTAAGCGACACAAAAGACAAGATCCAGATAACAAGCGCAACATCATTCCAGATGAAAAACTCGCAAAAGTATTTGGGAGCAAAAGAGCGATTAACATGTTTGACATGACTAAGAAAGTCAATAAACATCTTTCTTAATATCCTCCCCCTTTTAGTGCCGTCTTTTGTAGACGGCACATTCTGAGATTAGTGGCATTATATCCCCAGATCCTTTACATAACACCTTATGACTCAAACAACGCCAACAATAGCTGCTATCCTGCTTGCAGGAGGAACTGGATCCAGGATGGGAGGGCCGATTCCCAAACAATACCTCCCTCTCAAAGGGCAACCTATTGTCCAATACAGCTTTGACCTTTTCCTGTCCCTTCCTCAAATTTCTGAAATCGTCATTGTTTGCAAACCTCAATTTCAAACATTTTTTGAACAAAGTCCCCTTAAACCAATCCAATTTGCTCTCCCCGGAGAAGAGCGCCAAGATTCCGTCGCTAGTGGCTTTGCGCACGTTTCCCCTTCTTGCGACTATGTTCTGATTCACGACACGGCTCGCCCCCTCATTCAAGAAGAAGAAATCCACAAGCTTATCGATGAAGGGCTCCCCGTCGGTGCTGCTACATTAGGCGTTCCGATGAAATACACCGTTAAAGAAGTCGATGAAAACGGCATGGTCAAGAAAACTCTTGATCGCCATCGCCTTTTTAATATCCAAACTCCCCAACTTCTCAGACGAGATGTTTTAGCAAAAGGGCTCAAAGAAGCCCAAAAGCATGGACTCACTTTAACTGACGATGTCTCTCTCGCAGAGCTGATTGGCCACCCTGTTAAGATCGTCTATGGATCAGACGAAAACTTAAAAATCACCACTCCCGAAGATTTCGAAGTCGCCAAGCAACTCGTTTATGTCTAAGTATAAACTCACTCTAAGCTACGACGGTTATCCATTTGGGGGATGGCAAATCCAACCTAACACTTCTTCTGTTCAAGGACATTTACAAGATGTCTTTATGCTTTTGATTGGAGAGTCTGTCACCGTTATCGGTTCAGGACGCACCGATGCTGGAGTTCACGCCAAAAAGCAGGTCGCTCATTTTGAAACCGAAAAAGAACTTCCCTCTACTATTTTAGACGATGTCAATGCCAAACTCCCCTCAGAAATCCGCCTATTGTCCCTAGAAAAAGCCGATGCAGACTTTCATGCGCGCTTTAGTGCCGTGCAAAAAACTTATCACTATCACATCTGCACTGCTCCCGTACTCAGTCCTTTCGAGTGTCGTTACCGCACCCACCTTTACTATGATATGGACTTCGAAATGCTTCAAAAAGCGCTCAAATATTTTATTGGCACCCACGACTTTTCCTCCCTTGCAAATGAACGAGGCACACCCTGTTCTCCCATCAAAACCCTGCACGCTTTAAACTACGTCCCTGAAGCAGAAGGTAAATTTCGTCTTGAATTTACTGGTGATGGATTTCTCTACAAGATGGTACGCAATCTCGTGGGAGCACTCGTCTATGTCGCTCGCGGAAAGCTTTCTCTCAATGAGCTCGCTGACCTTATCGAAGCAAAAGATCGCCGTCTCGCCCCACCACCAGCTCCCCCTCAAGGTTTATTCCTAATGTCTGTCGAATATAAATAATATTTTAATTTCCGATTAATATTAACAATAATTAACGACTTTATTATTATTGTTATTTCAAAACCAAGGGTTGTTATGAGTGGTTTACAAATTGGTCCTGCAGAAAATCTCCAAAGACTTCAACAATTAGCTATGATTGCTCCCCCTGAAAAGGTGGAAGAAACAAAAAAACCGAAGACTGAAACCGAATACAAAACCCAAACCGAAAAACAGCAGGAGTTCTACGAGTCCTTTTGGGATGGGATGCTCACCCTTTTCATAAAAATTCCTTTAATCAAGAACCTGACTCTCTTTATCTGGCAATTTGGACTGCGCTCACTCCAACCCACTCAGCCCATTAAAAGCTCAGAATCGCTTCTTTTCAATTCATCGATTGAAATTCCCAAATGGTTTGACGATCACATGAAGGTTCAAGGTGCACTTACCTTGAGAAACCACCTTCTCGCTGAACTTAAAATGGTGTCGAAGCAAGCTCCCGCAGATCTCAACAGCCTCGTCCGCTTGAGCCAAGTCAAAGTGAGCCGTGATTTGTTCAACTATCCGGACATTCTTCAAGAGATTCAAGATGAACTGAAAGATACGACGTGGACACTGATCCAAAAGATTCAAGACAAACATCCTGCAGAACCCCTGCAGCTTCATTTAGGAGGAAACTCCTACGAAAACCCCTTAGAGCGTCTTCCTCTATCGGGTCTTTTCATTCAGGCTTTTAACGATTGTGTCAAAGAGCATGCTGCAGAAATGCCTATCCGATGGCTACACGTTCATGGCCCGTGTGACAATCCCGAAGCGCTCAAGGTTTTACTAGAAGGTCTTGCTTCCTGCCCAACGCTTTATCACTTACATCTCGATTTAGATGAAGAGAGCTCCAAAAAGGCGTTTCAATCTCTAGCCCCCTCCCTAAAAAACGTCCCTGGGCTCGAGTTTGTCGTCTTCCGCAACTATTCACGTGAGCACCGCTACCTTGTCCAAGATAGCGACTGGCTTGAGCTTGCTGACGCGATTAACACCCATCCGAAACTTAAAATGCTTTCTTTCTACGACCTTCCAACACCGCCCGAAGTCTTTAAAACCGCTCTTCGCGGCTATGAAATCGGAGCGCCACATGCAAACTCTTCAGAAGGCTTTTGCATAAAAAAACAGTAGCCCTTAAAATGTTTACCTAAACCCCGGAGTACGACCTCGTCGAATCTGAGGGAATTTACGATTTTCTTCTACAGATTGCACATGACAAATTGGACGCATACTTGATGAAAGTAGGGGCAAATTTGTCATGGGGAAGATAGAAGAAAAGAAAAATTCAAGCAGGTTGGAGTAGGTCGTATTCCGGGGTATAACCACGCCGATGTGGTGGAATGGTAGACACGGTAGATTCAAAATCTGCTCTTAGCAATAGGGTGCTGGTTCGAGTCCAGTCATCGGCATTAATTCTTGGAAACGCCCATGAACTTTTTAGAATACGACGCCATCTTCTTCGACTTTGACGGTTTGCTCGTCAACACCGAACACCTTCACTTTGAGGCCTACCGTCAAATGATGCTTCAAAACGACGTCTCATTTCCATGGGACTTTCCCGCATTTGCAGCTGTAGCTCATAAAAGCTCGACCGGACTGCGCAAGATGATTACAGCACATGCGCCTGAACTTGCTCAGAAAAAAGGATGGGACACTCTCTACAGCGAAAAGACCGCTTGCTATCAGGCACTACTCAAACAAGGATGCCTCGAACTGATGTCAGGTGCTGAAGAGATTCTCAATCGAGTCAAAGAGTCCAAAATCCCTCACTGCGTTGTGACTAATTCGACAAGAGAGCAAGTAGAGCTCATTCAAGAGCACCTCAAGATTCTTAAACAAATCCCCCTTTGGGTGACGCGAGAAGATTACGACAATCCCAAGCCTGCACCCGATGGGTATCTCAAAGCGATTGAGCTCCTCAAGGCCTCAGGTAAAATGGTGGGATTTGAAGATGCCCTCCGCGGAATCCGCTCTCTACAAGGTGCTAACATCGACCCCATCTTGGTCTGTTCGATAGAGCATCCTCAAATGGAAGAGGTTTCTCAAGAAGAATTTCCTCACTTCTCTTCATTTAATGAAATGCTAAGTTAACATTGAATTTTTTGTTTCATTAACGCTATAATATTTTCGACTAAAAATTATAGGGTGTTATGGATGTGCAATTATTTTTAAATAAATCTCAGACAGTATTTCAAGATATCAGGGAAAATCCAGAGCGTAGTGGAAAACTGCTCACCGGCGCAACTTTTTTCACAATCGTTGCCATGACTGCTTTCCAAATCAACCCGCTGACCTATCCTATAACAACAGTTGTAACCATCGGAGCCTTATTTTTTAGTCTCCAATTTAGTTCAATAAGGCCCCAGAAAGCCTTCACATACACCCTGTTTCCTACTTGGTACAAAGAAAAAAATATTTTTGATTGTGCATTACTTACCAACATTTGGCTGAACTACAATGGTAAAAATGTCACAGCCGCCCTAGCAGTCACAGCAGACACCAAAGATGTAAGTCAGCGTCATGAACATGCTTTCGAAGTCCTAAGAAGTGTTAAGCAGCAAGGAATCATTGGCCAAATTTTCGATCAACAACAAGGGCGTGGATTAGCTGTCGGAGATGGTAAAAATCTTTACTCACTAGGGATTGATTGGGAATTTGTAAGAAACAGACAAGCTGCACTCACTTTCGTCGAACAGAATTTGCTTTGCACCCCCACAAAAATCAACACTGCAGAGCAAATGGAACAGTTCATCTGTAGCCTTCATGCACTACTAGCTAAAGATCTCGTTAATAGCTCTGGCATTCCTATCCCACCTGGAGTCTACCGCGATTCGATCATCTTGCTTCCAAGAGACAATGTTGGACATAAACCGGATGCAATCGCTGAAAATGTAAAACGAAAGGAATCGACGGCAGTCAAACTCTTTAGGAAGCTTGTTAAGCGTGTCAATGAATCTGAGGACCCATCTGAAACATTAAGGAAATTCACCAAAGAAGAGGCCAGACTCTTTAACTTAGGTTACGACACACTTTACATGGATCCAAAAGAGATTTCTGCAGCGATGAAAAAGTTTTGCAGCAACTACGTCAACAAAATTCAAGATCAAACAAACCCCTTAGATCTGGCGACGTGGGTCCACATGGAGCTGATTAAAATTCACCCCTTCATAGATCTTAATGGTCACATCTCCCGAACACTCGCAAGCGCTGAACTCAGGCGTGGAGAACTTTCTCCTATTTTTATTTTTGATGAGAATGCATACGTCAAAGCTCAAGAAAAAAGAGATCCGGAAGAATTCAAAGCTTTTTTAAAGCGCACAATCGCCCTGACTGCAAAATTGGAGCAGATTCTCGATAACGAGTCACCTTCACAAACAAGGCAAATCACACTTCATGATTGATATATTCTTTGAGCTTGTTACGCAATGTGCGCATGCTAATGCTGGGTATTACCAGACCATTTGCTAGCAATTAAATAAAAAAATCAATTCTTTTTATAATTAAATAGCGTTATAATTTCTTTAAAAAATTTCAGAGAAATTATGTCATCTGCGCACTCCACTGCTTGTTTGCAAAAGATCTGGTCAATAGCACTGGTATTTCTATTCCTCCTGGAAAGTACCGTGACTCGATTTTGTAGCAGCTTGAGTTTTAAGAACCGGAAGGAGTGGAACAGACTTTTTTCCATGGAGAAGAAGTTTTTGCACCAAAACCGTTTTACGGATACGCTGATTTTACAATTAAAGCCTCAATATAAAAAAAATTTTTTGAAAAATAATTAAGTTTTATTTTAGCATTGTGACTGTCTTGTTCCCTACATTTTTTCTGAGCGGCACAAGATTTGTTGAATTTGATATTATCACTCATTAAGGGAGGATTTTATGCCTGATCCAGGTTGGTCTGATGTGTATCAGTATGCAAAAAAATTCAAAGAAAAACTCGAAGCAATTCCAAAGGTTAAAGCTCTATGGGAGAACTCTCCTCCAGCGCAACACCCTTTATTTATGCAAAAGGTGATGTCACTAGCAACCCAAGAATTAGATTCTATCACGAGGTGGACTCCAGAGCAAGTTGCGAAAAAGATCGAGGATATCATTAGTTCTTCTAATGGCTCTATATCAGATGCTATTGTTCGCATTCAATCTGAAATAGATAATGTGAAGAACGCATAATATTGTGGCTAAATATCATCCCGATGCCAAGGCATCAAGTGTGAAGAGCCCTTAAAATGCGTTGGTGTTAAGTGTTGAGGTGTTCTTTGAGCTTGCTTCGCAGTGTGCGCATGCTAATGCTGGGTATTACCAGACCATTTGCTAGCAATCAAATAAAAAATACCACTTCTTTTTATTATTAAATAGTGTTATAATTCCTTCAAAAATTTTTTGGAGGAATTATGTCATCTCAAATGTCTACGAATATTTATTTTCCAACCTGGTTCAAAAATAAGAATACTTTTGACCGCGCTCTACTCACGAATGGTTGGCTTGACAATAGCAATAAAAGAGTCACAGCCGCCTTCGTTCCAACAAAAGAACTTACAGGTTTGCCCGAGCGCCAACAAAATCTTTTTCCAGTTATAAAGCATTTTGCTCAGTAACAAATGATTCCAGAACTTTTCGATCAACAACAAGGGCGAGGCCTAGCGGCTCATTCTGGCAACCATACTTATACTGTAGGGATTGATTCTGAGTTTATCGAAAATAGAAAGGCTGCTCTAAATTTCGTCGAAGATAACTTGCTTTGCAATCCCCCAAAGATCACAACTCCAACGGAAATGGAACAATTTATCCGCGAACTCCACAGCTTATTTGCACAAGATCTGGTTAATAGCTCTGGTATTCCTATTCCTCCGGGAGAGTACCGGGATTCGATCATCTTACTTCCTAAAGATAATTTCGGACTTGATAACAGTAAAGTCGCTCAAAACGTACACATAAAAGAGCCTAAAGCACTCATAACCTTCCTCAAACTTCTTAAGCGCATCGAGGACTCAGCAGATCCTTCTGCCACTTTAAAACAATTCAGCGACGAAGAAGCTAGAGTATTCAGTTTAGGTTTCGACACTCTATATATGGATTGGAAAGATATCCCAGCAGCAATGACAAAGTTTTGTGAGGAGTATGTCCAAAAAATTCAACGCAAGACAAACCCCTTGGATTTGGCGACGTGGGTCCATATGGAACTGATCAAAATTCACCCCTTTGTTGATCTTAATGGTCACATCTCCCGAACACTCGCAAGCGCTGAACTCAGGCGTGGAGAACTTTCTCCTATTTTTATTTTTGATGAGAATGCATACGTCAAAGCTCAAGAAAAAAGAGATCCGGAAGAATTTAAAGCCTTTTTAAAGCGCACCATTGAACTTTCCAAAAAGTTAGGAGAAATTCTTGATAAAGAAGAGCCCTTAAAATGCGTTGGGGTTAAGTGCTAAGATATTCTTTGAGCTTGTTACGCAATGTACGTACACTAATACCGAGTTTTTTTGCGGCATGGGTACGGTTGTCGTGACAAGCTTTAAGTGTCGCTAGGATGTGCCGTTTTTCAACTTCTTTGAGTGGCAAGCCAATGGTTGATTCGACGCATTCTTGAAGTTTTTGTGGTTCTTCGAAGACAAGATGATCGCCTTCGATCTCTTCACCCTCGTTCATGATAACTGAATACTCGACAGCATTGCGAAGCTGTCGGATATTCCCTGGCCATTTGCAAGCTAAGAGCTTTTGCTGGGCTTTCTTTGAAAACGTTTTAAGTGGCAGTTGGTTTTTCTGGCAGACCTCTTTTAGAAAATGCTCAGCAAGTGGCAGAATATCTTCGGGTCGCTCTCTCAGTGGTGGCAAGTAAATGGGAATGACGTTGAGCCGGTAGTAAAGGTCCTCACGAAAGTGTCCTTCTTTAATTGCCTCTTGCATGTTCCGGTTTGACGTCGAAATGAGCCGTACGTCAATGTGGATCGGATCGGCCGCTCCGACCCGCTCAAATTCTTGCTCTTGGACAACACGCAGAAGCTTTGCTTGGAGAGCTGCGGGAACTTCTGAGATTTCATCCAGCAGAAGGGTTCCTTTATCAGCCATTTCAAAACGGCCGATTCTCTTGGAGTGGGCTCCTGTAAAGGCCCCTTTTTCGTGTCCAAAAAACTCGGACTCAATGAGAGTTTCAGGAAGAGCTGCACAATTCACTCGGATGAAAGGAGAGGCGGCTCGCTTCGAATAGGAGTGAACCATACTGGCAATCACTTCTTTCCCTGTGCCCGATTCGCCGCAGATAAAAATGTTCGAATGGCTCTTGGCAATTTTTTCGACCCGCTTGAGAATTTGTTTCATTGCAGGGCTTTCAGCAATGACGGTAGAAAGCGCCTTTTTTTGATGGTTGAGTTCTACCATCACTTTTTCTAAATGGCTAGTTTCGAAAGGCTTTTCTAACGTCGCATCGACATCGCTGCGCATTTTTTCATGGAGTTCTTTCAAAAAGATGAGAGGTGTACCTAACGGACGGCGCCCAGTTCGTGCAAGAGCTTCGATTCCCTTTTCGTCACTAAAGATCACATCAAATGAGCGCTTTTTCAAAAGCTCGAGCGCACCTGATCCATCTTCAACCGAAAAGAGTTGAACCGGCGTTTTTTTGAGCAATTGCATCAAAAGTTGACGCGCAGGCGTCTGTTTTTCAATAATTAATATCTTTTTCATCTTATTAACAACTTGCGGATGAAGCCTGCGAGCTTCTCCCTTCCTAATTCCAGGAGATATATCGCTCGAAATTTTTTTTCAACGTCGGGTATAGTAGAGTTTTCGTCAGATCAAAATTAAGACACAATGAGATTCTACAACTGCTTGATTATTAGCTTACTTGCACTTTTTTTAGCAGGATGCTCAGGCTTGGAAAAATCTGAGTCAAAGAAGCAACGCCAAGTCAACTTGGTGGTCGAACCGATTCAGCGAAAAGAAACCGATGCCTTTTTTGTTGTGCAAGACCCCCAACCTCTTGAAAACAAAGAGGTTTACCCTTGGCAGCAAAAGTACATTGGACAACTTCCTCGCATCACAAAGGAATTTTTCCGCTGCAATGGCAATCCACTCAATCCCATCTTGAAGGTCGAATCAGAGTCAAGCCAAGTCACCTACCAAATGGATTGCGGAGGAATGGAGCGGCATAGCTTGCCTGTGCGCCAAGGTGAAGAATTCATCTATCCTATCCTCATCGACTTACTCAACGCCGTCCAAGAAAAAACAGGCAAACGGGTCATCATCACCTCTGGTCACCTCTGCCCCACACATAACACGTATGTTGATCCAGCAAAAAAAAATCGGGTTTCCAAACACCTCATGGGAGCGGAAGTTGATTTTTACGTGGAAGGAATGGAGTACGATCCCCACTCTGTTGTGACAGCCCTTGAAGAGTTTTACCATGAAGACACAGAGTTTCAGTCTCTCAAGAAAAATGGGAATATTTGGAGCAATAAAGAAATTGTCATCTCTTGTCACTCAGCAACAGAAAGGCGCAATGGTGACAACAAGCATTCTTACCCCTACCTCACCATTGAGCTCCGCTACGATCGCTATAACCGAAAACCCGTGCACTTTTCCTGGCATTTAGGCTATAATGCCTTCCATCGTAATGGATAAATAAACATTATGGCCATTTTAGAGACTACTAGCTCCTCACCTGTGAGGACCGTTCCTACTTCGTCGAAAAAACTCCCGATGGAATCTCTACAGGACCTGTGACAGCAAATGTGATCATGAAAGCTTTAATCACATCTTTTAATGCCTCTGCTACAGAAGGAAAACATCTCGATTCCAAAACTATAGGAGTGGTACGACACCCATCGCGTCCGATTTTCTTCTACAAAAGACGTTATCGTTGATTTCGAAAAAGAAGGAGGTGGATTTGAGCCCCTTTCTGGAAAAATGCTCAATAAAGACCTCATCCAAGCGATTTGCAAAATGGACCCTAAAGAACTCTCCTGGGAAAGCCTCTCTAGTTATCATTTAGCAAGCGCAGGTGGTAAAAATAGATATTTTGACATGCACCTTCGATCGTAAAACAATCTTTCTAAGTAAGATCAACTCATAGCCTACTCTAGCCTTTTTCTCATGGAAATCATATGATCTTACCTAAAAAACGTGAGGGAAACAAAATGTCTGATCAAAAAGACCAAGACAAACGTTTAGGAAAAAGCTCAATTGATGACATCATAACTAAAGATGAGCGCGAAGAACTTACTCAGATTTTGAGTGAGGATCTAGCGGAGAAAACTGAGGATATGTTTACAGCAACGGTCTACAAGCTGGTAGAATTAAACAAGCCCCAAACTGAGAATCTCAGCACTAAAGAAACCGATCTCCATTTTGAAAAACTGATTAAGAAAGTTGAAGAAGATGTCAAAAAGTTCATAGATGCTAAAATTGGACGCAAAACACCTGGTCAAGATAAACATTTAGAAAAAAGCTCCCCAGATGACATCGTCACTGACGAAGAATATGGAGAATTTGTTCAGCATATAGGTAACATGATGGTTGGGCAAATAACAGGTGTGATAGGTGATATGAAGCAGGCAATGGGCCGTTGCTTGTGGGAGTGAAGAAAAATAGGGTATAAAACTCTTACCAGTTATCTTTTAACTGGCGCAGGTGGGTAAAGACCGCGAGACCTGTAGCATCTGGCATAGCCACCGCTTCTTTCATTTCGCTTGTACCAGCGCGAAGAAAAGGGTTTGTTTTCATTTCGATCGCAAGCGTCGTCGGAACAGTTGGCTTCCCTTCATTGCGCAGCTTGCGCACCTCTTCAAGTCGTTTAGAAACCTCTTCATTGTTAGGCTCAATGTGATGAGCAAATTCGAGGTTTTTTTGGGTGTACTCATGACCAAAGAAGATATCGGTATCCTCTGGAAGCTTCATAATGGTTTGAAGTGATGCCCACATTTCTTGGGCCGTCCCTTCCATGAGTTTTCCGCATCCTGCCCCAAAAAGCAAATCACCTCCAAAGAGGAGGTTGAGATCACGAAAAAAATAGACGACATGCGGCTTGGTATGTCCTGGAGTCGCAATCACTTCGATCGTAAACGGACCAAAGAGAAGCTCTTCTCCATCATCGACAGACTGTTCTAAACATGGAACCCGGTCATCTTCAGGACCAATCACGCAACACTCGGTCTTTTTGACTAGAAGCTCATTCCCACCTGTATGATCCTCATGATGGTGGGTAATCAGAATATTCGTCAGGTTCAGGCCAAGTTCCTCAACAAGCGCTAGAACTTTCTTTCCATCGCCAGGGTCAACGACGAGAGCATTCTTGTCCCAAGTGAGAAGATAAATATAATTATCTTCCATTGCAGGAACAATATAGAGGTACTGCCCCCCTTCACCAATCTGTTTTTTTTCGATGTTATCCATAAGCTTGCATAATTTCAAACTGCCCCCATGAGAAAAGCCATAGGTAGCAAATAAAATAGAGAATCGTAATCATACACCGACCGATTCCGACTTTTCCATGAAAAATGCGGTAATTACTTCGCCGATCCCATGAAGTCATCCCTGTATTGGAAAGCTTGACAGCAGCAACAATCATCGTAATCAAAAAGATGATGGGAAGACCAGCTGCCATTCCTAGCCACCAGACAGAAAACGATCGATTGAGCGCATCGGAAAAGCTCAACTTTTGATGATGTTCATCCCGAACAGTCACACGCAAAAGCCACTTCCCCGGGGTCGTTCCCCAACTGATTATCAGCAAGGTTTCAACAAAAACCCAAATGAAGAGGATGAGCATTCCAAAAAAAGGATAGAGAGGAGCAAAATAAAAACCTAATGCTCCACTGAGAAGGGTAATCACGAGATATAAGAGAGAGTAATCCACCATCCGCGCCCAAAATCGGATCCAGGGACGAGGACGGACGTAATCTTCATCTGTTTCACGCGTATAAATGACTTTTTTCTTGCCAACTTCAATCGTAGGGGTTTCGTCAAGTGCTGAAAGGTTAAAGTGCTCGACTTCAGAGATTGCAACCCATTCTTCTAAGGTATCAGTCCAAACTTTTGTCGTAGAATCGATTTCACCTTTATCTAACTTCCCCTGAAGTTCTTCATGGGAAACGGGGCCTTCCTTCTGATCTTCTTTCTTGTAATACCAGACCGCTTTTTCAGCCACAAAAGTGCCCTCTCAATATTCTATCCTCATATCTTCAATAAATCGCATCAAACTTATTTTGTAAACCCAAATGAGAGACTAGGAATATGCAAACAGTTTTTAAGACGCGTTATCAGAGATAAAGAGATATCTTTTACAATCAAAACCTGTAATAAATGCCTAAATCTCTGACTGTAAAAGCAAAAAAACACTGTTACCTGGACTTCAATTGTGCAAAAAACTCATTACCATGCTCACTGTTAATACCTGGGTAAAGGTAGACTTTTTGATCACTAGATTGCTGCCGTAGATCCCATAGTGAGCGTATCGTGTCAGGATAAGAAACATTTCTAAAAGCAGATGGAATCGCTTGAAGAAGTAAAGCGAGATAACGATCGACTTGAGAAGGTAGCACTGAAAAGAAAGGCTGCAAATCAAAAGGGCTGAACCTTTCTACAAATACCCTGATTTTTACATCCGTTTTGTTTTCGCAATGAGCGGCTTTAACAATTACAACTTGACGTCCTTTAAAAACTCCCTGATTGATCGGGGCTAAGTCACTCAGCGAAAGACCGTTTAACTCTTCGACAAGCGTTTTAGACTCGTCAAATTCGATTTTAGGGATTTTTTTAAATTTTTCTTCTCCACCAGCAATTTGATGAAAAGCTTGAATAAGAGGATCTTCTGATTTGTAGAGATGAGTATAAGCTGTCCAAAGCCCAAAAATTCCATAGGCTACAGCTGTGATAGAAGTGTACTGAGGGATAAGTTTGAGGGGGGTTACAAAAGTTAGTGCACCTATGCCACCTGCTATCAGACCTCCAGGAGTATACTTCATTTCATAAATCATTGAACGCAGGGCCATCACTGTAAGAGAAACACTAGAACTTAATGCCACCGAACCAATCGCAAATTTATGGCCCGTCATTAAGAGAACACTTGCTGTTAATGCATAGACTGTTCGTAGTAAAACTGTTTCTTTAGGGAGAAGTGTTGAAATTGTTGTTCCCTCTATGAAAGGACAGGATGACTTTTCAACATTTGGATAATAAGTCGCAAACTTATCTGCAGCTCCAAAATAAAGTGGACTAGACATGATTTAGAAACCCTCGATTTTTTTGCAGCTAAGCATATATGAATTAGACATTTATAACAAGTTTTTTAGTATCTGTCTAAATTGCTCAAAAACCGGGCGTAGACTCTAAATAATACACAATGAGATCGTTAAAGCTTTTCCACTTGGAATGAAGCCAATGCCACTTTTGATCGTGAGTGGCTTCCCCGATTGAAAATCGATGAAGTCGATTATAGGTTTTCTGAAAAGTCAAGGCCGGCTGCTGCAGACAAAGAGAAAAAGCAAGCTGCTCCTCGAGTTCCATTTGATAAAAGACCATTCTTCCCGTTTCGGGATCTTTGTCTCGCCCTTGAATCCGTTTCAATTCTTCTAATGCTTCAAAAACAATGTCTTGTGCATCTAACAAAGACTCTCTGACCTTTTCTAAAGGATTGGACTTTGAAAATGAAAAGCGTGTTGTTTCAATGAGCTGATGAATTTTTCCTCGCAAGTCGTAGCTTTGAGGAAAACTTTGCTCTGCAAGAGGCTGGTAGGAAAGATCAGGAAATCCAATGCCACCTGAAGTACAATTGAGATAATTTGTTTGGGGATTCTTTTTGGCAAAATTGCCAATGGCCTCTGACTCCATCACCCATTTGACAAGGGTATGAACTGGCTTCCCATTCCTGTCTTTCCGCTTCAGTAATCTTTCAGGAGCGCGCATGTCTTGATCGCGGTGTTCTAGCGACACTTTTGACTCGTTGACAATCCCCGCGGCATACAGCGAATCACCGGTAAAAGCGAGATCAACCCCCACTAAAATGATGGGACCACAGCCCATGGTCGTCGCAAGCTCTAAGCAAGTTGTCGTTACAGAAAGGGCTTCGATGTCAAACCCACCTTTGAGTGGCAAGGGCTCAATGCCGAGCTCCTCTTCCCACCACTTTTCAAGAGGTCCGCCTGTCATGGCATGAACATAGCCATGAGGACCATTGAAGGTGTTGAAAACCTCAGGGTGGAGCCGGTTGGTATAGAGGAGGGGAACTTCAAAGGCAAGACTCTTTCGAAACCGATGCACTTCTTCAAAGTTGGGATCAATTGCCACGCCAAAATGTGGCAGAATCCCTGCTTGAGAAAGACCCGTGATTGCTGATCCCCCTGCAAAAATCAGCGCCTGATCTTCCAACTTTCGCAAGTGCTCGAGTTCATCTTGTAAAGAAGGTCCTGCGCCACAAATGATTGCAGGTGTTCCTTTAAAAGCGTTTTGCATCTTATTGGCATAAAAAGCCTGATCAATTCTTGCAAAGTTAGCAAGAACATTTTTAGACAGGACATGATAAAACATCTCGTCCATGTGGATCGCATGGTGAACAGTTGTCCGCCTCATCAAATGGAGCCGCATTAAGCTGATCCGACGCGGATGCTCCTTTTGATACGACTCTAGAGCAATAAACTCGGCTTTTTCATAAGGAAATTCATTGGCGCGTTCTTCTAAAAAGGGCTTCCAGTTTTTAGGTTCTAACAAGAAACGAAAGTGAACCTGAGGATGTTTCATGAGAGACTCAGCTTGCTCTGTCTCTAAGAACAAGCGAAGGACTTCAATGTCATGTTCGAGAAAGACAAGGTCTCGCTTCACATCTTGAGCAAGCCAATCAAGTAGAGGTGCTCCGTAGTGACCAAGCCCCATGCCATAAATGTAGAGCACTTCGATTTCATCTAAGCGGAGTTTGCCGAGCTTTTCAGCAATCTCTTCTTCGCGACCTTCTTCGCGATACAAAGTCGAGCCATTGCGCGTCGCGTTTTTGCCCCCCTCACAAAAAACCCAAGGCTCATCTTGCATGATGCTCAGTAAAAAGCTGAGTTGCGGAAACCGCCCTTCTAAAAGACTTAAGCCATTAGGCATGTTTCTTTCCCCTTGACTAACTCGCACGTTCTCTTTTCTTTGCCATCTGGCCAAAAGAGGCGTGCCGTGCCATGCAGTTTTCCTCTGACGTAATGCAGCTCGGTTTTGAGAGCTCCATTTGGATAGTAATACTCTTGTTTTCCGTGAAATGCCCCCTCTTTGTAACGCTCAATCGAGACGAGGTCTCCTTGAAGGTCCCATTTTTTTGCTTCACCTTCCCTCTTTCCATGTAAAAAATGCGTTTCCGAAAGGACGAGCCCTTCCTGGCTAAAGAAGCGGGAAAGTCCATGAAGCTCTCCATCCTGATAATTGCAATCAGAAAGAAGAGTGCCGTCGTCATAATATTCTTGCATACTGCTCACACAAATCGCGGTAAAAGAGGGTTTGTTGCAACCTTTTTTCTAACTCTATAGCCTGCATTTGTGACACCACTTCTTCGTTTTGTATAAAGGGTTGCCACATCTTCCAGCAGGGAAGAAGTAACAGCTCGTAAAAAACTTCTTCTGAAAGCTCTTGATCGAGTAATGCATAATCAGCGCGCTCTCCCGTGACGTTTTTCTGAATTGCCTCAAGCAGCTTGTTACAAATTTGAGAGCATTTTTCCACACTCTTTTTAAGCTGATCTAGGTGTGTGGCAAATGCTATAGGTGTTTGCGATTTGGAAGCTTCTTGCCAAAGCGCTTTTGCATCAACTTTCTTTGTCAGGTAAAGGTTTTTTACTTCTTGCAAGGAAAGATCTTCTATTCCTGACATCGAAAGCCCACCTTCCGTTGCATTGAGAAAAAGGGTTTGGGGATGGTCAGTTGCAAATTTCTCCAAATAGCGCCGTCCGAGAATAAAGTCCCGACGCGACTGTGCAGCTTCTCCAAATCGATCTTCAACAATTAAAGGATCGTTGCGCCGCTGTTCTTCTACGCCATCATAATAGAGAGTTTCACCTCGACGGCATCCATCCATTCCAACAAAAATGATGGGTGAACAACCCAAAAGCGTTGCAACATGAGCTAAAAAAGTCCCAACATGTGTTCCCGCATCAAAGGGTGGGATATTAGGCATAAGCCATTGTTCTAATGGAAAGCCCCCACTTCCACCCAAACAAATGAGTGGACCTTTGACCTTATCCAATAGTCCCTGGGCAACTTGATTTTGATAGAAAAATGGAAGATCGGTGGGTTCATAGCGCTCGAGAGGAGGATCTGGATCAATACTCGCACCAAAATGAAGAGGAACACCTTGTTTTTTAAGCAATGTTAATGCCGTTCCCCCTGCAAAAATCAATGCTGAGTCTCCAAGAGTTTTCAAAACATCGCAATTCTTCTCAAGAGAGGGGCCTGCCCCACAAATGATCGCAGGAGTGTTTTCAAATTCCCCTCTAAAATTCTCGCCTAAATACGCCTCTTTTTTGAGATTAGCAAAGACATTTGTCATTTGAGGCACCCCATAATCGCGGTACCAACACATCATCATTTCACATTGCAGATGCAAGTCCGAAAAGTGGGTGAGAAACTGATTATTTTTCCAGGGCATGATCAAGCATTCATAGGGGCGAAAAAGATACTTTTGAATCACTTTCTCTAGAGCCCTTGCATCGGAATCGATAAGGGCAATCAATTGAACTTGCGGATCGAGTAGCACCCTTTCTGTTTCAACTTGATTGAGAAAGTAACCAAACCGTTCCTGCTCATCTTCAATAAAAATAAGACGTCTTGCAGGGTTTTCGCGGAGCCATTTTTTAAGGGCATCATAACAAGACCCCAATCCATAAACATAGAGGATTTCAGTTTTAGCGTCTGGCTGGAGCATGGCTTTCTGGGAGGTCCCTTCAACAGGTTTGAGCAGTCTAAGCTTGAGAGCAAGCAGAGGATTTTGCTTTTCTAGGAGCTGAAGATTCTTTTCGTAGGATCCTGTCATTTTTTGCACGCTGCGATGAGTTCCTGATAAGAGGGTATAAAGTCACGATACCGAGTTTCTCCATTTTCTTCCCAGCTAAAGCTGAGTTCTCGGTCATTGACGAGGACGACGAAGGGAGCTTTAACGTAGCTATTGTACCCCCAAACTTGTGAAAGCATTTTTTCTTGCAAGGGTACCGCTTTGCATTCGATTAAAAGAAGGGGAAATGCAAGCTGGGGAGCAAAACAAAGAAGATCCAACCTTCTTTCGGGAAGTCTTAGCTTTCTCTCCGCCAGATGTGGCAGCTCAGAGAGTCTTTTTTCAACGGCGATCACTTCCTGAGGAAATTGGCACTTTTCGATCAAATGCGCAATGCATTTTTGACGCACAATCTCTTCCGGCGAGGCAATGAGCCATTTTTGACGAATCGGATCGAAAATTTCTCGCCGTTTACTCAGGGGCGATGATTCCATAACTTCCATCGCGACGGCGATAGATCACTTTCAAGTTCTGCTCTTCTTCAGAACGATAAACCATGAAATGGTCATCAGAAAGCTCCATCTTCATCACTGCTTCATCTAACGTTAGATGCTTCAGAGAGCGCCTTTTCTTTTTGATCACAGTTGGCAGAGAATACTGCTCTTCCAACTTCTGATTGTTGGCATCGGCAATTTCTTCATTGATCTGCTCAACTTCATCTCTTCCATGCTCAAGAACATTGATTTCCATTTCAGTCACAGAAACACCTCTGGCATGGTGATCTTGAATACGGCTTTTCCACTTAAGCAGTTTAGTATGTAAACGTTCAAAAGCCTTGTCGATTGCCGAATACATGTTTTCAGTAATGGCACCGACTTTCACTTTGAAGTGGGAAAACTTGAGAATGATATCAACGGTATGGTTCAACTTTTGGACATCAAGTCGAACATCGACTTCGATAATGTGGTTAGTAATTTTTTCGATTTTCGAGATTTTCTCTTCGATATAGTCTCGGATAGGCTTGGTGATTTCAATATTTTTTCCTACCACAGAGACGGTGTATTCGCCTTCATCGAAAGTCTTAGGAGTTTGGGCCATTGTGGAACCTCTTTTCTACTAGTTCTGCTATTAGCCTCATAGTCTAACTCGTTGGGAATTTTTTTTTAAACCCAAATGACGACTGATAGGTTTTAACTAGACATTTTCACACAAGGGGACTAATGAGAAAGAGTAGGCAAGTGTATCTGAAGGAGGCCTCACTATGAAACACCTTTTTTTTATTCGTCTAATTGCCGGACTTGTTTTCCTAGTCTTTGGTATTCTTCATTTTATTAGCCCCGAAAACTTTAAGCACATTCTCCAAGCAAGCAACCTCCCTCTCGTCCAGTTCAATCTCATTTTCGTCCCTCTTGTTGAAGTTGTCGTTGGCGCATTGCTGATTCTTGGACTTCTGACGCGCTTAACGGCGATCATCGGATGCATCACCATGGCTATTGCCTTCTACGCAACAATGACCATCATGCACCTCGATCCTAGCCAGCTTCCAGATGGGATGACAGAAAAACCTTTTTCACCGCCTCTTTTTGTCCCAATTATCGTTTTTCTCATGTGTCTTTATGTCTTTATCTTGGGTGCTGGAGCTTGGAGCATCGATCGTCAAAGCAAAAAAAAGAAAACATCCTAACTTATGATCCATCGATCTGTTTCCCTGAAACTCATAACTCTAGACCAAGGCATTCAAGTCAAAAAACTTGCTGAAATTGGCGTTTGGCAAGGTCGATCTTCCTATTTTTTTGCTGAATTTTTCCCTGAAGCTCACCTCTACCTCATCGACCCTTGGAAGTTCTCTAAGCAATATCTCGAAAAAGGTCTGGGGCCAGCCCTTTCTCAAAAAGACTTTGATTGGGCCCTGCAAAACGTGCAAAGGCTCTTCCAAAACAACCCTCAAGTTTCCATTTTACAAAAAACGTCTCATGAAGCTTTAGATCTTGTACCGAGTGATTTAGATCTTGTCTTTATCGATGGTGATCACAGTTATGAAGCTGTCAAACACGATATCCTGAATTGGAAAAAAAAGGTCCGACCTGGAGGGATTCTAGCAGGCCATGACTATAGCTCCGACTTTCCTAGTGTCGTTCAAGCTGTTCACGACTGCTTGAAGGATCAGTTTCAATTGGCAGAAGATAATGTTTGGTTTACCAAAATAGAGGCATCATGAATCGCGCAGACTATCTCAAACTTCTCACCTTTCTTCACCAAGTTAACGTTAAAACTCTTGTAGAAATTGGAGTTTGGACAGGTCTCAATGCCCTTGAGCTACGCCAACTTTTCCCTAAAGCTCACCTTTATTTGATCGACTCTTGGGAACTTACACCTCACTATCTCGAGGCCGGAGCTCCTCCTGACTTTGATCCCCACCTGTATGAGCAGGCATATGAAAGCACTAAATGGCTGTTTCGTCACGATCCGAATGTTACTATTTTGAAAAAAAATTCGACGGCTGCCTTAAACGACGTCCCAGACCACTTAGATCTCGTCTTTATTGATGGAGATCACTCCTATCACGCTGTGAAAGACGATATTCAAAACTGGAGGCAAAAAGTCAGACAGGGAGGCCTCCTCACAGGTCACGACTACCATCCTAACTTTCCCGGTGTGATTCAAGCTGTTCAAGAATGCTTTCCAAGCGGTTTTGATTTAGGCGACGATGATGTTTGGTCTACCATCAAAACCTGATGATCCTTTAAAATAATCCTCATGGATTGGAACGACGTTCACAGGCTCATCAAACGCAAGCACCGCGCATGCTATTTGAAACTCCTGTCATATTTTCACCAAATTGAGATCAAATCGGTTGTCGAGATTGGAGTGTTTCGAGGAAAAAATGCAGAGGTGCTAAGAGAGATGTTTCCAGAGGCTCATCTCTATCTGATCGACCCTTGGAAACCCACCCGAGAGTACCTCCAAAGTGGCAGCGCTGTTTCCGAGGATCTCGCCATTTATGAAAAAGCTTTCCGTCGCGTGGAAAAACTTTATGGTAACGACCCTCAAGTGACAATCCTAAAAAAATGCTCCCACGAAGCATTCCACGACGTGCCTGATCAAGTTGATCTCGTTTTTATAGATGCGAATCACGCTTACCCTGTTGTAAAACAAGACATTCTTCTTTGGGACCATAAAGTGCGTCCTGGAGGCATTCTTTCGGGACATAATTATGGAAGGCTGCGACTTCCTGGAGTGAAACAAGCTGTAGATGAAATTTTTGGAGACCAGTTTTTCCTTGGCCAAGATGAAGTCTGGGCGCATTTGAAAAATGCGCACCGGAGAGGACTCGAACCTCTAACCACCTGATCCGAAGTCAGGTACTCTATCCAATTGAGCTACCGGTGCTCAAAGAGTAAAAAAATAGCATAATCGGACAATTGATGAAAGAAAACAAATCAGAAGGAATCGTTTTAAAGTCCTTTGCTTACAAAGAGACTGAGCGCATTCTCCATCTCTTTACTCCTGACCAAGGCATCATTCACCTGATTATCAAGCATCTTTCCCCTAAAAAACCCCAACGCGTCAACCTCTCCACCCCCCTTTGCCGTGGCCAATACGTCTACCGCAAAGGAAAGTCCGACCTCTATACTTTCATTGATGGCTCGATTTTGAATCTGCACCTGCCCTTGCGCCAGTCTCTCGAGCAACTTACCCTTGGTGGGAAAATGCTCCAAGCGATTCACGACACCCAGCTGCCTGAAAAACCTGCACCCAAACTCTACGAACTGCTAGTTGCTTACCTCAAAAAGCTTCCTTTAGCCCCTGAAACTCTTTGGGCCAGCTTCCAACTCAAGTTACTCAAGCACGAAGGGCTCATTTCTTTTTCCAAACCGCACATCAAATCTGCTCAAGGCATTCACACCTTGACCGAAGATGAATGGAACCACTTTCTTCTCCTTTCTGAGGGAAGGGATTTTTCCACTTTAACTGCCTTCACACCTCCTGACTCTCTCAAAAAAAGTATTCACAACATTTTCTCTTCTTTCATTTAACTTTAGCCTTAACTATTAGTAGGGTTAACAAAGGAGATGAAATGCTCAAACTCAAAGACCCTTCACTACTACGTACAGACAGTTACATTAATGGCAAATGGGTCAAAGGAAAAAGTTCCTTTGCCGTTAGGAACCCTCATGACGGAAAAACCGTCGCTGAAGTCACCGAAGTTGGACAAGCCGAAGCAAAAAACGCCATCGACTCCGCACAAACTGCCTTTGAAGAGTGGAAAAAACTCACTCCTAAGCAAAGGGGTGACTACCTCAAAAAATGGGAAGAGCTCATTTACGAAAACTGGGATGACCTCAGTACCATCTTGACCTATGAAGCGGGAAAACCTTTTGAACAATCAACCCACGAACTCATGGGCGCTACTGGATTTCTCAACTGGTATGCACAAGAAGCTCAACGCCTCCATGGATATACTCTACAATCTCCTGACCCGAACAGACGCTTCATGATTTTGCGCCAACCACTCGGAGTTGTTGGAGTCATTTCCCCATGGAATTTTCCCTCCGTTCTCGTCATTCAAAAATGTGCCCCAGCTTTGGCTGCAGGATGTACCGTTGTGCTCAAGCCTGCAGAAGATACCCCCCTCTCAGCTCTCGTCCAAGCCGAACTTGCCCATCGCGCTGGGATTCCTCCTGGAGTTTTTAACGTTCTCGCTTGTGGTGACCCAACTGAAGTCGGTCATGAAATGACCTCAAACCCCCTCGTTCGTAAGCTCACTTTTACCGGTTCAACTGAAGTTGGGAAAAAACTTGCCACAGCCTCAGGCAACACCATCAAAAACCTTTGTATGGAACTGGGTGGTAACTGCCCTGCCATCATTTTTGATGACGCAGATTTAGAAAAAGCTGTCCCCTCCACTTTTTGGTTCAAGTTTTACAATGCCGGTCAATGCTGCAACGATATCAATCGGATTTTTATTCATGAACGTCTCTATGATCAGTATGTCGAACGGTTTCAAAAAATGATCGATGAATTCCTCAAGGTGGGTCCTGGCATGGACGAAACGACTAACATTGGCCCTCTCATCAATGAACAAGGCGTTGCCAAAGTTGAAGAGCTTGTCGACGATGCACTGAGTAAAGGTGCAACTGCCCTCCGGGGTGGCTGCCGAGCATCGATAGGTCCTCTCTTTTATGAACCTACGCTTCTCATAGACGTCGATCCCAAAATGCGCATGTATCAAGAAGAAGTCTTTGGTCCCGTCGCAAGTTGCTACCGCTTCAAAGACGAAGACGAAGTGGTTCGCATGGCAAACGACACCCACTATGGACTCGCAGCTTATCTCTATACCGAAAACATTGGGCGCAGCTGGCGCGTTGCCGAAGCCCTCGAAGCTGGATCTGTAGGAGTCAACACACACGATGTCGTTTCAGAACTCTTACCTTTTGGTGGCTGGAAGCAATCGGGAATTGGGCGAGAAAACTCCGCAGTGGAAAGCCTCAACGCCTACTGCGAAACTAAATCACTCGTGATTTCCGGGATTCAAAGCTAAGAAAACATTTTACGTTTTCTTTTTTTCAAAAGAGAGGGAATCCTTTTGGATAGTGGTGCCTTCCAAAGATCCACAGCCATTTGAGCATTTAACCAAAAATCTGGTGTTGTTTCAAAGCACTCAGCAAATTTGAGAGCCATTTCAGGTGTGACCCGTGACTTCTCGTTGACAATGCGATTGATCACCTTCACATCACATCCAATATGACGAGCAAGCCCACTTTGAGAAATCCCTAATGGGGCTAAAAATTCTTCATCCAGAATCTCTCCTGGAGTTGTTGGCTTTCTCTTTCGTTTCACTTAAATCACCCTCGATTAATGATAATCAATAATTTCAACATCATATGGCTCTATGTCCCACCGAAAAATGCTCCTCCATTGATCATTTATTCGAATACTGAAAAAACCTTTGAGCTGTCCCCTTAAAGCTTCAAGATGATTGCTAGGAGGACTTTTTAGATCCTTTAAACTCTTAGCATAATCCAGCATGTCTAACTTTCGTCTGGCAATTTTTTTTCTTGAAGACCACTTACACTTTTTTGATACAATTCCTTTGAAGAAAAAGCACTCTGTTTCACGATTCCTAAAACTTCGAATTGCCATTTATTATTCCAATTTAGCTTTCAAGATTTTTATTTACGTTTCTTGTGTTCAAAATTTTTCTCACATGCTAAACTATTTGGCATGTCGATACTGCTAGGCCCATTTTACTCTCTATATGAGTGGTTTTATCCTATTGCCCAGACGGAGACGGGTACTGAGGCAACTCCACCAGCACGTCATTTAGAACCCGATGATGAATTTGTGATTATTCCTAAACTGGACCTAACAGAGCGTGAAAGATCTGTTATCAGTTCCCAGTTAGTTTGCCCTGATGAGATCCAGTTTGTGAAACTGCTGAGCAGTTCCTTTCGTGATCTGACACTAAAAAATGAGCTTGGAAGCGGTCAGACTTCTAAAGTTTGGCTCGTGACTTACCTCAACAACCGCGATGAACACATTGATAAAGCTCTTCGCATTAGCCGCACAGACTCTCTACCTCCAGAACATATCAGACGGTGCTATGAGTGGAACGAAGATCATATGGGGTATGAGTGGAACGCTCTACTCGACTACGATAGCCCTAACGTTCTGAAAACTGAAAAAGTGATAGCCTGGAATGAAGCAAGGAATGGATTTAGTGTATTATCTATGTTAGACGTCATGGCCCTTTTCCATGACCGTACAAGGCTTAGAGGAACAAAGTACACTTTATATGCGACGTTAAGCGAATACTTACCTCGCGTCGAAACGCTACAAGACCGAATTAAGAGTAATCCCCACTTTACTCTTGCTGAAATCCAATCGCTCGCTCGGCAAATTTTTCGAGGGCTTGTTGCTATTCAACGCGTTCATCCTAATCTCATGCACCGAGACATTAAACCAGCCAATATGCTTCTCTGCGATGGGATTTTAAAAATCTGTGACTTCGGCTATTCAAAGATCGTGGACCTCTCACAATCGATTGTTGGCTCTCCCCTTTATATGGCACCAGAAATCTTTATAGGCGAAACATACAATAATAAGGCTGATATTTATTCGGTTTTTGCCATTCTCTTTCAGATGGCGACCCAAAGCGTTCCCTCAGCGGCCCAAAATCAGTATGAGTTGTTTAGAGAAATTGAATTACGTTTAGCTGAGAATAAAGAAATCAGCGCAGATCCGAGTTTAGATAAACTCGATCCTGACTTAAAAGATTTAATTGCACGCACTGGGAAACTTAATCCAAATGATCGTCCCTCTGCTGCTGAAGCCTTGAATCATCCATTTTTTACACGCGTATTCCCCGAAGAATAAAAAACCCAAGTTAGATCAACTTGGGTTAAAAAAAATCTTGCGAAAGGGGGGACTTGAACCCCCAAGCGATATTACTCGCACTACCACCTCAAGGTAGCGTGTCTGCCAATTCCACCACTTCCGCAAAAGTGAAGAAGAAAGTATAATACCGAATATCCCACTAACGAAGCAAGGAAATTTAGTGTGAAGATCCTCTTCATTGGCCTCGTTCGCCTCTACCAGCTCATGATTAGCCCGTTCGTTGGCAACTGCTGCCGGTTCCATCCTTCCTGCTCCGAATACAGCATTTTGGCCTTCAAAAAATACGGCGTCTTTAAAGGACTTTTCCTGACAATCAAGCGTATTTGCAAGTGTCACCCCTGGCATCCCGGCGGCGTTGATTTTCCCTAAAACATTTTTTCAAGTATAGAAAACCGTATGAAACGGTTTGTCCATTTGAGCTCAATTGCTCCTTGTCTTTTACCGATCATTATCGACTCCTTAGGGTTTGGCCTCGTTTACCCTATATTGACGGCTATTTTTAATTCGCCTATCGGCGCGCAATTGGTGGGCTCTACATCCGAACAACTCAACGCCTTTTACTTGGGTTTAGCCTACATGCTTTTCCCCTTTTGCATGCTCTTTGGAGCTTCCTTTTTTGGAGATCTCTCTGACAATTTAGGGCGCAAAAAGGTCATTGGTCTTTGTATGACAGGAATGGTTGTGAGTTTTCTTCTCATGGCACTCGGAATTTCGATCCTCAGCCTATCTCTATTCCTGATAGGTCGAGGATTGACAGGCCTCATGGCTGGGAGTCAACCTATCGCTCAAGCTGCAATTGCAGACCTTTCTACCCCAAAAAACAAAGCGTTCAACATGAGCATCATGACATTCACTATTGCTCTTGGAATTGTCATTGGCCCTCTCATTGGTGGTTTTTTCTCTGATCCAAACGTCATAGAAGGTTTTGGGTTTTGGACTCCATTTGTCGTAGCAGCACTTCTATCTTTGATTGCCTTTATTTGGATTCTCTTTGGATTCAAAGAGACCTTTGAAGTGAAAGAAAAAAAGAAGCTTCATCCCTTGCGTCCAATTCTCATTTTCAAAGAGGGTTTTGCAAAAAAAACTGTTCGTTATCTTATTTTGCTCTTTTCATGCAACCAAGTTGGTTTCGGCATTTTCTTTCAAACAATTCTGATCCAAATTAACCAAGACTTTCAATACAGCCGCTTCCTGCTCGGTGTTTTCAATGGTTGGATTGGACTCGGGTTTGCAATTGGACTTATTCTTCTCATTCCTTACTCCCTCAAGAGGTGGAAAGTGGAAACTGTGGGAGTGCTCAGCTTAGTTGCAACGGGCATCTTTGAAGTTCTTTCAGGTGTCAATGATAATGCGCCCCTCACATGGGCTTTAGCCCTCCCCGTTGCTATGGCAGATATCGTCGCCTACACAATGATCATGACTGTTTTCTCAAACGCAGCAGACAAAAGCTCTCAAGGATGGATCATGGGAATCTTTGGAGCAGTGGTGGCGATTTCCTTCGCCTTAGCTGGTTTTTCAACCAATCTTCTCGGGTTAACTGGCACTCATGGACTGATTGTTATAGGAGGAGTATTGCAACTGCTCAGTGGTTTCCTACTTTGGCACTTTATTCGCAAGCATCCCGATTACGCTGCGCATGGGGAATCTGAAGCCTCTGCCCTGGAGTAAGGACATCTGATTGCAATTGATTTGCTTGGCGAATTTTTTCCATGGATACATCGAAATGACGTGACACCCCCCAAAGCGAATCCCCTTTTTGTACGACATACTCTTGAGAAGAAACCCTGACTTCTTTTCCCCATGATTGAATGCGTGCTTTTGCAAGCTCATGTATCTGATCGCTACGCGCTGATGTTGCCACGCGGTTCAAAAAGAGCTCAGCCTCGGCTGTCTGTTGATCTAACAGTTCCATAAAACTCTCGAGTTTTTCATCACTGTAGCTCAAGTAGGGGTGATCGGGATCGAGTGCTACAAGTAAATAAGCAGCAAGCTTTGAGTTTTCAAAACCAGATAAAAATTGGCCGAGATTTGGGATTTCTCCTGTGGGATGTAAGACTGTTTCCAAGGCAGCTTGCTCTAAAAGTTTCCAATTTCCTTCTAGAAGAAGAGAAAGCAAAGTTTCTCGGGTAAAGACAAAAGGTAAACGACTAAAGGCCCGCTCAATGGCAAAAAACTCTTTAGAAAGAAAAAACGCCTCTTGAAGAGATGGAGGAATATTTTCCCGTCTGTGCTTCATCTCTTCATAAAGCCCTTCTGAAGTTAAAGGCCACATTTCTGCTCGGGCAAAATAATCAATCACCTGAAACCTCTCCTCATCCAAACCCGGAAAAAGTTCGATGCTTTTTTCTGGTTTCGAATAGGAAAAGGCCCGTTTTTGAAATTCCATTCCTGGAAGAGCTCTCTGCAAATCGAAATGGTGGTAAGCCACAAGACAAGAAAGAGCAAGATCTCTTTTTCGATACCCCTGCTCGAGCACATCTTCATTTCTTAGCAATCGAATCAACTGGGCAAAAGAGAGTTTTTCAAATTCTTTTAAGACGGCAGCATTTGATTGGGAAAGGGATGCGCGTTTCCCTACCATTTTCGAAGCTGTCTTCGTCTGAAGTAGAGTTTCAACTTTTTTTTCCTTAATGATGAAGGTGATGAATGTCGCTAGTAGCCCTAGATTGAGAGCTACGCTGATAATGAGCGCATGGACAAGTGGGCGAGACCGTTTTGAAACGTGTCCTTCAAACGAGGCATCATGCATCAATTTATTCCTTCAAAAAATGGGCAGGATATCAAAAACTGTTTCCAATAGCTAGAAAATCTGCTAAAATCTTCGGTAAAAACTTTAAAGAGAAACAATGTTAGTTCCCCTATCCTGGTTACAAGATTATATCCCCTTATCGCTCTCTCCTGATGAGCTTGCAGAAATCCTCACGTTAGCTGGGCTCGAAGTCGACAAAGTCGAGCAAACGACCTTTTCATTTAGTAACGTTGTCGTCGGAGAAGTCTTAGAAGTAGCGTCCCATCCCAGCGCAGACAAACTCAAAGTCGCTCAAGTTTCCGATGGAACAGAGACCTTTCAAGTCGTGTGTGGCGATCCCAACTGCCAAGCTGGCATGCGCACAGCGTTTGTAAAACTGGGCGCGCACCTAACAGATGAAGAGGGGAAAACATTTAAAATTAAAAAAGCAAAGCTTCTCGACGTCGAATCATTTGGGATGCTCTGCACCGAAAAAGAGCTCGGCCTGTCTGATCATCACGAAATGATTATGCAGCTTCCAGAAGATGCACCACTAGGAACTGATTTAAGTGAAATTTTCGGCGACACCATTATTGAAGTTTCGCTAACTCCCAACTTAGGACATTGCATGAGTATGCTAGGCGTTGCCCGCGACTTAGCAGCAATGATCGATTCGAAAGCAGACCGCCCCTCATTCAAACTTGAAGAAAATTCAAATGAAAAAACGTCTGATGCTATCTCTGTTGAAATCAAAGATCCCGAAGCTTGCCCCCGCTACAGCTGTCGTTTGATCCGGAATGTGAAAATTGGCCCTTCTCCTCTTTGGCTTAAGAAACGCCTTGAAGCAGCGGGAGTCCGAAGCATCAACAACATTGTCGATGTCACGAATTACGTCATGCTGGGCTGTGGTCAGCCCATGCACGCCTTCGACTACGAAAAAATCGGCGGACAAAAAATTTCAGTCCAGCTCACGGAAACTGAAACGACTTTAAAAACCCTCGATGGCGAAAAGCGGAAGATTCCCGAGGGAATGCTCATGATCTACGATCAAACGAAACCAATTGCCGTTGCTGGCGTCATGGGAGGAGCAGAATCAGAAGTGCAAGATCACACGCGCCACATTCTCTTAGAAGCTGCTGATTTCAACTCATCAGTTGTTCGCCGTGGAAGCAAAGGGCTCAACTTGCGAAGTGAATCCTCTAGCCGTTTTGAACGAGGAATTGATCACGAGGGTGTCACCAAAGCTCTTGATCAAGCCGCCTATCTCATCCAAAAAGTTGCTGGAGGAGAAATTGCAGAAGGAATGATCGATGTCGCTCCCAAACAAAGGAAAGAAAAGAAAATCAAATGCCGCACCAAGCGCGCAAACGAAATTTTAGGAACCACTCTTAGCTACGGTGAAATCGAATCCTTCCTTCATCGTCTTGAAATGGACGTCGACACAAGCGATGAAGAAACTCTCGAAGTGACCGTCCCTTCTTATCGAAATGACATCCACCAAGAAATCGATCTTATCGAAGAAATTGCTCGGATCTACGGGTACAACAACATCGACAAAGGAGAAGGCCGCGTCATCAACTCGCCCATCCCACACACTCCGATGTATCTCGTCGAGCAAAAAATGCGCACCCTT
Source organism: Simkania sp. (assembly GCF_965215465.1). Classification (GTDB taxonomy): domain Bacteria; phylum Chlamydiota; class Chlamydiia; order Chlamydiales; family Simkaniaceae; genus Simkania. The sequence goes on along the minus strand of NZ_OZ244056.1, from coordinate 616,179 downwards.
CTCTTACGTGAAGGATTGCAAGAGTTTTTAACATGCGATCTGATCAGCCCCAAACTTTCCGAGCTCTGCTTAGAAAAGGGATCCTCAGATTTAGAAGCAACTGAAGTTTTACAGCCAAGCTCTGTCGACCAGTCTATTTTGCGCACTTCTCTCTTGCCAGGTCTATTACAAGCAGTCAAACACAACTTCGACCGGCAAACACATGACATCTCATCCTTCGAAATTGGACGTGTCCATTTTAAACTCAAAGAGCAATTTCACGAGCGCACCTCAGCAGCCATCGTGATGACAGGAAAACGTAGCCCTCACCATTTTGAAGGAAAAGGAGCCGATGTCGACTTCTTCGACCTCAAAGGGATTTTGGAAAACGTACTCGCAGGATTTGGAGTTCCGATGCCAACCTTCACACCTTCACACCTCAAGAGTTTCCATCCCGGAAAGCAAGCAGCGCTTCACGTGGGCTCAGTGCGTGTTGGAGTCTGTGGCGAAGTCCATCCCGAACGACTAGAAGCCCTTGATATGGATAAACCCACTTTGTTTGCCCAGCTCGACTTGCACGATCTTTTTGAGTTGCAAGGTGGCTTCACTCAAATGACACCTCTTCCGCAATTTCCAGGCTCGGATCGTGACCTGACCCTCACTATTAAAAAAGAGGTCCCGATGGAGATGGTGATGAACCTCCTGCGCGAGTTTAAGTCGAAACTCCTAAAAGACTTCTTTCTCCTAGACCTCTATGAAAGTGACAAAATTGGAGCTGATTACAAAAACATCACCCTCCGCTTCACTTATCGGGATGATAAAAAAACCGTCGAGCAAGCTCAGGTCGAAAAGGAGCATGCGCGCTTAGTCGCCACCCTCAAGAACCTTGAGGCTTAACTTTTCGGTTTATCTTCATTTCCCGAAATGCTAAGATGTAAAAATCGAATCATAACTAATGAGGTCTGAGGTCAAACTATGAAAAGGTTAATCCCATATTTCCTCCCAGTGCTCGCTCTCTTCACGGTGGGATGTCATAACTCAAATCAAGACAAGGACGAACAGGTCGTCTCAAAACGCTATATCCATAAATACGGCTACGATGTTTCAAAAGAAGAGTGGGAAACAGCAACTTATCCTGGACAAGTCATCACGACTATGCGTAATGGGATCACTGTCACCGCTTCTTATGAAGATGGAATGCTCCATGGGCCAACGACCTACACTTACCCTCATTCTAACTCAACCGAATCACTCAATATCTACGAGCGCGGCAACCTCGTGAAAAAGACCTCCTACACCTTGAGAGGAATCCCCTTCAAGGAAGAAGTCTTCATGTCCCCTTCTCACAACAAAGTGACGAAATGGTACGCTGTGGGCACGCCGCTTAGTGTTGAGGAATACCACAACAGTGAGCTCCTAGAAGGAGAGTACTACAACAAGAACAACGAAGTCGTAGAACGTGTTAGAAAAGGATCTGGAACTCGTATCACTCGCGATCAACACGAAAAGGTCATCGCCAAGGAAACCGTCGAAAACGGGTACCCCATCTTACGTGAAACTTTCCACCCGCATGGAGTGCCTCATACAATCGTCTCACTTTCAGGCGGAAAAATCCACGGTGAGAAAAAAGTTTATGCACCATCAGGTGAGCCGATCTCTAGTGAAAACTATCGGCATAACGTCCTGCACGGTCCTGCAACTTACTTCCAAAACGGTTACCGTTACCTTGAAGTCAACTACCGCAACGGCATGAAAAACGGCACTGAGCGCCACTTTGTCGACGGAGAAACCATCGTCGAAGAAACCCAGTGGTGTGATGGACTCAAACACGGCACTTCCATTGTCTACTTTGATGGCATGTCGAAAACACGTTACTTCTATAACAATGCTCTTGTCTCTAAAGATCGCTATCGCGAACTGATTGAGCAAGAAGAAAACATTGCAATTATGAATGATCGAGCAAGACGACTCGACTAATCTTCTATTGGATGCCTCTATTGAGGCATCCAACCCTTCATTCGGGGTTTCCTTTTACCTCAACGAAGGTAACATCTCCCACATTGCCCTCTTTGAATCTCCTACCTTCTCCTGCAATATTTACGGGAAGTCTCCTCTAAAAACCCAAATTCTCGATTGGATCCAAGCTTACCTCAAAAAGCAAGAGCCACCGCCGCTTCCTCTCGATCTCTCTAACCTTTCAACTTTTACACGGAAAGGGCTCCGAGCGATCCAAAAGATCTCCTTTGGATCTACTGCATCCTATCAAGATGTGGCACGCAGTGTCGGCGACTCCAATGCTGCCCGCGCGATCGGCAATGTCTGTAACCGAAACCCCTTCCCTCTCGTGATTCCCTGTCACCGGGTCATCAGTGCAAACAAAACTATCGGTGGTTTCGCTTACTCTCTGGAATTAAAAATGAATCTCTTACAGTTTGAACAAACCTAAAAACTTGAGTTTAGGCTAAGATCCTGCCTCACAAGTCTTCAGAAAAGATCGTCTCCATGTCTTCCCCTTCCTCAATAGGATCGGATTTAGGCTGAACGGCTTCCGATCCTTCTCCAATGAAAAGCCAAGAAGCGCTCATGAGACGCAATAAACTGGTGATACCTTGTTGCATATCTTTCACTTAACACATCCCCTTTTTCCAGACATATTGAAGTGAAAAAAAACTCATTTTTTTTCGAGGTTTGGCACATTTTCCGCATATGAATAAGTGAAAACATCTCATTAACTTGAGAGGGGGAACATGGACCAAGACAAACTGTTAAAGAAGATTGCGAAGCTCGAGTCCTTATGCGATCAGCTTCAGTCTGAAATGAACTACCTCGATCAGCTGCTCGTGGAAGTAGGCTTTGAAGAAGGACTTAAGACCTTGAAGGCCGCTGCGATCGAATTGATCGATAAGAAAAAACAAACCGATTAGATAGTGTCGTCACAAGATGGGCAATAAAGGAGCGGCTCATGGAAGAAAAGTGCAAGGCGACTGATACAGGAAGCCCAAATCGGGCTTTCGAAGGAAAGCAACGACGAAATTTTCTCCAGGAGTCGTTTAAGGATTGACCAACTTGTGACGACACTATCTAAGGAGTAAAACTAAATCTAGCTGGGATATTTTTGCTTTTCTTCAAAGGGGAGCTTGCGGAACGGTTTGGGCTTCTCTTGAGGTGTCGCCTCTCGACGACGAGGAGCATCCATACACTGAGAAGAGCAACACCCTAGGAACTTTTTGCTGCATTCGATGCAACACAAAAAGAGTGCATTACAATCCATATTGGCACAATTGTAACAAGAATCGGTCTTGGTCTGACAGTGACGACACTCACCAATGGTCTCATTTGGTTCATCTGCAATGGGAACCACGAGCCGATCATCAAATACGAAAAGATTTCCCTTCCAGTGGTCATTTCCGACCTCCTGACCATATTTGATCACTCCGCCTTCTAGCTGATAAACCTCATCAAATCCTTCCTCTTTCATCAAGCACGAATACAGCTCACACCGAATTCCTCCAGTGCAATACATGAGCACACGGGTCTTTTTGGGATCGAACTTCTTTTTCAGCTGTTTTACAGAGTCTGGAAACTCACGAAACGTCTTAAAATCAGGTTTTTCAGCACCTTCAAAGTGACCAACTTCCCATTCATACCCATTGCGCACATCGAGAACGACGGTATTTTCGTCCTGCTCATCGAGCATTTTCTTCCACTCGGCAGCTGTTGTATGCTTGCCACCTTTGGAATAGTCCACTTTTTGATCAAGCGCCACCAATTGTTCACGGTATTTTACAGTCTTTTTAGGGAATGCATGTTCATGATGATGGTGGATTTTGATATCGGTATCATTGAACCGTTCATCTCCTAGAAACCAATCGAAAAAGGCACTAGAATCCGACACAGCAACGCTCATTTGCGCATTGATTCCTTCTTCATTGATATAAATCCGTCCCAACACGTCGTGCGCGTCGAAAAACTTCTTAAACTCCTTCACGAGTGCGTGCGGGTCATCAAGAGGCTTAATGAGATAAAATGCGAGTACAAGATAATCCATGGAAAGCAGATTATCTCAGTTGCAAAAATAAATCAAGCTAGGGCTGCTTGCTTACGATCGATGTCTGCAAGGCGTCCTTTAAGCGTTTCAATCTCACTCTCAAGCAATCGCACCTTATTGTGCGGCGTCATAAGATTATCGTGCCTAGGATCGACTCCGAGACCTTCCTCAAGACACTTCTCAAGCTCTTTAAGTCGAATAGTAAGATGCTCTTTCTGAGCTGCATAGAATTTGTTTTGAACATCGAGCTGCCGCTCAGGGTCCATATACTCAAGTCGAGCCCGAATGATCTGAAATGATTCGTTACACTTCGTTGTGAGATTTTTGACATCTTCTTCGCTCAGGTTGGACTGCTTTGAAAGGCGATGAAACCGTTTAAGTAATTGATTTTCAATATCTTGATATTCAGAAAATAGCTTCATATCAAGAAAATTTCTTCTCATCAAATCACGGGCTATGACCCTTGTTTCAAAAGCTAAGGCTTCCCAAGATATTTTACTCATGTCAATTTGATCCTCACTTACTTGTATGCCTGGCTCCCCAACCTGATTATAGCATATTTTCAAATAAATAATCAAATCTATATAATCCTGATTATCAAAGGCTTATATATTTTTCGCTCTTTCCCACTGCAGGAAATTCCCCTTGTCCAAAATTCCCTGGATGAATTACGATGGTTTGTTTCACAATTGGCCTGAGTTATAAGGAGAAAGAATGTCACGCTATACTGGCCCCAAAAACCGCATTGCAAGACGCTTTGGAGTAAACATTTTTGGACGCTTACGCAACCCACTCTTGCACAAGCCTAATCCTCCTGGAGTTCATGGAGCAAAACGACGCAAAAAGTCGGACTACGGTGTTCAGCTAGAAGAAAAGCAAAAGCTCAAAGCCGTTTACGGAATGCTTACTGATAAACAGCTTCTTCGTTACTACCACGAATCTGTTCAGAAACAAGGCAACACCGCTCACCTTCTTCTCGAGCGTCTCGAGTGTCGTTTAGACAACATCGTTTACAAGCTTAAACTCGCTTCAACAATCTTCCAAGCCCACCAACTAGTGGCGCATGGACATGTTTTAGTTGATGGCAAAAAAGTCGATGTCCGCTCTTTCCTAGTGAAACCAGGAATGACCATTTCGATTAAAGAAAAGTCACAAAACATGAAAGTCGTTAAAGATGCTGTGGCAAACACTTCTCGTGAAGTTCCTGAGTATCTTTCACTAGATGAGAAAAAAATGTCTGGGCAACTTCTCTCAGTTCCTCAAGTCGAACAGATTGTGCTTCCCTTGCCAATCAACATCGCCCTTGTTTGCGAATTCTTAGCCCACACTCACTAATCTACTGAAGCTACAGAAAGCATGCTTGCTTTCTGTAGCCCGTTTGAGTTAATCTCATGCGAAAAAACAGCTTAAATTCATGATGCCTGCGAATCAATTGCTCATTGGCGCCCATACTTCGATTAGTGGAGGGGTTCATCAAGCCCTCCTAAGAGGAGAGCAAATCGGGGCCACAACCATTCAAATTTTCACAGCGAACCAAAAACAATGGGTCGGACGCCCCATCCCCGAAGAAGAAATTGCTAGATGGCATGAAACGCTCGATTCTCTCAATATTCAAAAGGTAATGAGCCATGACAGCTATCTCATCAATCTCGGATCGCCCAAAGAAGACAACTTAGCCAAAAGCTTAAAAGCCTTTGAAGCAGAAATCAAACGATGCTTAGATTTGAAGCTGAGCTTTCTCAATTTTCATCCCGGTGCTGCAACTGGAGATACAGAAGAAAACTGCCTCAATCGCATTGTCGAAAGCCTACTTAAGATGGAGCCTCTACTTGATCAAAGCTCTGATCTCACTTTGCTGATCGAAGCCACCGCAGGTCAAGGCACCTCCGTCGGCCACCAATTTCAACACCTCGCACACATCATTCAAGGTGTCAAAGACAAGCTCCCAATTGGTGTATGCATTGACACCTGTCACATTTTCTGTGCGGGGTACGATATCCGCAATCAAGAGGCCTGGGAAAAGACCTTAGCAGAGTTTGACCAAGTGGTCGGTCTCGAATATTTGCAGGCCATCCATGTCAACGACTCCAAACATCCTGAAGGATCGCGGAAGGATCGACATGAATCGCTTGGAAAAGGTGAAATTGGTGCCGAAGGATTTCGGGCCATGATGCAACATCCTAAATTACGTGAAATCCCTAAATACTTGGAAACGCCCCATGGAGACACAATGTGGAAAGACGAAATCGCCCTGCTTAGAGAGTTTGCAGGATAAAACCAAAATCAAGGCGATTTTAGAAGCTGAAGAATCTACAATTCTTGGAAAAAACGTCACTGTCTGTGGCTGGGTTCGCACAGTGCGCGACCAAAAGTCTTTTGCCTTCATCGAAATCAGTGATGGCTCATGTTTTTCAACCATCCAAGCTGTTGCTGATGCCAAGCTTCCCGACTATGAAAAAACAATTGCAGAGCTTTCAACAGGAGCTGCACTAGCAATCAGTGGTGAAGTTGTCAAAAGTCCCGGAAATAAGCAGAAGTATGAAATCCAAGTCAGTGGGATTCAAATTTTCGGCGTTTGCCCCAATGATTACCCTCTCCAGAAAAAACGTCATTCTTTTGATTTCCTCCGAACAATCGCCCATCTCCGACCTAGGACGAACACGCAAGGAGCCGTTGCCCGCGTGCGCAGCCGTCTTGCCTATGCGACTCACCGATTTTTTCAAGAGCGTGGCTTTGTTTATCTCCAGTCCCCTATCATCACTGCTTCAGACTGCGAAGGAGCAGGAGAACTCTTTCAAATCACCACACTCAACTTAGACAATCCTCCTCGTGACAAAGATAAGATCGATTACAAAAAAGACTTCTTTTCCAAACCCGCTTTTTTAACTGTTTCTGGTCAGCTCAATGCAGAAGCTTATGCAACAGCACTCTCTGATGTTTATACCTTCGGCCCAACATTTCGAGCTGAAAACTCGCACACTTCACGCCACCTGGCTGAGTTTTGGATGATCGAGCCTGAAATGGCTTTTGCCGATTTAAATGTTGTTGCTAACCTTGCGGAAGACTATCTCAAATGCTTGATCGAAGAAGCTCTAAGTTGTGATCAAGACATGCAATTCTTCAATCAATTTATCGATAAGGGAATCATTGAACGTTTGCAACACGTCCATGACTCACCTTTTGTTCGCATGACTTACACCGAAGCTGTCGACATTTTGAAAAAATCAAACAAACCGTTTGAATACCCTGTTGAATGGGGCTCTGATTTGCAGTCAGAACATGAGCGCTACATTGCCGAAGAGCATTGCAAAAAACCGGTCATTCTGACCGACTACCCCAAAGAGATCAAAGCCTTTTACATGCGCGATAATGACGATGGTAAAACCGTTGCTGCCCTTGATGTTCTCGTGCCCAAGATTGGTGAGATCATTGGCGGAAGTCAAAGAGAAGAGCGGCATGACATTTTGACAAAAAAAATCGAAGCGATTGGTCTCACCCCCGAAGATTACGCTTGGTAT